>CAZWKZ010000027.1:0-17273 GCA_964633935.1 uncultured Oscillospiraceae bacterium | reverse complement strand
GTCCGCCCTGGTCACCGACCTGAAGGATCTGTGTGAGCAGGAGGAGCCGATCTATGTGGGCTTGGCGGTCCTGCTGGCCTGCGCCGCTATGATGCTGCTGCTGGACGGCTGGCTGGTGCCCTTTGTCTTTTTGGCCAGCATCGGCATGATGATCCTTCTGAATTTGGGCACCAACTATTTTTTGGGCGAGATCTCCTACATCACCAAGGCCCTGTCCGCCGTACTCCAGCTGGCGGTCACCATGGACTACTCCATTTTCCTCTGGCACAGCTACAACGAACAGCGTTCTCGCTGCAGCGATCGTAATGAAGCGATGGCCTCGGCCATTGCCGCCACGCTCAAGAGCGTGCTGGGCAGCTCGATCACCACTGTAGCAGGCTTTGCGGCCCTTTGCTTTATGTCCTTCACCATGGGCAGGGATTTGGGCATCGTCATGGCCAAGGGCGTATTGTTCGGCGTATTGGGCTGCGTCACGGTGCTGCCGGCGCTGATCCTGGTATTCGACAAGCCGCTGCAAAAAACCCGGCACCGCTCCCTCATTCCTGAGCTGGGACGGTTTGCCGGGGGAGTCGTCAAGGTGTTCCCGCTGTTTCTGGTGGTCTTTGCCCTGCTGATCCCACCAGCCTGGTACGGTTACAGCCGCACCAACGACGAGGTGTACTACGACATGGGCCAGTGCCTGCCCGACGACATGGCCTATGTGATCGCCAACTCCAAGCTGTCCGAGGATTTTGATATCGCATCCACCCATATGGTGCTGGTGGACGCGTCCCTGCCGTCTCAGAATGTCCGGGCTATGATGCAGGATATGGAGCAGGTGCCGGGCGTGAAGTATGTACTGGGGCTAGAGTCTGTGATTGGCCCGCTGGTACCGGAGCAGGTCCTGCCCGAGTCCCTGGTGTCGGTGATGAAAAGCGACAACTGGGAGCTGCTGCTGATCAACTCGGAATATAGTGTGGCCAGCGACGCGGTCAATGCCCAGGTGGATTCGCTGAACGCCATCTTGAAGCAGTACGACCCCAACGGTATGCTGATCGGCGAAGCCCCCTGCATGAAAGATATGATCGAGACCACCGACCGGGATTTCCAGATCGTCAACGCCGTATCCATCGTAGCCATCTTCATCATCATTGCCCTGGTGGAAAAAAGTATTTCCCTGCCGTTTTTGCTCATTGCCGTCATCGAAGTCGCTATCTTTATCAACCTGGGGCTGCCGCACTACCTGGGCCAATCGCTGCCCTTTATCGCGCCGATTTGCATCAGCACCATCCAGCTTGGCGCTACCGTCGACTATGCCATCCTGATGACCACACGTTACAAGACCGAGCGGATGAACGGCGCGGAAAAGCGTGCGGCGGTCACCACGGCCCTGGCCACGTCCGTTCCGTCCATTCTGGTATCCGGACTGGGACTGTTTGCCGCCACCTTTGGGGTGGGGATTTACTCTGACATCGACATCATCAGCGCCATGTGCATGCTCATGGCCCGCGGCGCTGTGGTCAGCGTGCTAGCCGTCATTTTTATTCTGCCTGCCTTGCTGCTGCTGTGTGACAGAGTGATCTGCGCCACCACGGCCGGCATGAGACAGTGCGCCAAACATCTAAAACCGGAGGTCGTTCTGAAATGAAGAAATCCATCACAAAAATACTGTCCGCGGTTCTGTGCGCGGCCTTACTGATCGGCGGCGTGGCCACTGCGGCTTGCGCGCTCAGCGGCAGCGAGCCGCCGGAGAATACAGACGCCGCTCCCGTGCTCACCGCTGCCAAGACCGGGGACGCCGCCGCCCAAAGTCAGACCGTGTACGTCATTGCCGGGGCAGACGGCGGCGCGGACAAAATCATCGTCAGCGACTGGATCAAAAACGCCCTGCTGGAAGACGGTACATACACGCTGGATGACAATGCCCAGGTGTGGTCAGAGAAGGACAACGTCTATGTCCAGCGCGTGGTGGAGGGGGAACTGCCCGTCACCCTGTCTGTCAGCTATCAACTGGACGGCCAGCCCATTGATCCCAGCGACCTGGCCGGCAAAAGCGGCCGGGTGAGCATCCGCTTCGACTACGTCAACAATCAGTATGAATACGTGGACATCGGCGATCAGCAGGAAAAAATCTATGTGCCGTTCGCTGTGCTGACCGGTATGGTGCTGGACAATGACCGCTTTAGCAATGTTGCCGTATCCAATGGCAAGGTGCTGAACGACGGCAGCCGCACCGCCGTGGTGGGCATCGCCTTTCCCGGTCTGCAGGAGGACCTGTCGCTGGATAGAAAAACACTGGATATTCCGGAGTATGTAGAGATCTCTGCCGACGTGGAGGATTTTGCGTTGGGCATGACGATGACCCTGGCTACCAACGCGGTGTTCAGCGAGTTCGATGTGGATACATTCGATTCTATGGACGATTTGACCGCGGCGGCGGAGGCGCTCACCGGCGCCATGGATCAGCTGATGGACGGCGCGGGCCAGTTATATGATGGCCTGGACGTGCTGCTGGACGGGACCGGCCAGGTTTCTGACGGCGTGTCCCAGCTTGCGGGCGGCCTCAATACCTTGACCGCCAACAACGCCGCGCTGACCGGCGGGGCGAAGCAGGTGTTCGATTCCCTGCTGGGCATGGCAAACAGTCAGATCGCCGCTGCCGGACTGGATCTGCCCACGCTCACCGCCGATAACTACGCCGAGGTATTGAACGGCGTTTTGGCGGGGTTGGATGAAAGCGCGATCGTCGCCTCCGCCCGCGTGCAGGTGGAGCAGGCCGTTCGCGCGCAGGAAGACGCCGTCCGCGTTGCCGTAACCGCCGCAGTGGAGCAGGAAGTAACGGCCCAGGTGGAAGCCGCCGTCCGGGCCGAGACAGAAAAGCAGGTGCTGGCCGCCATGGGCTTGGAGTCAGACGCGTTGGCCGATCCCCAGGTCCAGGCTGCGGTGGAGCGGCAAATGGCGGGCGACGCCGCACGGGCCGCCATCGCCGATCATGTGTCCGCTCAGATGGAAAGCGGCGATGTCCAGGCCCTGATCGCATCCAAAACGGAGGAGCAGATACAGCTGCTCGTTGACCAAAATATGGCCGGCGACGAGGTGCAGGCGCAAATTACCGCCGGCTTGTCCCAGGCGAGCGCCGGCGCCGCCCAGCTTCAGAGCCTGAAGGCCCAGCTGGACAGCTACAACGCCTTCTATCAGGGCCTCGTCACCTATACCGATGGTGTGGCCGACGCGGCCTCCGGCGCCAATGCGCTTGAGCAGGCGATGCCCGCGCTCCTTTCCGGCGTCAGCGATCTGAAAGACGGCGCGCTCCAGCTGTCCGACGGCCTGGCTGCGTTCAATGAGGAGGGAATCCAAAGGCTGGCAGATGCGCTCGACGGGGATCTGTCTTCCGTGCTGACCCGCCTTCAGGCTGTCGTCGATGTGTCAAGGAACTACCGCTGCTTTGCAGGGCTGCGCGATGATTTGGACGCGGACGTCAAGTTTATCTACAAGCTGGATGGCATTCAGCTTCCGGAAGAGTAAGCGCTCAGACTGATCACAAAGCAGGCGGCGGACCCGCCGGTGTCAGAAGGCCGTCCCAATAAAAAACGCTGCCTCAAGCCATCCTGTTCGGTGGCTTGAGGCAGTTTTGATTTGTGCCGCTTTTGTTACAGAGCGTTCAGCGCGGCTTTGATCTCGCCGATCATATACAAAGAGCCGTAGCACAGCACCACACCGTCTTTACCGGCGTGCGCGATCGCGGCCTTTACGCCGTCGGCGATCACGGGGTACGCGGCGGCGGGCTTGCCGAACTGCCTGAGATACTCCGCCAGCTGCGCGCCGTCGAGCGCGCGGGGCGTGGGCGGGGTGACGGTGATGAACTCGCGGGCATAGGGCGCGACGCTTTCATACATGCAGCCGTAGTCCTTGTCGGCCAGAACGCCCGTGAGTACGGTGAGCGGCCGGTCGGCGAGATATTCGCGGATGTTTTTTGTGAGCGCTTCGATGCACTGCGGATTGTGGCCGCCGTCGATGATGAAAAGCGGCTCGCGGCGGACCAGCTCGAACCGGCCGGGCCAGACGACGTTTGCAAGGCCCGCGCGGATATTTTCATCGCTGATTTGCCAGCCCCGGCGCTTCAGCACGTCTGCGGCGGTGAGCACGACGGCGGCGTTTTTCAGCTGATGCTCGCCCAGAAGCGGCAAACGCAGCTGCTGGAAGCGGTTCCAGGAAAAGACCTGGCCGTCCAGCGCATGCCGGACAGGCTGCAGCGCGTCAAAATCGGCCTTGTGCAGCG
The DNA here is from genome assembly GCA_964633935.1 of uncultured Oscillospiraceae bacterium. Classification (GTDB taxonomy): domain Bacteria; phylum Bacillota; class Clostridia; order Oscillospirales; family Oscillospiraceae; genus CAG-170. The sequence goes on along the minus strand of CAZWKZ010000027.1, from coordinate 13,015 downwards.
CCGCGCCCACGCGCTGACAGCGCGCCTCGATCACGGCCTCGACGCTCGGCTTTTCGCGGTAGCACACTGCGTCACAGCCGGGCTTGATGATGCCGGATTTGGTCGCGGCGATCTTTTCCAGCGTGTCGCCCAGCACCTCGGTATGGTCCAGGCCGATGTTGCAGATCACGGCAAGCTCGGGCGGCAGGATCACGTTGGTGGCGTCGAACTCGCCGCCCATGCCGACCTCACAGACCACCGCGTCGCAGCGCTCGCGCGCAAACCAAGCGAAGGCGATGGCGGTGACAAGCTCGAACTCGGTGGGCTTGTCATTCATGGAGTCTGCCAGCGGCTTTACCTCCTGCGTGATCTGGCACAGCGCGGCGTCTGAGATGTTTTGGCCGTCGATCTGCATGCGCTCGTTGAACGAGACGATATACGGCGAGGTGTAAAGCCCCGTCTTATAGCCCGCCTGCTGCAGAATGGACGCGAGCATGGCGCAGGTCGAGCCCTTGCCGTTGGTGCCGGCGACATGGATGAATTTGAGCTGCCGCTCGGGCCGGCCCATTTTTTCCAGCAGCGCGTCGATACGGCTCAGGCCGGGGACGCTGCCCTTCCAGCAGACGGCGTGGATATATTGCAGTGCTTCAGAAACAGTCATACGGGATTCTTCTTTCTAAAAGAAAACAGTTTACTCTTGCTCCGCCTTGGACGAAGCGCTGACCGGCGGCCAGAGCTTGGCGGCAGTAAATACCTTGGATTTATACAGCAACCAGACAATCAGCGTGTCCAGCACGAACGTGACGGCGAATTGGATCGAGCGCTTGCCGAGCTGAGTGAGGAAAAACGACTCGAACGCATCGCCGCCGTAGACATACGCCAGCGCGAAGCTCTGCCACAGGATCGAGCCGAGTACGACAGCGGGGACAAACGCCAGCGCGACGCGGGCAACGCTCACCTTCTTTACGAGCAGCGGCCGGAACAGACCCGCGCTGATGCCGTACAGGATCGGCGGGATGCAGAAGATGGGATTGTAGCCGTAGCCGGAAAAGAGCGCGCCGACCAGATCCGCGCAGAAGCCGACGAGCGCGCCGGGCAGCGGACCGAAGAGCATGCCGGCAAGGAAGATGGGCACGGCCTCCAGCGAAAAACGCGTGGTCACGTTTGGCATGGGGATGATGAACCGGGCCAGCACGACGCTGACGGCCGCGAGCAGCGCGCAGCTGACGAGCGTGCGCACATTCTTCAGACCCTGCGGTTTTGCCTGCGCGGCAATGGTGGTGGACTGGTTTTTGTGCATAAAAAAGCCTCCTATAATCATATGGGAGGAGGTTGTGTTTATGGATTTGTAACAAGATGGAAACTGCAGTACAATTTCTATATTGCTTTAGCGGATGCGAAAATGGCATCGCGGAGTCAGACTCCTTCGCCCGGCGGCAACCTCCCATCCAACCGGTACTTAACGCGCCATTTCTACTCATGCAACGTTCGGGTACGCATGGAATCGTTAAATTGGCAGGTACACATCTGCCTGCCCTTCATCGGCCTCCTGACTCCATTGTAGTGCTTTTTTTGAAAATAGCAAGAGGGAAATCAATATTTTTTATTGAAATGGAAAAAATGACCGCCGCCCGTGTGGACGGCGGTCAAAAACGTCAAGAGATGGCGGGAAGAGACGCCGCAGCCATGGATTGACCGACGCGGCGGAAGTTCTCATCCGGAAGGGCGACCGCGATGTGCGCGGCAAGCGCGGGATGCTCCTCGGCAAGCACGCGGCGGCACTCTGAGACGATCAGCTCGCCGCCCACGCCCGAGGCCACGCGGCCGAGCACCAGCAGGTGGCGAAGCTCATACAGCGCGCTGTAGAGAACCAGCGTGTGCGCCAGATAGCAGCCGATGGTGCGGAAGATCTCGCGGGCTGCTTCGCTGCCGCTCTCGGCCAGCTGCTGCACGGCCTTGAGCTTTTCCGCCGGCGTGGCCGACGCGTCCAGCGTGATGCCGGCCCTTGGCGCGAGCTTGATGACGGCGTCCTGTGAAAAATATTTACAGCCGACGCCGAAATCGCCGGACCATTCGTCCTGCATGGCGTTTTCGGCAAGATCGACCGGCGCGAAGGCCAGCTCGTTGAACCAGCCGAGAATGTTGCCGGTTTGATTCACGTAGCCTACCGCCTCGGATGTGCCCATCGCCAGGCCCATGACGGAACCGGCCTGCAGGCTCATACTGCCGGCCAGCGCCGTGACGTCGCCGTCGTTGGCCACGACGATGGGGACGCTGCCCAGCGCGGCGGCCGCGCGGTCGTAGATGGTCTTGACCTCGCCGCGCCGTGCGCGCGGGACCTTGACAAAGAGGGACGATACCATGGGGCTGTTGCCGATGAAAACGCCGGCGGACGAGACGCCGATGCCGTCGACGCGCGGCATTTTTGACGCCGCAGTGCGGAACGCTTCCAGGATGCCGTCAAAATGATACTGCGGGTCAGACTGCGTCTTGGGGTGCCAGACGACCTCCTCGGAGTAGACCGTCTCGCCGTCGATGACGGCAGAGACCTTGCGGTCGGAGCCGCCCGCGTCAAAGCCGATGCGGCAGCCGTTTGTATGTCCGCCCACGCGGACGGACTGCTCGTTGGCCTGCGGCAGATGCGCCTCGTCGGTGACGATGATCTCGAACGGCCGCTCGTAGACGTCGCGCATGAAGCCGACGTCAAAGGCGCGCGCGCCGCAGTCGGTATACGCCTGCTGCAAGCGCGCGGCAAGCGCGTCGGCACCGCACAGATATACGCGGAAGCCGCCCACGCTCCACAAAAGCAGCTTCACAAAGCGCTCGAGATAGCGGTAGTTGGCCTCGGCAAAGCTGTCGTCACGCAGCGCGGTATGAAAGAGCGAGATCTTGCCGTCTTCCCGCTCGACGGCGATGGAAACCGGCCGCGCGGCCGTTTTCAGATACGCCTCGCGCCAGACGCCGAAGGGAATGAATCCAGGATCGAGCGTGGGGACGTTTTTGAGCGGAACATCAATACCCAGATACTGCATGCTGACCTCCTGTTTATTTTCCCCAAGCCGCCGTGTCGCAGATAAGCGTCACGTCGGGATGGAACTGCAGGATCGACGCCGGCACGGCTGGCGTGACGGGGCCGAAGAACGCTTTGCGCAGGATCTCATGCTTGTCCGCGCCGGTGATGAGCATGACGATCTTCCGTGCGGCCATGACCGTGCCGACGCCCATGGTGAACGCGGCGGTGGGCACGTCGTCGATCGACGCGAAAAAGCGCTTGTTCGCCTCGCGCGTCATGGCGGTGAGCGATACCTCATGGGTCATGACGGGGAAATGCCCGTCCGGCTCGTTGAAGCCGATGTGGCCGTCGTGGCCGATGCCGAGCAGCTGTAGGTCCACGCCGCCCCAGTCTTCGATCTTCTTTTCATACGCGCGGCACATCGCGTCGACGTCCTCGGCCAGCCCGTCGGGGACGATGGTGTTTTCCGGCCGGATCGAGATGTGATCGAACAGGTTCTCCTGCATGAAGCGGCGGTAGCTCTGCTCGTGCTCGGGAGAGAGTCCCTTGTACTCGTCAAGATTGGCCGAGCGCACGCGGGAAAAATCGATGCGGCCGGCCTTTTCACGCGCGATCAGCTCGCGGTACAGGTGCAGCGGCGTGGAGCCGGTCGCCAAACCGATGACACAGGCGGGCTTGGCCTGGATGAGGGCCTCGAACCGGTCGGCGGCAAGGCGGCCGGCATCGGCGGGGGTGGGGGCGATCAAAATATTGGGATGCAGCATGGCGGGATCTCCTCTCTTGATTTATAAAATATATTTCTGATATTATACTAACGAATTTTGCGGAAAAAGCAAATGCCTGCACGGAAGAATGATAAAAAATATAATTTTAGGCGCAGATTGTGCAATTTACATGCTCGTCCAGACGGCCGGATACGAAAACGCGCGCTGTGGGGAAGAAAAATCCATTTACAGACGCGCGCGGCTGTGATACCATATCTATTAGAACGCAAAGGAGTAGACAGATGCAGTATATCATTTTGGATATGGAGTGGAACCAGCCGTGGCCGGGTTCGTATTCAGCGAAAAAACAGCTGCCGTCGCCCATCCGCGGCGAGATCGTGCAGATCGGCGCCGTGCGCATGACGCCGGAGCAGCGGCTTGACGGCGAATTTCAGATCCTCATCCGTCCGAAATATTATAAAAAAATGAACCGCAAGGTCAGCAGTCTCACGGGCATCAAGGATGCGGCGCTCAAAGAGCACGGGGTGACGTTCGCCGAGGCGATGGAGCAGTTCAGAAGCTGGTGCGCAGACGACTGCGTGTTTCTCACATGGGGCTTTGACGATATCACGATCCTGCGTGAAAATCTGGCGCTGTACGGGCTGGAAAGCGAGTGGACGGCGCGGTGGTATAACGCGCAGCTCATTTTTAACGCCCAGACCGATGGCGCCACGTCGCAGCGGGCGCTGAAGACCGCGCTGGAGATGATGGGCATCGAGCCGACACGCCCAGCGCACGACGCGCTGGGAGACGCCTACCATACGGCGCTCATCTGCGCGCGTCTGCGGCTGCAGGAGGGGATCGAGGCGTATGAGCAGGCGTTAAAGAGCCATGAAAACGGCTTCCACGGCGCGCAGCTGCCGGGCTGTATCCACAGGAGCGTCCACCGCGGCTACAAGGATAAGGCAGAGGCGCTGGGCGCGATATGCGCGGCAGAGAACCCGTGCCCCGTGTGCGGCAGAACGATGCGCTGCTCGCGCTGGTTCAGCCAGCCGGGCAAGCGCTGCATGACGATGGCCGAGTGCGACGAGCATGGCCCATTTCTTGTGCGGCTGCGGCTTTCGGACGAGCCGGACGGCACGCTGCGCGTCAGTCGGCTGGTGTATGAGAACACGTCCGAGGCGGCCGAGAGCTACCGTAAGCTTGCCGAGAAGCCGCGCCGCCGTCCGCGCCGCCGCCGGGCGAAGGCCACGGTCAAGGCGAAGCAGGAGTAGGGCGGCGCAAAGCCATAAATTTGCAGTAAGCGCAGCAAGCGCCGATGGGCTGTGCGTCCGGCCTGTCCATCGGTTGCTGGATCGTATAGCTTGCCCGTTTTGGGCAAGCTTTTTTCTCTATTTTTCGTGTGCGTTTGCGCGCAGGCGCGCGAGCGTTTCGCGGATGACGGGCAGGCAGGCTTCAGGCGTTTCGATGTCGAGCACCGCCTGCTCGAACGGGCAAAGCCCCGTACCCATGCGGTTGATGATCTGCGGTGTGCGCGTTTGACAGCCGCAGGCAACGCCGTAGCGCGCAAGCAGCTGGGCAGCGGCCTCGCTCATCGTCAGGCCGAAGACCGCGCGCACGCCGCCGAGGATGAAGACCGACGCCGCGGCCTTGCCGACGATGGTGTCGAAGACCTCGGCGCCGCGCAGCAGCTCTGGCTGCTCATCGTACAGCGTGAGCGCCGGACCAATGCCGCGGCCAAAGGCAGAAAAGACGATGCGGCCGCCTTGCTTTAGCGCGATGCTCGCGCGCTGCGAAGCGAATAGATCCAAAATTTCCTGATCCATAAATGTCCTCATGTTTGCCGCATGTCCTGCGGCAGCTGGTTTTCGTTCTGTGCGATGATCAAAGATAGTCCAAGCGCGAGCACGAGCAGCGCCACACAGACGGCGTAATACGGCTGGGTGGACACGCCGGCGTAGCCGATGAGCAGCATCACCGCCGCGCCGGCAAACAAAATGGCGCGAAGCGTGTTGCAGCGGCGGTTATAGCGCAAGAGAAATTGGAAAAACGCTTCGTCGCCGTCAAACTGCGCCCCGGCGCGCCAAGGCATGACGAGCCTGCAGAAAAAGTCCTTCAAAACGCGTCCTCCGAATCATACTGTTTTTTACAGTATATCACAGCGGACACGCTTTGACAAGCAAACCCGGTTTTCTTTATCAAGCGGCCTTGCCGCGTCTTCAGCACGCTTCATGCCCGGGGGCATACGCCCCCGGGCATGGTCTGACGTCTTTTTATGGAGGTTCATGTATGGCGCCCGGAAGGACGCCATGGGCCGCTTAACCTCTGCAGGTGCAGCGGAAGCAGCCGCATCCGCAGCATCTGCGGCAGCAGCTGTTCGAGCTGTCGCTCGCACCGCCGACAGAGCCGGAATTGCTGCAGCAGCATCTGTGGCAGCAGCTGTTCGAGCTATCGCTCACGCCGCCGACAGAGCCAGAATTGTTGCAGCAGCATTTGTTGCAGCAGCTGTTCGAACTGTCGCTCGCACCGCCGACCGAGCCGGAATTGCTGCAGCAGCATTTGTTGCAGCAGCTGTTCGAGCTGTCGCTCACGCCGCCGACGGAACCGGAATTGCTGCAGCAGCATCTGCGGCAGCAGCTGTTCGAGCTGTCGCTCACGCCGCCGACCGAGCCGCTATTGCTGCAGCAGGGGTTGCAGCAGGACTGGAGAACGAAGTTCGGGAACGTAATGCCCCCGACAATACCGTTATTGCAACACATAAGAAGTACCTCCAAAAAAGATGTCATGGGATTGTGATCCCATGACATCTTATGGCGCTTCGGGGCAAATGGTGCTACGGCCAGTCGGGTTTTGGCTGCGGCGGCTGCGGCGGGAGCGGGAGCGTATCGGGCGCGTCGCTGCTTACGCCCTTGACCACGGGCACCGGCGTGTCGCGCAGATCGTGGATCGGGGCGGGCTGTTCCTTCTTCAAACGAATCACCTCTGTGATTAGTTTGCGGGAAGCGGCGCGGATTATTCTTGCGCGAGCTTGGCAAGGTCCTGGAATTTTTCCAGGACTTTACCATAATTTTCACGCCGGTGGGGGAACATGCAGCCGGTGCAGTCCTTTATGCCGCTGTCCGTATAGCGGCAATTGCCGCCGCAGCTGCGCCCAAGCGCATAGAGCGGGCAGTAGCAGAACAGACAGTTGAAATTGTCGGGATCGTCTGTTTTATGGCAGGGGAAAAATTCGCACTGCCGGTTTTGAAAAAAGGCGTAGTGCTTGTCGTGCCAGTCTGAGTTCATGTTTTATCCACCTTTAGTCGTGCGGCCGTCGCCGCGTCGGGCGTGACATAGCCCGTGGCGTAGTGGTCGTAGACGACCATGCCGGGCTTGGCGCCGTTCGGTTTTTTTACGTTTTTCACGCGCGTGTAATCCACGGGGACGTTTTGTCCCTCGCGCGACTGCGAGTAGTACGCCGCCAGCGTCATGGCCTCGGTCACAGTTTCGTCCGAGGGGGTCTTGCCGGCGCACAGGATGATGACATGGCTGCCGTGGATCTTCTGCGCGTGCAGCCAGAGATCGCCTTTTTCTGCAAGCCTGGTCGTGAGCAGATCGTTCTGCTGGTTGTTGCGGCCGACGAGGATCGTATAGCCCTCGCTCGAGCGAAACTCCATGGGCTTTGCCGGCGGCAGCTTCATGCGCTTTTTCTGCGTCTGTTCGCGCAGATATCCGCCGTCTGACAGCTCGGCGCGGATCTGCTGGATATCGCGCTCTGACTCGGCGCGCGACAGCGCCTCAAGCACGCTGCCGAGGTAGTCAAGCTCGCGCTCGCCCTTGGCGATCTGCTCGCGCAGCACGCGCTCGGCCGTCTTGGCCTTCTGATAGTCCTTGTAGAATTTGGCGGCGTTCTGCTGCGGCGAGAGCGCGGGGTTGAGCGGAACGTCGATTTCCGGCATATCGGGGTCGTAGAAGTCGACGGCGCGCAGGCGGGCCTGTCCGCGCCGGATCTCGTGCAGATTCGCCGTGACGATATCGCCCAGCCTGCGCAGCTTTTCGCGCTCATGCGTGCCGGCAAGCTCCTTTTTCTGCAGCTCCAGCTTGCGCGCGGCGCGGTTTTGCAGGTTCGTGAGCAGCTTGCGCACGGCCTGCGTCCTTTGGCGCAGGCGCTCGGCGCGGTCGCGCGCGCCATAGAAGGCGTCCAGAAGCTGCGAGAAGCTTGCCGGGCGCTCGACGCGCACAAAATCGCCGTACTGGGCGATCTCGACGCAGGAAAAATCCCATGGCTGGCCGTCCTTTACCAGCAGCACCGGCGCTTTGTCGCCGCCTGCAAGCAGGTCAAACTGTCCTGCCAGCGCAGCGGCGGCCTCTTCTCGCGCGCCGGGCGCGAGCGCGGCGATATCTACGTCGACCTCGCCGAACAGGCGGAAGGTAAGCTCGCGGCATAGAAGCGGGGAGATCCCGCCGAATGTGTCCAGCAGCCACGCGTCAAAGCGCTTTTGTCCGCTCTGCGCGCCGAGCAGCCGCGCGATCGTATCGGCGCCGGTTTGCAGCGGATCGCGCTTTTTCTGCGCGGGCGGCAGGCGGTAGTACAGCCCCGGCAGCAGCTGCCGCTCGGCCGACATTTCAAAGTCGACGCGGCGCAGACAGTCGAGAATGCGCCCGTCGCCGCTGGTGAGGATGAGGTTCGAGTTGCGGCCCATCAGCTCGAGGATCAGATGCTTCTGTACGCTTTCGCCCATCTCGTCGGTGCAGTCGAACGCAAAGTCGAGCAGGCGCTCCATGGGCGGCTGCGTGATGCTGGATAGCTTGCCGCCCGTCAGGTGCTTGCGCAGCAGCATACAGAACATGGGCGGCTGCGCCGGATTTTCGCACGGCAGGACGGAAAGGTGCGCGCGGGGATGGTTTGCGCTGGCGCTGAGCAGCAGCCGGGCCGATGCGCCGGGCGCGCGCAGATGCAAAAGGAGCGTGTCGCGCTCGGGCTGCTGCACCTTGTCCACGCGGCTGCCGGGAAGCGAAGCGCGCAGCTCGCCGGCCACGGCGGAAAGAAATACGGCGTCAATCGGCATCTGGGTCCTCCATCGTCAAAACAAACAGCTCGTTGATGCGCGCTGTATTGCCCGCAAGATACAAAGCGCCGAACAGACACTCCAGCCCCGTGGCCTTGGAATACTGCTCATGCGTCGCGTTTTTCGGCACCGCGTGCACGTGCGCATTGCGTCCGCGGCGGTAGACGGCCAGCTCGTCGTCGTGCAAAAGCGGCAGCATCCGCTCGGCGCGCGCGGCCTGTGCGGGCGCGTTGACATAGCGGACGGTGAGGCGGTGCAGCTCGCGCGTCGTGGCCTTGCCGGTCGAGCAGAGCCAGCTGCGCACGAGAAGCTCAAATACCGCGTCGCCGCAGTGCGCCAGACCCAGGGCGCTGATCTGGCCGATCTGGCATGGCTGCATCGTCAGGTGAAAGAAATTCTGCAAATCGGAAGCCTCCGTCATATGGTTTCATTTTGTCTGCTGATGGTATTATATCACACGATGCAAGAGGGCTGTCGAAGAAAAAGAGATCATTTTGGTTGACAAAATAGTAACAAATGATTACAATTATAGAAAACAACGGGAAAGGAAGCGACGCAATGCGCGCAAAAAATATGCGATTTCTGGCGCTCGCGCTGTGCGTGGGCCTGTTTATGGCGGGTTTGAGCGTCCCGGCGCTGGCAGCGGACGAGACGCTGGATATTACATATGTACAAATCACCGGCGACGGCTTCGTGGCCGATACCTATCTTGGCGTGCAGGCGCGGTATAACCTGACGGGGCCGACGCTCTACTGCTCAGACCTCATCGAGCGCTTTTACGCGCAGGTCTACGGCCTGAGCGTCACGACACCGCCGGGCGTGCCGGTGGTGGAGGAGGACGGATATTGGTTCGAGCTGACCGACACGCCGAAGCCGGGCGACATCGCCTATGCGTCGGCGTCCAGCCGCGCCAGCGCACACTATGCCATCTGCCGCGAGGTAGATGCGGCGGGCGGGACCATCACGCTCTTTGAGCAGAACTGGCGCTGGGGCGATATGGCGGGCATTGGGCGCGTGATCTCGTATACAGACAGCCCGTATGTGTTCTATACGCTCTGCGGCGCGCAGGTGTCTTTGCCCGCCGCAGCGTCCGAGCCGGCGGACGAGCATCCGGTTTGGACGGCCGACGCGCCGTCGGATTGGGCGGTCGATTCGGTGCTGCGCGCGGCGCGCTATGGCATCAGCGGCAGCGTCGTGAGCAGCGGCTACGCGCAGCCGATCACGCGCGGGATGTTTGCCAAGCTTGCGGTGAACGCCGCGCAGGCGATGGGGCTTGCGCCGGAGGCGAGCGACCCGTATGAGGCGGTGCGCGAACTGGGGCTGATGGGCGGCAACGCATCGGGCGATTTGTGCGTGGACGATCCCATTACGCGCGAGGCGGCGGCCACAGTGCTGGCGCGCTTTGTGCGGCTGTTCCGCGCCGCGCCTGCGGCGGATGTATCGGTGCTTTCCGGCTATGCGGACTGCGCGCAGATTTCAGATTGGGCGCAGGAGGCCGCGGCGCTGCTCACGGCGGAAGGAATCATGGGCGGCACCGGCAGCGGCTTTGCTCCGCAGGAGAATTTGAGCACTGAGCAGGCGCTGGCGCTGCTGGTGAGGATCTATGAATATGTGTGGTAACGAGCGCCGCCCGGAGGATCTCCGGGCGGCTTTCTGCTGCTTTTTTCGTGGGCGCAGGGCGCGTGCGCTGCGGCAGGCCGAGTCCCTGTAAAAAAGCGACGGCGCCGCTTTGGATGCGCAAAATCCTCTCTGCAAAGGCAGAGAGGATTTGTTGTCAATCCATATAACGGGTAATGTACTCGGGCGCGCCGCTGGCGTCGCCGGCGATGGTGATGGTGAACGAGACGCCGTTTTCAGCCGAGAAGACGCTGCACCAGTCGAGGAAGTTCTCCGTCTGCTTCGGGTCCTTGCAGCAAGAGATCTTGTACAGGTTATCGATAAAGATGTGGGAGATATCAAAGTTGCCTGCATGCAGGCCGCTTAAAAAGCCTTTCAGGAATGTATAGTCGCCGGGAGAGTATTCGCTGGCATCGATCAGGCGGACACGGTGGTCTACGTCAAAACGCAGCGTATGTCCTTTTTCGATACAAACCATACTGCCGGATTCTTTCTTGAGCGCAGTGTTGATGGCGGCGATCAGCTGCTTTGTCTTGCCGGAACCTTCCGGCCCCATCATAATTGTAACCATAGGGCATTCCTCCTTTTCGTCTTATGGTTCGGTTGATTCTATTCTATCAAGTTTTTTTCGGAAAGACAACTGGTATATTTGTCAAACTTCTGTGAATTTTCCTTACAGCTCCGACGTGTCCGGCTTACCGAGCAGCTGCTCGGCAAGCGCGCGCGAGGGCTGCGCGTTATCCGCCTGGAACGGATCGATCCCGCTGGCGCAGGCGCAGATGGCGTTTGTCAGCTCGAAGAAGTAGAACAGCTCCCCGAGCTGCGCGGCGTCGAGCGTGCCGGTCTCGAGCACGATGACGGGCACGTCGGCCTGCGCGTGCGTCTGCAGCATCGCCTCGAACGAGGCCTGCTCGACGTCCTGCAGCGTCCGGCCGGACAGATATCCAAGATCGTCATAATCCTTCCAGTCCATTTCAACGTTGACCTTCTGGCTGACGCTGAGCGGCGCGCGCAGCAGCGTCTCAAACACAGGATAGCGCGCGCTGGCGAGGCTTCTGTCGATCGCGCCGAAGTCGGCGGCCAGCTGGACGTGCATGGGCAGAAGCCCTGCGCCCTGCTGGCAGGTGTGGAAGAACACGTTCTGCCGCCACCAGTCGCCAAGGGCGGAAAAGGCGGGGTCGAAGGTCGCAAGAAGCTCGGCTGTGCGTCCGGCTTCGGCGCGCAGGACGTGCCGCGCGCCGGCGTACATCCAGACGGGATTTTCAAAGGCGCGCAGATCGTATGTGCGGTACGCCTCGGCCGCGCCCTCGAAGACGGCCAACGGATCGATCCCGGCCACCGACATTGGCGTCAGCGCGGCGGGCGTGAGCGCGCTGTACGCGCCGCCGAGCTGCTGCGGCATGGGAAGAAAGGTATAGCCCTCCTCCTTGGCCATGACGGCCATGGCAGACTCGGGCAGCGCCGAAACGTAGATGCGCGTTTTGGCCTCGGGACCGTAGCGCCGCTCCATCATCCAGCGCAACGCGCGCGAGGCGATAGCCGGGGCCATATCCGCGCCGTCGGCGCTGATAAAAAGCAGAGAAAAATCACAGCCGCTCAGCTGATCGCACAAGGAAAGCCAGCTTCTGGCGGAAAGATTATCGCCGGTAAAGAGGATCCGCGTGCCGCGCTGCATGCGGTCCTGCCGGCCGAGCAGCGCAGTGCCGGCCTTCGCGCCGAGATAGGCCCCGCCCGCGCCGGCGACGACAAGCGTATCGCCCGAGGCGCGGATCTCGTCGCTGGCCCGGCGCACGGCGTGGATGGTCTTGGCGGTGACGGCGTCCGGCAGGGCGAGCCAGTCGAGATAGTCGCCACCGATGCTCTGGTGGTTACACAGGTGCAGATGCGCGTCAAACAGATCCTTTTCCGCGCCCAACAGCTGCGGAAGACTTACGCAGCTCCAAATATTGGACAGCTCGACATTGATCATGGGCGGTTGGCCTCCTTTGCCGGTCAAAGCGGACACGTATAGTTTTTTTCAGTATACTACACTTTGCAGAAAAACGCAAAATATTCTATTCCTGGCGCGGATTTCCAGAAATATTTTCGGTAATAAAAACACGCTCCGCCGCGCAAACGCCGGCGGACGGCGTGCGCGGCGGAGCGCAGGACGTATTTGTGATTTTCAATTTAGTTCGCCCCGGGCGTCTTGCGGCGGCGCGAGCGGCGGCCGTCGGCGAAGGCGACGACCTTGCCGGGCGGGGCGAAGGGATCAGAACGGTATTTTCTCGCCGGCGCCTTCGGCTTTGGCTGCTGAGCGGCTGCACCGGCAGGCAGCCGGGCGGTATCCGGCAGCTCGATGGCGGGCGGATGCCTGTTAGGCTCAGAGCGCGAAGGCGCGGGCTGCTGGAGCGGCGCGGCAGGCTTTGAGCCGGGCCGCTTGGCGGGCGCGGGCGCTTCGGCCAGGCGCGGTTTTTCCGACGCGCTTTTCTGCGGCGCGGCGCGTTTTGCGGCGTTTGGCTGCGGCTGCGATTTTGCCGGCCTTGGCGGACGCGGCTGCTTGACGGTCGGCTCAAAAATTTCCATGGGCCAGGGGTGGCCGTCCACCACGGGGATGGACTTTCGGATGAGCGCTTCAATGTCCTTACAATACGCCAGCTCGTCAAAATTGCAGA
>CAZWKZ010000026.1:0-17399 GCA_964633935.1 uncultured Oscillospiraceae bacterium | reverse complement strand
ACATGTCGCCGGAGAAAACAAATTCCATTTGATTCGCGGCGTGCGCGCCGCGAACACTACGCGGTTTTTTGACACACTGAATGAGACGGCAGCATGCGCTGCCGTCTCATTTTTTAGCACGTCGCCAGCGGCGTTTTTGCCAACCGCTCAGCAGCGGAAGGCCGCCTTGATAAAGCCGTCGGTGTGATGGATCATCATGTCGCTGACCTTGTCAAAATCCGCAAGGTCATAGATCTTCGTCACGCCGGTAAACTTCCAGATCCCCTTGTCCAGAAGCTCGATGCAGCGGCGGCACAGATCGGCCTCATAGGCGATGCGGCGCTCGTGGCAGTTGATGGTGGTGATGGCCTTGAAGTTCCACAGCTTGTAGTCGATCGAACGCGGACCGTCGTTGTGATAGCCGCCGATGCCAAGCCGGCCGTGCGCCTTGACCAGACGGCCGGCCAGCTGCAGGCCGTCCTCAGTGCCGGTAAACTCCATGACCGTGGGGATGCCGAGGGCAAACAGCTGGGAATTGTCGCCATTGCGGGTCAGATCGACAAAGCCCATGGTATCAAAATCCGAGATATAGCGCGCCGGGATCTCCTCCGGCAGGTAGACCTCCGTCGCGCCGAAGCGCCGGGCATTTTCCAGCGCCTCGGGCCGTTTGTCGATGGCGATGATATCGCCGTAGCCCATGGCCTTGAACAAAGAGACGATGCCAAGCCCCATATAGCCGCAGCCCACCACGGCGGCGGTATCGCCCAGCGTCTGCACCGGCAGCTTCATGGCGGCCGAGAGCAGGCACGCAAGCGGCTCTGAAATGGCGTCCTCGTCCTTGAGACGATCGGGCACATGCGCCATTTTTGATGGCTCGACCACGATATATTCGCGGAACGCGCCGCCGCCAAGTCCCGTGACGCGCTCGCCCACGCGGAAGCCCGTGACGTTTGCGCCGAGCTTCTCCACCACGCCGATGGACTCGTGGCCCAGCAGATCGCCCTCTTTGGCCGTGAGCCACGGATACCATTCCGAGTGGCACATGCCCGACAGCGTCACGCGGACCAGCATTTCATCGTCGGTGATTTCGGGGATCGGGACCTCGACGATTTTCGTCTTTCCCGGCCCCGCCATGACCATTTGCTTCATCATACCGCCCATAACTGTTTCCTCCATTTTATTGATGTAGATGTGACAGGATTTGTGCGCTGAGGGAAGCTTGTTCTGCGTGCTTCCATTATACTGCCCGGCGGTATATTTTGCAAATACTGATCGAGCGCGGCGGGGCCGTATGTTGGCGTCCAAGGGAAGGCCGCGGCGGTCTGTCTTGTAAAATCTTAAGAAATTCGGCATGATTCGTTCAGAAATTCTGCACCTGCCGCGCAAATATCGCCGCCTCCATGCTGGTATCATGGTCCCATCACAGAAAAAGGAGACCGCCATGCAGCAGACAATTCCTTCCCAGCCGCCGGCCGACCGGCTGGGACACCATATCTGCGACTACGCAGATACCGATTACGCCGCGTTCTGGGCAGACGGCACGCGCGATTATGAAGACCGCGTCGAGCGGATCGCGCTGTGGCGCCTCACAGAGCATATCAGCGGCACCTGCCTGGAGATCGGCGCGGGCTTTGGACGGCTTGTGAACGAATACGCCGGGCGCTGCAGCCGGGTCGTGCTGACGGACTACGCCGAGCACCTGCTCGTGCAGGCGCAGGCGCGCGCCAGGCTGCTGGGTCTGGATCATGTCGAATGCCGGAGAATGAATTTGTACGAGCTGGATGAGGCCGGCTGGCAATTTGACAACGCGATCTGTGTGCGCGTGCTGCACCATGTGGAGTCGGTGCCCGACTTTTTCCGCCAGGTGAATCTGGTGCTGCGCGACGGCGGAAGCTTTGTATTGGAATATGCCAACAAGAGAAATCTTTTGGAGATTTTGCGCTGGCTTTTCCGCCGGCCGAACATCGCGCCGTTTGACCGTCGGCCGGGCAAGCGCAGGCAGAACGTGTACTACAATTTTCATCCGGCCTACATCCGCGATATGCTCCGCCAAAACGGTTTTGTGATCGAGCAGGAGCTGTCGGTATCCATCTTTCGCAGCAGATTCCTCAAGCGGCTTTTGGGCCCCAAATGCCTGTCCGAGCTGGAGCGCCCGCTGCAGCGGCTGCTCGCGCCGCTGCATCTTAGCCCCAGTATCTTCATCCGGGCGCGGAAGGCGGCGAGCGTGGACCGGCCTTGAAATTGCCGGGAAACTGCGGTATGATGGCGGGAAAGAGGGCGGCTGCCATGCACGAAAAAATCCTCGTGGTCGATGACGGAAAGGAGATCGCCGATCTGATCGAGGTCTATCTGCAGAACGAGAATATGGACGTCTATAAATGCTACGACGGGCAATCGGCGCTGCGCTGCATCCAGGATACGTCTCTGGAGCTTGCGATTTTGGACGTGATGCTGCCCGACGCAGACGGCTTCGCCCTCTGCCGGGCGATTCGCGACAAGGGCGGGGCCTATCCGGTCATCATCCTGTCGGCCAGAGGAAGGGAACTGGATAAAATCACCGGCCTTAGCCTGGGCGCGGACGACTACGTCGCAAAGCCGTTTCACCCGCTGGAGCTGGTGGCACGGGTCAAGGCGCAGCTGCGCCGCTACAGGACCTACAACACGGCCGCGCACGATTCGCAGCCGAGCGGCGTATTGGAATACGACGGGCTGCGGATGGACACGTGCACGCATACATGCACGCTGGACGGCCGCGCGCTGGCGCTGACGCCGACGGAGTTTTCCATTCTGCGCATTCTGCTTGAGCGCCGGGGCAGCGTGGTCAGCGCGGAGGAATTGTTCCACGAGATCTGGCAGGACGAATACTATAGCAAAAACAACAACACCATCACCGCGCATATCCGCCATCTGCGCGAAAAGATCGCGGCTGTGTCGGAGCGTGGCTACATCAAGACCGTCTGGGGAGTGGGGTATCAGCTTGAATGACAAAAAGCTTCGCCGCCAGGCCTTTGCAAAGCTTCGCCGGATCCTCTTTTTCCGGGTGCTGGCGCTGGCGGTGGTCGCCGCGGCCTGCGTGCTGCTGATTCGCGACGCGGTCCGCGGCCGTATGGCGGAATGGCTCGTCAATTTCATCGTGCGTGTCTTCTGCGTAGATCGGATGCAGGCGCTGGCGTTTTATTATGATAAGATTCGCGGCCCGAACCTCGACTATCTCATCGGGGCCGTGATCCTGATTTTCATGGCGCTGCTGTTCTGGCTGCAGCTGCGCTCGTTTCAGGCGTGGTTCATGCAGATCGTGACGGGGATCGATCAGATCGTGGACGGGCAGGCGCCCATCGTGCTGCCGGCGGAGCTGAAATTTGTCGAGCAGAAGCTCAACCATGCCCAGCAGACGCTGCGCCAGCGCGAGCAGCAGACGCAGCTTTTGCAGCAGCAAAAGGACGATCTGATCGTCTATCTGGCGCACGATATCCGAACGCCGCTCACTTCGGTCGTTGGCTATTTGAGCCTGCTGGATGAACACGAGGATCTGCCCGGCGAGCAGAAGCAGAAATACATCCGTATCGCCAGGCAGAAGGCCAACCGACTGGAGCGGCTGGTCGATGAATTTTTTGAGCTGACCCGCTATCACTTCCAGCGCGTGCCGCTGAAGAAAACGCGCATCAATTTGTGCTACATGCTCGTGCAGCTGTCGGACGAGCTGTATCCACAGCTGATCGCCGCCGGGAAGACGATCGAAAATGACGTCGGCGAGCAGCTGGAGGTATATGGCGATGCGGACAAGCTGGCGCGCGCGTTCAATAACATCCTGAAAAACGCGATCGCATACGGCGAGGCGCACAGTACGATCCGCGTTTCAGCGCGCGAGCAGCAGGGACGTCTGCTTGTCGCGTTTGAGAACGAAGGCAGCATCCCGCAGCAGGAGCTGGAGACGATCTTTGAAAAATTCTACCGTGTAAATCCCGCCCGGTCCAGCAAGACGGGCGGGGCGGGGCTGGGGCTGGCCATTGCGCGAGATATCGTCACGCTGCACGGCGGCACGGTTTGCGCCGAGAGCGGCGGCGGCCGGACGGTATTTACCGTCTCACTTCCTCAATTTACCAATAAGACCGATTGAGATACCGGCGCAGGCGATATCCGTGCAAATGAAAGAATGAGCACCAGCTATGACAAGAAAAGCGGTTCATCTCTTTGCTGCCTCTGGCTCAGCTGACGTAGACAAAGCGAAATAAAAGCAAAAGGTTTGGAGCAGCCGAACTGCGTTCGGCTGCTCCTTTTCATGTTTCCGGAAGTAGGCGGCCGCCACGACCGAACCAAGCCGAAGCCCAGCGAAGCGGGGGCGGTTTGGAAAGGACGCTCGCCGTGGGCGAGCGTTTCAGAGCGCAGCCGCCGCAAAGCGGCGGCGATCCTTGCGCTGTTTGCAGCTTTCGCCCGGCGTCATGGCGCCGTTCAGATCGGATCAAACTGCGTTTCGTTCGTAAATCAGGCGTTCCCGCTGCATAAGCGGAATGCAATATTGGGCCGTTTTCCTTTTATATAAATTCAGCAATCAGTTCTTCAAATTCGTTTTTGGTAACCACTTCATAGGTATCCGTGCTCCAGTTGCCGACGTCAGATGATAGATACAGTTTTGTCCCGTCGCTGGAAAGCTTCACGTGCATCGGATTATGATCGTTCATCTCGTTTAGGAACGTGCTGGGCGACTGGCCGAAGTACAGATCGGCGCCGTCCTCTGTCGTCTCAACGCTCGCTTCGATCGGGGTCTGCCCCGCCGGAGTATAATACAGTGATGCTGTGTCCCCATGGATCTCAAGGGCATAGTGAAGTCCGGAGCTTGTGGTTCGGACGTAATAGCCATCAACGCCCTTGGAGCTGCAGCCGGTGAGCGCGGCGACAAGCATCAGTGTCATCAGGCAGATGACAGTAAGCTTGACTGTGATCTTTTTCATGGTTGATTCTCCCTGTTTTTAATAAATCGGGATGCAGGCGCTCTGGGGGATGGTATCATAACTGGGGACTTTGGAGCCATCAGGCACTCTGTACAGATAGACATGACCTTCTACGGGCACGCCAGTCTTCTTTTCGTTGAAATAGAAGAAGAACGTGAGCACCCCATCGTCCTCGTCGGGATGGTTTGTTTCATTTATATAAGATTTCTGGCTCAAAACGTAGCCCTCGTCATCATAATACAGGAAGATAAAGTTCGAGCCATTGCGCGTTCCAGCCAAATCGGAACAGTAAAGCGAAACTGTCAATTCTGTATCGCCGTTGACATCCCGGTTTGCCGTGTTTGCGTCGATGCTTTGGACCTCAGCGGCCGCGGACGGTTCTATGTCACTTGATTCGGGTGCTTCAATTTTTGCCAGATCGGCAGTCCAGAGATTATAAAATGTTGTACCGTCTCCGCTAAGGCCGTCGTAGCCATCTAAGAACTGACTTGAATTCATGATATCAGGCACAAACCCGGATATATTGGCCGCGTTGACCATCAGCATGTTGCGCATTTCATAAGTTGGATTAGCCCCAATTTTCTCGAAAATATTTTCCTGCGGGTCTAAGAACACGGTGTCGAGCCACGCGGTAATTGTGATTGGATCGGCGTCAGATATCGTATCAAATTCCTGCTCTAATTTCTCAATATCAGCATCACCGAGAGCCGCATTCTGGGTATCGGCATCCAGCGTGCGTATATAGGACAGAAGCCAAAGGACGTTTGCCATGGGTATCATGCCATATTCGGAGCCATTCCAGTCTTTTGTGCTGGGCGCGTCTGCAAACGGATTTTCCAGTTTTTGAATTTCCGGTTCGCTGGATTCCGGTTCTTGGGACTCGGATTCGTTTTCGCCTTCTTCGTTTTCGTCTTCTTCGTTTTCCTCGTTCGTGTCGGCAGCCTCAATGCCGTCGGCAGCGTTCAATGCATCTGGGGCAGATGTGGTTTCCTCCGGATCCTGAACATCTTCTGAATTTT
Source organism: uncultured Oscillospiraceae bacterium (assembly GCA_964633935.1). Taxonomy (GTDB): domain Bacteria; phylum Bacillota; class Clostridia; order Oscillospirales; family Oscillospiraceae; genus CAG-170. The sequence continues at coordinate 11,452 of CAZWKZ010000026.1, read as the reverse complement.
GAACCTCCTGTGGCTGGTCCACGTCTTCGGCTGTTTTGCCGCAAGCTGTCAGCAAGGAGATCATCATAACCCCAGCCAAGATGCATGCCACAATTCTCTTTCTGCGTTTCATACAAATCCTCCTATTGATATATCTCAACGTACAGCCCTGGGGGTGGGACTTTTTTCCCAGCCCCCGGGCGTTCCGCTGAGATAACAAAAGCGGCGCAGGATGAATCATCCTACACCACTTGAAGCCACGCACACATCTATCATTCCCCACTTGTAAAGTTAGGGGAAAACTGTTAAAATAGATTTTGGCGCAGTAATCCTGCTGTGTGGGAGGTGTCGTCTCCTGCATAGGGGCGCATAGGATGGGGGTCCTGTGCGCCCTGCCTTTTGCTTCTGTTATCTCATTCCAAATTATAAACCACTGTCAGGTAGATTGCAAGTCACAAATTCGACATATTTAGCATGAAATGCCGCCGTGAGGGTCATCCTTGCGGCGGATTATTTTGGGCGTTTGCCCAGTTGCGGCAGGTAGTACACCTTTTTCGGGCCTCACATCCGAAGATGAACCCACCGCCGCAGCCCTGAGGCCCGGCCCCTTTTATGGTGCCTGGCGGCGTCCGCGCAGCGGACGGCTGGGCCAAAATAAAAAGGGACCTGGGACGGTAGATATACCGTCCCAGGTCCCTTTTCAGCGGCTAGAAACCGCCGTGTGATAAACAAGCGCGAACACGTTCTTTGCGATCAGAACATCAAAGTTCGCCGCTTTTGATTTTGGTGGAGCTGAGGGGAATCGAACCCCTGTCCGAAAGCAACTTGACTGGATTTTCTCCGGGCGCAGTTTGTTATTTCCATTCCCTCGGCACGGCGTGAACAAACACACTCCGTACCTTGGTAGCTTCATGATGCATGGTACAGGCAAAGCTTACTGTACGCACGGTCACCACTAAAATCACACCCTAGCCCGGCTCGTGGTCCTTCCGGGGAGGATGGGCGCCTAATTAGGCAGCCAGAGCAACTTTATTGTTGTCAGTTGATTTGAAAAAATTGCCCGGTTTTAGGAGGTCAGACACCTCCGCCCGCTTATCCAGCCTCACTGCCCCCGTCGAAACCAGTGCAGCCCCATATGACGGCGCGGCATGCCGCGCCGGGGAAAACAGGGAAGTAAGACACATTGTTGTTTGCGTGCCAGGTCCCGGCGGGACTTGGCGGACGCTCAGGTCCTCGTTGCCTTGATCATCAGCTTCATGGGCGTCAGCTTTGCCACGAAGCGGTAGAATTTGAAGAACGCGCGGGGCGTATAAAACGTCCGGCCGCGCTTCGCCGCCCGCAGCGTGCCGCGGACGACCGCTTCCGGCTCACAGTAGGGAAGCGTCTGAAACGTTTTGGAGTTGCCGGTGATGTGCGCCACGTCCAAAAACTCCGTCTTCATAGGCCCAGGGCACACGGCCGTGACCGTGATGCCGTTGGGCTTTGCCTCGTCGGCGAGGCCGCCTGTGAACGCGCTGACGTAGGCCTTGCTGGCGCTGTAGACCGTCATGCGCGGATTGGGGCAAAACGAGGCGATGGACGAGACGTTGATGATCTTTCCGCCGCGCGGCATAAACGGCAGCACGAGGTTTGTCATGAGCGTCATGGCGCGCACGTTGAGATCGATCATACGCTGCTGCGAAGCGTCCGACACCTCGCCAAGCATGCCCAGCATGCCGCAGCCCGCATTATTGACGAGCAGGCCCACCTGCGGCCGCTCGGCCTCGAGCTTTTTGCGCAGCAGCGCAAAGCTGGCCGTGTCGCAAAGATCGAGCGGCAGGCAGACGACGTTTTTGCCGGGCAGCTGACGCGCGAGCGCGTCGAGCTTCTCCTGCCGCCGGGCAATGAGCCAGAAGCTGTCGATCTCAGGAAATTCCCGCGCGATCTGGCGGGCAAATTCTGTTCCAAGTCCGGCCGAAGCGCCGGTGACGATCGCAAGCATCAGAATCTGCCGTAGGGGTCGCGGAGCTTGTCCGGCTCGGGATACGTCTCGCCCTTGGTATCGACGCGGATGGACGCGATCTTCTGCTCAGAAAGCGGACGGTCGTTTCCGTCGGTCTTGACGGCGGCGATGGCGTCGACCACGTCCATGCCCGCAAGGACCTTGCCGAACGCGGCGTACTGGCCGTCCAGGAACTGGCCGTCTTCATGCATGATGAAAAACTGGCTGCCGGCGGAATTGGGCGACTGCGCGCGCGCCATGGACAAAACGCCCCGCTTGTGCGAGAGGTTATTGTTCACGCCGTTGAGCTTGAACTCGCCCTTGATGCAGTAGCCGGGGCCGCCCATGCCGGTACCCTGCGGGCAGCCGCCCTGGATCATGAAACCGGAGATGACCCGGTGGAAGATCAGCCCGTCGTAGAAGCCCTTGTTGGCCAGGCTGATGAAGTTGCGCACGCTCTGCGGCGCTTTTTCTGGATACAGCTCACAGACGATCTTGCCGCCGTTTTCCATGGTGAGCGTCATGATGGGATTTTCCATAGTTATGTCCTTCCTTTCATTGCCCGGTCGATCTGCCGCTTGGCGTCTTTCTTTGCCGCGTCCTCCCGCTTGTCATAGAGCTTTTTGCCCTTGGCCAGCGCGATCTCGACCTTGACAAGAGACCCGCGGAAATAGACCGACAGCGGAACGAGTGCGTAGCCGTCCTGCTTGACCTTGCCGAAGAGCCTGGCGATCTCGCGCTTGTGCATGAGAAGCCGGCGCGGCCGCAGCGGGTCCTTGTTGAAGATATTGCCCTGTTCATAGGGCGCGATATGCATCTGGCGGATGAAAAGCTCGCCGTCTTTGATCTGGCACCACGCCTCTTTTAAGCTGAGCGTACCGAGACGGATGGATTTGACCTCGGTGCCGGAAAGCTCGATGCCGGCTTCGAATTTTTCTTCGATGAAATACTCGTGATACGCCTTCTGATTTTTCGCTGCGATCTTCACGCCGCCGTCCGCCATCCGCCGCACCTCCCGCCTGACGATTGTCTACGAAGGTATTATACCATGCGTGTCAAGGAAAATGCAGGGAATTTGCCGCCGGGGGTTGCAAAAATACGCGGATGGAGCTATAATAGAACAAACGTTTGATACACAACGGGAGGAACAGGCCGTGCGAAAAAATCTGCCGATCCAGGTGCTGGCCAGCTGCGGCGCAAGCGGCGAGATCGCGCCGCTGCGCTTTCGCTTTGAGGACAGCGAGCATATGCTGCACACGGTGAAGATCCTTGAGGTCATAGACAGCCGCAAGATCGAATATGTGGGCGTCGAGGCGTTCTGCTTTCTCTGCAAGGCCGAGTGCGAGGGCAGGGAAAAGGTGTTTGAGCTGCGCTACACCGTGCGCACGCACCGCTGGGTCTTGTTCCGGGAGGTATATTGATGAGCGAGCGGGTGATCTTTCATATCGACGTCAACAGCGCCTTTTTGTCGTGGACGGCGGCGTGGCGCGTACACGTGCTGGGCAGCAGCGTCGATCTGCGCGAGATCCCGGCCGTGATCGCAAACCACGCAAACGTGCGCACCAGCATCGTACTGGCCAAGAGCATCCCGGCAAAAAAATGCGGCGTCAAGACGGGCGAGCCGCTCGGCATGGCGCGCGACAAGTGCCCGGGGCTTGTTGTGGTCGAGCCGGATTACGAGCTGTACGTCACAGCCTCGCGCAAGCTGATCGCACTGCTGCAGAGCGTTTCGCCGTGCGTCGAGCAGTACTCTATCGACGAGGCGTGGGTCGACATGACCGGCACGCAGCGGCTCTACGGCCCGCCGGTGCTGGCGGCCGAGCAGCTCAAGGCGCGCATCCGGCGCGAGCTTGGCTTCACGGTCAACATCGGCGTATCGTCGAACAAGCTGCTGGCGAAGATGGCGGGCGATTTTGAGAAGCCGGACAAGGTGCACACGCTCTTTCCGGCGGAGATCGAGCGCAAACTCTGGCCGCTGGGCGTGCGCGCGCTGTTCATGGTCGGCCCCGCGACCGAGCGGAGGCTTGCGCAGATGGGCGTCTACAGCATCGGAGATCTCGCCCGCGCCGATCCGATCCTGCTATATGAGAAGCTGGGCAAGCCCGCGCAGATGCTGTGGCAGTTTGCCAACGGCCGCGACTGCGGCGCGGTGACGAGCGCGGCGGAGGCGAACAAGGGCTACGGTAACGCGATGACCACGCCCGCCGACGTGACGACGGTTTCACAGGCGCAGCAGGTATTGCTGTCGCTGTGTGAGACGGTGGGCATGCGCCTGCGGCGCGACGAGCAGGCGGGCGCGTGCGTGACGGTACAGCTCAGAGACAAGAACTTTTCCAACTGGTCGCATCAGCTGCAGCTGCCGTGCGCGACGAATGTGACGGCCGAGCTGTACGACGCATCGTGCAGGCTCCTGCGCGCGATGTGGCGCGAGGGCACGCCGCTGCGCCAGCTGGGCGTGCAGGTGACAAAGCTCTCGCCTGCGGACTGCCGCCAGTGCAGCCTGTTTGACAAGTCGGACTATGCGCGGCTGGAGAAGCTGGACACCGCCGTCGACGCCATCCGCGACAAATACGGCGAGCAGGCCATCATCCGCGGCACGTTTTTAAAGGGCGAGATCGGCAGCATGGCGGGCGGATTGCACAAAGAGCGGCGCACGGGCATTACCAAGCCCGTGGACGATCCGGCGGCACGGATGCTGAAAAAATTGAACATCGAGCGGGAGCAGAGCTTGACAGACTTTGTGCAAACTGCACAATTTTAGCGCGGAAAAATTTCGTGGACTTTTATGTATGGCTGTGCTACTCTGAAATAAAGAGCAGCACATGGATGATAAGCGTAAATACGTCCTGCAAGCTATGTACGATATTGGTTCATACCATGCAAATCCATAATGATACAGGAGACCATATGCAAAAACGGCGCAGTTTGAATTGGGATCTGCTGCTGCGGGGCGGGTTTATCCCGTTTCTGCTGGTCTGCCGGCTGGTTTTGCCGCTGCTTTTCGCGCATGTAATTTCGGGGCAGGCACTGGCGCAGACGCTGCCTGCGCTGATCTGCGCGGATATCGGGCGCGGGAAGCTATTTCCGGATCTGGCCGGAGACGCGGACTGCGCCATCGAGCTGAAAAGCAGGGCGGAAAATGAGAAATTTTTGTACATGGAGGGAACTGTACGCACGGGCGAGACCCAGCAGGAGCTGACGCTGATTTTGCGAAAGCTGCCTGCAGACCGGTATTGGTATGACCGTTCGCGCTGCTATCCAGGCGCGGGATGGGAACAGGCCGAGCTGAGCGAGGCGCTGTGGACGGATATCCTGACGATCGAAAACGACGCGATCTTTGTGCGTGTGAAGCCAAAGGTTCTGCTGATTTTGACGGCGGTCATGATGGAGGGCTGGATGCTATGCGGCCCGCTGCTTCCGCGTCTGCGCCGCCGAGGAACGAAAACGGAACAGGACCAGGATAGCCCTTGACGGTAGAGAAAGGGGAAGCGCGAAATGAAGGCAAAGCGGATCGTGATCGTTGCCGTATCGCTGGCGCTGCTTATGGCGCTGCCGGCCTGCGGCGGGAAGCCTGTACAAAAAATCGACACACTGGCCGAAGGAAAGATAGACCTCTATGAATCTGCGGCAGAGCTGGAGGAGGCGGCGACTGTCGTCGTGCGCGCGGAAAGGACCGCGCAGGAGGAAAATATTGCAAAGCCGCTTGGGGCGCCGAATACGTACCACGGCTATACGATCTCGGCCGTTCGCGTCAAAGAGGTCCTAAAGAATACATCCGGAAGGGATATCCAGGCGGAGGATGAGCTTCCCATCATCGAAAATCAGTTTACCTATCCAGACGGCAGCGGCACACAGGTCACATGCCACATCAACAGCTACCAATTGATGCGGCCTGACAATGAATATTATCTCTATTTGCGGTATTCTGAAAACGACGGCTGGTATGTGATTTTGAGCGGACTGTTCGGCAAAGTGCCAGTGGCAGAGGATGAGCCGGTTTTGTTCCCGGATGATGATCTTACGATGCTCTCGGCGTATACGGCCGCGTCAAGCGGCAGCGAAACGCAGCAGATCCTGCAGAATATCAGAAGCGAGAGCCTAGAGCGGTATGGTGCCGGCGAATGACCGCTTGCCCGCCGTGCGGCGAAGGCCATTGCGGGCAGACGAGGCGGGAGCAAGGGAGCCTTGCGCGCGGATACTGACCGTGCCGCCTTGCGGCTGAGGGGATCGGACCGCAGCGAACATAGATGAGAGCGCGCCCGGAAGGCAATGCCTTCCGGGCCGATTTGCGCTGGCGCAGAAGCTCCGGCGCACGCGGCGGCGCATAGACGCAGCGGCGGTTTTGCACGCGGCGCAGCAAAAAATTACGGATCGTGAAATTGCCTATTGACAGGGGGCGATCCCGGTAGTAATATAGACACATAAACAAATAAACAATCGTTTATATAAAAGGAGGGAGCGCATGATCGACCAGTATGAAAACGAGTGCTGCGAACAGCACTGCGTGCACGAGGCCGCCGTTGCCGAGGTGGCGAGCCACGCGCCGGAGGACGACCGGCTGGCAGAGATGGCGGAGCTATTCAAGGTCTTCGGCGATTCAACGCGCATCAAAATTCTCTACGCGCTGTTTGAGGCGGAGCTGTGCGTGTGCGATCTGGCGGAGCTGCTGGGCATCTCGCAGCCGGCCATGTCGTATCAGCTGAAAATTCTGCGGCAGGCAAAGCTCATCCGCAACCGCAGGGAGGGCAAGACAGTCTATTACGCGCTGGCCGACAGACATGTCCAAATGATCATCGGCATGGCGAAGGAGCATCTGGAGGAATAAGCGATGGAACAGGAACATAACGAGCACGCGCACGTACAATGCTGCGAACACGAGCACGAGCATGAACATGAACATGCACACTGCTGCGAGCATGAGCATGGACACGAGCACGCGCATGAGCACGAACATGAACATGGGCACGCGCATGAGCACGCGCATGCACATTGCTGTGAACACGAGCATGAGCATAGACACGAGCACGGCTGCAGCTGCGGCTGCGGGCATGACCATGGCGAAGCCGGCACGAAGGCGCAGGTGATCAAGCTTGTTGTGAGCGCCGTGCTGCTCGTGGCGGCATATCTGCTGCCGCTCGAGGGCGTCTGGAGGCTGGCCGCGTTTTTGCTGCCGTATCTCATCGTGGGCTATGAGGTCTTGTGGGAGGCGGCGAGCAACATCATCCACGGCGAGGTCTTTGACGAAGCATTTTTGATGGCGCTGGCCACGATCGGCGCATTTTGCATCGGCGAATACCCCGAGGCGGTGTTCGTCATGATCTTTTTCCAGGTCGGCGAGCTTTTCGAGGGGATCGCCGTCGGCCGCAGCCGCCGCTCGATTGAAAAGCTGATGGACATCCGTCCGGATTACGCCAATCTGGAAAAGGACGGCGAGATGCGTCAGGTCAGCCCCGAGGAAGTGGAGATCGGCGATATCATCGTTGTCAAGCCCGGCGAAAAGGTCCCGCTCGATGGCGTGGTGGAATCCGGCAGCTCAAGCCTCAACACCATGGCGCTCACGGGCGAATCCGCGCCGCGCGACGTACAGGCGGGAGACGGCGTGATTTCTGGCTGCGTGAATCTGACCGGCGTGCTGCGCGTGCGCGTGCAGAAGCGCTACGCCGAATCCACGGTGGCAAAGATCCTGGAGCTGGTGGAGAATTCGGCCGACAACAAGGCCAAGAGCGAGAGCTTCATCCGCAAATTTGCCCGCTGGTATACGCCTGCGGTCGTGATTCTGGCGCTGGCGCTGGCGCTCGTTCCGTCCATCATCACGGGGCAGTGGAGCTTCTGGGTGTATAAGGCGCTGACGCTGCTGGTCATCTCTTGTCCGTGCGCGCTGGTGGTGTCGGTCCCGCTGACATTCTTCGGCGGCATCGGCGGCGCGTCGCGCTGCGGCGTGCTGGTCAAGGGCGGAAATTATCTCGAGGCGCTGGCGGATGCAAAGACGGTGGTCTTCGACAAGACCGGCACGCTCACACGCGGCAAATTCTTTGTCACGACCGTCCATCCTACAGGCTGCAGCGAGGCCGAGCTGCTTGAGCTGGCCGCCGCGGCCGAGCAGTACTCCGATCATCCCATCTCGATCTCGATCCGCGAGGCTTACGGCAAGCGCTTGGATGAATCCCGCATTCAGCAGCTGCAGGAAGTGGCGGGCCACGGCGTAAGCGCGAAGATCGACGGCCGCGCGGTGTTGGCCGGCAACGAACGGCTCATGCGGGAAAATGGAATCGAACTGCCCGAATGTGTACACGAGGGCACGATGGTACATGTTGCGGCCGACGGGCAGTATCTGGGCCATATTGTGATCGACGACGCGGTAAAGCCCGACAGCGCCGAAGCGATCAGCGCCCTGCGCGCGCTGGGCGTGCAGAAGACGGTGATGCTCACGGGCGACCAGAAAGCGGTTGCCGAGCGTGTGGGCAGGGATCTGGCGATCGACGAGGTGCACGCGGAGCTGCTGCCGGCTGACAAGGTCGCGTGCGTGGAGCGGCTGCTTGCGCAGAAGACGGACGGCACGCTGCTTTTTGTCGGCGACGGTATGAATGACGCGCCGGTCCTCTCGCGCGCCGACGTGGGCGTGGCGATGGGCGCGCTTGGAAGCGACGCGGCCATTGAGGCGGCCGACGTGGTGCTGATGGACGATCAGCCGTCAAAGCTGGCGCTGGCCATCCGCGCCGGCAGGCGCACGCGCCGGATCGCGCGGGAGAACATCGTCTTTGCGCTTGTAGTCAAGCTGGCGGTGATGGTGCTGACGGTGCTGGACGTGACGAGCATGGCTCCCGCGATCTTCGCTGACGTGGGCGTGATGGTGCTGGCGGTGCTCAACGCCACGCGGGCGATGCATATCAAACAGCCGTGATGTATATCGAAAAAACGCCGGCGGTTCCTTTTGGGGCCGCCGGCGTTTTGCAGGATCACCAGTTTACATAATCGGAATCGACAATGAGAATATAAGCTGTGCCGGATTTGAGATCGAGCAGCCACAGCGACAGCCCGGACGGGTCCGCGTCGAGGCGGCGCAGCATACAGCCCGCGAGCGCAGCAGGGTCGGCTTCCGACGCGTCATCGAATAGACTTGCGGCGCTGTGGTGCTGCCAGCCGTCCTTCAAAAGATCGGTCCAGGCGAGCTGTTTGCCGGACTGCGCGTCAAAGATGCGCGTGGATGGATAGGGGTAGTAGATAATATTCCCGTTTTTGTCCGCCGCATCCACCGGCCAGCCGCTGGCGATGACATAGCGGCCGTAGTCTGTCATATAGAAGATTTTGTAGAAGTAGACGAGGTAGTCCTCTGCCGAGGCGTCCAGCCCTAGTGATTGGAAGTATGCGGCAAATATCTCCGGACTGTAGTAGTTCTGGATATATTCGCGCACCGCGCCGTTGATGGCGGAGGCGCCGGGGCAGGCGTGATCGTCGAGAAATTCGCAGTTCAGCTCGCGGCCATGCATCAATTCGTAGTGGGTGGCCAGCCGCTCCGTGCGAAATTCACGGCCGACGATCACGCCGCTGTCATCCATACAGGCGGTAAAATCACGCGCGGACTGCGCCGCCAACGTCCCGTCAGGGAGAGAATCGAGCGAAATGTACAGGCCGTGCGCAAAAAACGGATTCTCAGCGTCGATGTAGAGCGTATCCGCCGTCAGGTGCCACCATGTGCCGGAGAGTCCGGCGAAGTCCCGCTTGATGGGTTCTTGCAGATTGCTCCAGCCGCTGCCGTTTTTCGGCTGCTGCGCGTATTCAGCGACAAGGCCATTTAAAAGCGCGGCGATATCTGCGCCGTCACAGAACAATTGTTCATTGCTCAGCCGCTCGCCTGTGAGAAGATCCCAGACGGCAGTCTTGACGGCATAGTAACGGGTCGTCTCGAAGAGCCAGTCGGTATAGCTCAGGCTTACCGACACGCTCAAGTAGCCGTTCTGCGCCGAAATGCGCACACTGGCCGGCGCTGAGACAGAATTTTCCGGCCGCGTGCCATAGGCTGGCTGCTCCGCGCCAAGGCCCAAAAGCCCGTCGGCCGTAAAGCGATCATATTCCAGCTGCGCGTTGCAGTTGGAAAGAAATTGCTCAAACTGCGGCCGCTTTTCGCCAAGCGTCAGCATGGACTCGTCAATGAACGCATTGACCGCATCCTGCAGCGCTTTATCAGCCAGCTGCGTCACTTTGCCGCTGCAGATGCCGTTTTCAAGCTGTTTTGCCTCCAGCGTCAGATAGTCCCGATAGAAGCTGCCCCACTGGTTCGTGTACATCTGCCATATGCGGTAGAGATACGTATCCGGCTTGGCCGGAGCTGCGCCGCCGCAGCCGACGCCCGCGTAGTTTGAAAGCTGCATCTGCTGGTAGTCAAAGCCGATGTCCGCCAGCGTCACATAGCCCGCCTGCGCGCAGGCGAGCTGGCCGTCATAGCTTTGCAGCCAGCTGACCAATGTGCGCACGGGGCTGTTTTCCGCCTCCTGCGCGCGATAGACGGCGTAGTTCGTCCCTGTGAGCGGGTATGCGCCCGAGGCAAAGGCAGCCTTGTCCGGCGCAACGCCGTCTACAGAGATGAACTTGATCTCACTGCCGTTTCCGTATATATCGGCGGCGTAAGCGTAGACCGAGTAGCCGATGGCGCCGGCGGAATTGTCGTTGATGGCGAGCACGTCCATGAGCTGTCCCATGCTGCCCGGCCGAAGCTCAGTGGGTGCGTCCATGAGAGGCGTATCGCCCATAAAGGCTATCATGTAGTTCTGGCTGCCGGAATCTGTGTTGCGCTGGTAGGCAAGAATGGGAAGATCGTCGCCGCCGACATCCTTCCAGTTGGTGATCTGGCCGGAATAGATGCCGCGCAGCTGTTCCTGCGTGAGACAGTCCACGGGATTTTGCGCGCTCACAACAAACACAAAGCCCTCTTTTGCTACCGGCGCGCAGACCAAATCTATGCCCGCTTCAGACGCCATATCATATTGCGCTTGGCTCAGCGGGACAGAAAAGATCAGGTCGGTATTGCGCTCCAGCAGATTGCGGAACGAATCCCAGGTAGTTGAGTGCGCGACCTGCTGCTCGGCCGCATCAAGGGAAATGTCAAAAATCGCTGCGCGCAGACCGGCCTCGAGAGGGATCAAGGACGTCGAGCCGTCCATGCTTGGCAGGTGCTCGCGCAGATGCGCGATCACATCGCCGCCGTGATACAGTCCGTCGTCGGGTTCGGCGGCCGGCTGCGGGACCGTTTCTGCGGGCGTCTCGGCCGGGGGAGCCTTGACCGGCGCCTCGGCCGCAGGCGGGTCCGGCAAAGACGCCGGCTGCGCTTGCTTTGCAGCTGGTGCGGAGCAAGCGCACAGCAGAAGCAGGGCCAAAAACAGAGCAAGCGTGCGGATGCGCATGGAAAATCCCCCCTTTTTGTTTTATTGTACCGGGCGAATGCGGGTCTGGCAAGCGCTGCGGCGCTTAAATTTTTTCTTAAGGTTTGCAATCTGC
>CAZWKZ010000025.1:0-17766 GCA_964633935.1 uncultured Oscillospiraceae bacterium | reverse complement strand
TCATGAAATATTCGCCCATCGCGCAGCCGGAATACGGCGCGATATACTGCAGCGGCGCAAGTTCCGACGCCGTGGCGGAGACGACGATGGTGTAGTCCATCGCGCCCGCGTTCGATAGCGTCTCGACCAGCTGCGCCACGGTCGATCGCTTCTGCCCGATGGCGACGTAGATACAGATGACGTTCTGTCCGCGCTGATTGATGATGGTGTCGGCGGCGATGGCGGTCTTGCCGGTCTGGCGGTCGCCGATGATCAGCTCACGCTGGCCGCGGCCGATGGGGATCATCGAATCGATGGCCTTGATACCGGTCTGCAGCGGGACGCTGACGCTCTTGCGCTCGATGATGCCGGGGGCGGGGGATTCGATCGCGCGGTACTCGCTTGCGTCGATGGGGCCTTTGCCGTCGATGGGCATGCCCAGCGCGTCGACCACACGGCCAATGAGCGCCTCGCCTACGGGCACGGACACGACGCGGCCGGTGCGGCGGACGGTGTCGCCCTCGCGGATGCCGGCGTCGGAACCGAGCATGACGATCGAGACGGAGTTCTCCTCTAGATTCTGCGCCATGCCGTATACGCCGCCTTCAAATTCGACCAGCTCGCCGGACATACAGTTATCCAGTCCCGCCGCGCGGGCGATGCCGTCGCCGATCAGAATGACGGTGCCGGTCTCGGACTGGTTGATTTTCGTTTCATAGTGTTTGATCTGAGAGCGGATGATTTTTGAGATCTCTTCCGGTCTTAGTTCCATGTTTTCACCAGCTTTCGTTATTGGTCAGAGGCGCGGTCAGATCGCGCGCTCTGAGGCAAGGGGTCGCGCAGCTTGCGCGCAAGCGCGTCGAGGTGGTATTGTACCGAGCCGTCCAGCTGCCGGTCGGGCAGCTCGAGCCGCACGCCGCCGAGAAGCGATTCGTCCACACGCACGGTAAGCTCGATCGTTTTTCCGGTCAGACGCGCGATTTTTTGCCGCAGCTTTTCCTGAAGCTCGGGCCGCAGCGGCACAGCCGACACCGCGCGCACGGCGAGAATGCCGTGATCGTCGTTGTAGCGGCGCTTATATTCGCTTGCGCAGTCGGGCAGCTGGCGGATGGTGCCGTTGTCGCACAGCAGCTTTAAAAAGTTGCGTGTGTACAGGTGCGCCTGATCGCGCCATACCTCGTCGATGAGCTGCCGGCGCTCGGCTTTGGGAAGGGCGGGATTTGCCAGCAGCTTGCCGTAGCCGGGATTTTCAGCGAACATGGCGCTCACCAGCTGCAGATCGCGCAAAAGCTCGTCCGTCAGCTGCTCGCTCAGCGCCAGATCATAGAAAGCTCCGCCGTAGGTTTTGGCAGTATCCGTCATGCCTCGTCCCCCAGATCCTCGATGAACTGCTCGATGAGCCGTTCATGGTCGGCGGCCGAAAGCTCCTTGCTCACGACCTTGGAGGCGATGCTGACAGCAAGATCCGAGATCTCGCTCTTTATTTCGCCCATGGCCTTGCGGCGCTCGAGCGCAATATCGGTTTCGGCCTTCTGCTTCATGGCCGCAGCCTCTGCCTGCGCAGACGAGATCAGCGCCTCGGACTGTGCGCGGGCGCTTTCTGCGGCGCGCTGGGTGATGGCCTCGGCCTCGGAATTGGCGGTGAGCAGATGCGCCTCGTAGTCGCTCTTTGCGCTCTGCGCGTCGGCGTTGGCCTGATTGGCCTCGTCATAGATGGCGTCGACCTCAGCCTGACGCTTGGCAAGGATGTCCTTGACGGGCTTGAACAAAAAGCGCTTGAACAGGTATAGCTGAATGAACAGGTTCAGGATCTGGGCGATGAACGTCCAACCCTCGAACGCGACCAGAGATTGATACAAATCTGTTCACTCCTTTCTAAAAGTCCCACCGGGCGCTTACAGCATGCCAAGGAACAGGTTGGGCGCGACGAAGATCAGCAGCAGACCCGTAACAAAGCCATAGATGCCGGTGGTTTCGGACAGCGCGACGCCCAGCAGCAGCGTGGACGTGACGTCGCCCTTGCTCTCGGGCTGACGGGAGACGGCCTCGACAGCCTTGCCTGCGGCGTAGCCTTCACCGATACCAGGGCCGATGCCGGCGATCAGGGCAAGGCCCGCGCCGATGGCGCAGCCCATAAGAACGATTGCTCTTTCCAACATAATGAAAAACCTCCTAATATTTTCGTGATCACAAGTATAGTTTCGCAGCGGTCATTCCGCCGCGCTTGCTATGAACATCATGGTCAGCATGCAGAAGATGAACGCCTGCATAAAGCTGCCGAACCAGTCGAAGTACAGCGATACGACCGCAGGTATGCCGACCGTCAAGAAGGGGATCGCGCTGAGGATTTCTCCCACCGCGCCCGGCAGCCAGCCGAACAGCGCGTGGTTGGCCGCGACGAGCGCCGCGTAGACCAGGGCCGTGATGACCGTGCCGGAGACGATGTTGCCGAAGTGACGGAACGCCATCGAGATCGGCGTGAATACCTCGCCCAGTACGTTGAACGGGGCCATCACGAAGATGGGATCGCAGAAGCCCTTGAGATAGCCGCCGACGCCGTTGGTACGGATCTTCGTCGCGGTGATGATGACGAAGACCACAATGGCCCACGCCAAGGTGGTGGACACGTCGGCCGTGGGCGACCACAGGCCAACGAGAGACGCAAGGCTCGAGCACAGCGACAGCGCGAAAATGGCCGCGATGAACGGCGTATAGCGCATCCAGGCTTCGCCCATGTTGCTGCGGACGAAGTTTTCGGCCGTCTTGACGATGAACTCCGCCGCGGCCTGCCGCTTGGAGATGTTTTTGACCTTGAGATCATGCGTCAGCCAGATACACACCAGCGTAAGTACCAGCATGACCCCCCATGTCACGACCAGCGACGCCGTAATGGGGATGCCGCCGAAAATATCGATGACAAAATAGATCGGAGCGCCCTGAATATTGACGTTCATTTATTCCTTCGCCTCCTGCTGCGGGTTGGATTTATCCGGCTTGTAAACGCCGAGCAGCCGCATGACGAAAATCACGATCTGCGGCATAAACAGCGGAATGATCGCGGCCAGCGGGTGAAAGCAGTCGATCAGCACGCCCAGCACGATACACGCCACATACAGCAGCATGCGTCCAGCGTAAGAGGCGTGCATGAAGCGCTTGACGTCTTCGCCTTTTTCTACGGCCTTCTGCACCGTAAGGCCAAGCAGAAAGAAGTTGCTCACGGCAAACGCCGTGCCAAGCAGCGCGCCAAGCACGACGGTGTAGTCAAAATGCCCCGCAAGCGCGAAGATCGCGCACATGATCACGTCCGCGATGACAACGCCAAGGGCGATATGCAGTGTCTCCTGAATCACAGCTTTTTGAATCTTCAAATCGGATTTCCTCCAACAGTATGTTCAGTCGTGGCGGTTAAAGCCGGCTGCGGGCGGCTCGCCGCGCCGTTTTTCCGAGGCAAGGAGCCTGCGGCAGAAGTTCGCCACGCTGCACCCGGCGCAGATCAGCCCCACGACGATGGCGGCCAGCATGACCCACACGCCCCAGCCGCAGCGCGTTTGCAGCAAATGCGCAAGGTAGATCAGCACCAGCGGCGGCGTGATGACCATGAAGCCGAGCTGGCCGACAAGCGACGCGGCGCGAATGATTTTTTGGAATGTGCGCAGGTTGTGCATACACACTCTCCCTTTTAAGCGTTTATGCAAATTTTATCATAACAGGCGCGGATTGGCAATAGACAAAGCGAGGAAAGTGTTCAAAAATGACCTGCGGGAATTTCACGATTTTGCTGGAAATATGGCCTGCAGGATGCTATACTCAACAAAGAATGGAGGCGATCGAGCGGTGGAACAGATGTTTCAGGGCTATTGCCGCGCGCAGGATCAGGCCAGGCTCGTGCTGTGCGAGCTGAGCGCGGGCGAGGCGGAGATCGACTGCGGCTATAGCGGCTGCGCGTACCGCGCAAACTGCCAGATTGGCCGGGCCATTGCCGCGTGGCTGCGGGAAAACGGCTGTATCAACAGTGTTCCCGAAAGAAATTAAGATAACCGCAAAGGAGCAGAAACATGCAGATTTGTCTTTACGGCGCGTCCAGCAGCGAGCTTGACGCGGTTTACCTTGACAGCGCGTATGCGCTTGGACGCATGATGGCGCAGCGCGGACACGCATTGGTCTATGGCGGCGGCGCGCAGGGCGTGATGGGTGCGGCTGCGCGCGGCGTGCACGACGCAGGCGGCAGGGTCACGGGCGTTGCGCCGCGTTTTTTGAACGTCGACGGTATTTTGTACGATGCGTGCGACGAAATGATCTTTACCGACACCATGGCTGAGCGCAAGGGCGTCATGGCGCAGCGCGCAGAGGCGTTCATCATGGCCCCGGGCGGCATCGGCACATTTGAGGAATTTTTTGAGATTTTGACGCTCAAGCAGCTCGGCCGGCACAATCCGCCCATTGCCGTTTTTAATGTAGACAATTATTATGCGCCCATGCAGAACATGCTGGAGCACGCGGTGGCCGGGCGCTTTGTGCGCGAGCCGTGCCTGCAGATCTACCGGCTGTGCAATGAGCCGGGGCAGCTGCTGGATTATATCGAAGGCTACGACGCGTCGGCGATCGATGTAAGGCACTTGAAAAATCTTTGACGCCGGGGCGGCACTTCCAATATGGATCGTGTTTTCCCGGCGGCGTATACGCCGGAAAACGACGCCCGGCCAATAGACGCCCGCGCCCTTCGCCTGAGGCGAAGAGCGCGGGCGTTTTCTGGCCGCAGCCTTGTCAAAAAGTGGCCTTGCCGTTTTTTCGGTATGCCCAAGGGCCTGCGGCTCTTAATATTGTGTCAGCCGCTGCAAGATCGCAGCTGTCTGCGCGCGGGTGAGATTGTCCTTGGGCAAGAAGCCTGTGGCGCTGCCCTGTAAAATGCCGCAGGCAGTGCACATGGCGACGCCGTCCTGCGCCCAGTCGGAGATCTGCGCCCGGTCGGGATACAGCGCCAGCGCGTCGCCGGCGTCCGCCTGCACGCGGCCGGTCATAAGAAGATAGCGCGCCACGACGGTGGCGATCTCCTCACGCGTGATCTTGTCGTCGGGGCGAAAGCGGTCGGCGTAGCCGCACATGATACCGGCGTCATTGCTCCACAGGATATACGGCAGGCGCGGATCTTCGCGGCTCACGTCGGTAAAGGGGTTGCCGGCGGGCGACTGGTACGAGGCGAACACGCCGCAGAAATTGCCCAGCGCCATGGCAAATTCGCCGCGCGTGACGTCATGGTTGGGGTACCACTCGCCGCCGCTGCCGTATTGCAGATAGCCGCGCTCCAGACAGAACTTCATCGCGTCGTAGCCCCAGTGGGTCTCGATGGCCGATTCGTCAAAATACTCGGGACTGATCTGCTCAGCCGTGAGATTCACGCCCTTGTTTTTCGCGTCGTAGTACATGACGCCCGCCTCGGGCGTCACGCCGCGGCGCAGCAGAAGCTCCTCCACGGTGACGAATTCATATCCGGCGTCCAGCAGCTGGTCGATGGCGTCCAGCGCGCCGTAGACACTCGTTTTGTAGATGTCGTGCACCAGGATGATCGCGCCGTCATAGCTGCCGCTTACGATGTTTTTGCAGACCGTGTCGCGGTTGAGATACTTCCAGTCCTCCGGGTCGACCGACCAGTAGATGAGCGGCGCCGTCGCAGTGGCCTTGACGGTGGCGTTGGCGTTGCCGTAGGGCGGACGGATATAGGCCGCATCGTCGCCGCCGGCGGCGGTGATGAGCGCCTGTACCGAGCTGATCTCCGAGGCGATCTTGGCCGAAGAAAGCGTATTGAGATTTTGGTGGTTGTATGTATGGTTCGCCAGCTGGTGTCCCTCGTCCACGATGCGCTTGAGCGTATCGGGATACGCCGCGGCGCAGTAACCCGCGACAAAAAACGTCGCCTTGACCCCGCGCGCCGCCAGCTCGTCGAGCAGCGTATCCGTATATTTGCCCGGACCGTCGTCAAATGTGATGGCCAGCAGCTTCGCGCCGCTCTCGGCCGCGCTTGCGGTGAGCCGCAGCGGCAGCGCCAGCAGCACGGCCGCCAGCAGGCAGGAAATGATCTTACCGATGTGCTTCATGTAGCTTGCCTTCTTTCGTATACTTCCGATATCATACCAGTTTTAGCAAAATGTGACAAGCCATAAAGAAAAAATTCAGAATTCTGCCGCCCGGCGCATTTGGCGCCGGGCGGCAGTGTGCTCATGTTTCGCTCCAGGATAGGTCAAAGCCCAGTTCTTCCAGATATGCAGCCGTGCGTTTGGCGTCGAGCGGAATGGTGAAGTAGCTGCTCGTCTCGCCGCCGTCCGGGGTGATGAAGGTGAACTCGACGTGACAGGGGGAATAGTTGAAGGCGTCGTCGTCTTCCACTGCCTCAGCCGTGCTGTTCAGCGCGCCGAACGACGAACGGCCGAGGGAAGAATCCTCCAGATCCGGCAGAATGCAGTCGGTATAGAATGTATACGCGTCGTCAGACGAGAGATTTCGTCCGTCATAGACGCCGCCCTCGTCCGCGAGCCGGCCCTCGATGCGGCAGGTGGCGACGCTGCTGCGCGTGACGGCAAAGCCGGGGAGCTGACGCTTTTGTACGAACGGCAGGGAGTTGTACACATTGGCAAACTGCACTAGGGGATTGTCCTCGTCTGGCTGCGCCTCAGGCACGTAGAGCTGATAGTAACGCGTGAGCGTCGTGCCGTTTTTGAGGTTGTAGCTGATGGTCACGTCGCGGCTGATTGTCGGCTCTGTGCTGCTCGCAAGCCGCTGCTGCTCTGTGCGGCAGGAAAGAATGTTCTCGTGCATGCGCAGCACGGCGGCGATGGCGTCTGCGTCCGTAACGGCGTAGGCCGTGGGGGCATAGTAGCCGGTGTCGATACTGACGGAGTCGATATCACCGGCCGCAGGGATGCGGCGGGAATACCGCGTGATATCCAGCCGCGCCGCGCCGAACAGCACCAGCAGCGCCAAACAGCACGCGCCAAGCCCCGGCCAGCCGGTTTTGAACACGCGCACGGTCTTTTGCAGCATCATCTGCGCGGCAAAGTGGCCGAGGAACGCGCCGATAAAGAGAAAGAGCATGACGAGGATGAAGTTACTGCTTGCGGCGCCGTCGGAAATGATGTGCATGATGAACTGGCCGATCACCAGCGCGCAGCCGATGGTAAACGCGTAGAGGAACACCGGCCGGAGCGGGCGCACGGCGATCACGTCGCCGCAGCGCTCCATCTCGCGCTTTTTTAACAGCTGGAACCCGAGCAGTGCAAACACAAGACCGGCCGCGCCCAGCGCCAGAGCGTACCATGTATGAATCAGATATGGCATGCCTGATTCGTAATAGCCGAGCGCTTCGTTAAAAATAGCGTCGCTTGCGACGGCTGGCCCCTGCCCGGCAACGATCGCCAAAACGGGAGAAAACAGAATAAAAATGTCGTCAAGGCTGGAGCTGATGTGCGGCATACCGTAGACGAAGGTGTTCATCAGGCCGGATACGATGTGATAGACGAGATAGACGGCCAAATTCAAAATGCCGTACACTAGCGGCATCGCCGCCATCTGCCCGACGATCATGACAAGCAATACTGCAAAGCTGAAGAAAAACAGGCAGTACAGGCTTATCACGGCGAACCACTGTAGGCAGCACGACAGCAGCGGGCAGCCCAGCGCCGCCGTGACGCAGAATGTGACAAGCGCGATGAGCGCATGCGGCGCCAGAAAGGCCAGAAGCCCTGTGAGATAGTTTGTGAAAAATAGGGCCTCGCGCCGGACGGGCAGGGATGCATGATAGCAGGCACTGCTTGTACGGAACAGCCACAGATACAGCAGCCACGCCAGCGCAAGCCCATAGAGAAGGCTGAATACGCCCGCAATCGCACCGGTGTTGCTCAAAAGGCGATGTGCCAGCTCGTACGCTGGCGTGAAGCTTGTTGCACGCAGCGCCTGGGCGTATACGGACGGCAGCGAAAACGGCAGAAACAGCAGCCACGCCAGCGTGTACAGCGCGCACAGCGGCGCTGCTTTTTTGACGGCGCAGCGGAAGATTGCCCGATCAAAGTACGATATTTTTGACGTCATAGTCCACACCTCCCAGTTCGTAGATGAAAATCTCCTCCAGCGTCAGAGGCAGCAGATCGCACAACAGCGGCTGCGTCTGCGCCAGCTTCTGCGTGACCTGCTGTGCGTTTCCGCAGATGATGAGCGTCTGGATACGGCCGGTCGCGGCGCTGTGCACGACGTGCAGATCATCCGGCAGCGGCTGCTCGGTGACGAGCTGCACTTTGACAAAATTCTCCTGCAGCTGCGCGAGCGAGCGCTCAAGCAGCATCGCGCCCTTGTGCATCACGCCGACGTGGTCGCAGACATCCTCCAACTCGCGCAGGTTGTGCGACGAGACCAGCACCGTCGTGCCGTTTGCCGCCACGTCGTCGAGGATCAGGCTCCAAATCTGCCGGCGCATCACGGGGTCGAGTCCGTCGACCGGCTCATCTAAAATCAGGTATTTCGGCCGCGTGCAGATGCAGAGCCAGAACAGCGCCTGCTTCTGCATGCCCTTGGAAAACCGGCGCAGCGGCTGCTTTTCATCCAGGGCGAACACATTCTTGAGCTGCGCATAGCGCTGCGCGTCAAAGGCGGGGTAGAGCTGCTGGTAGACGCGCTTCAGGCTATAGATGGATTCGAATGCATACGCGCTCAGATCGTCCGGGATGTAGCTGATGCGGCGCTTGACGGCCGGGTTCTCATAGACCGGCGCGCCGTCAAAGCTGACGCAGCCGGCGTCGGGCCTGTAGATGCCCATGAGTATGCGGATGATGGTGGATTTGCCCGCGCCGTTCGGGCCGACCAGCCCGTAGACCGAGCCGCTCGGCACGTGCAGCGACAGGCCGTCCAGCGCCGTCACGCTGTCAAAGCGTTTGGACACGTTTTGTACTTCAATCATGCGTTTCTTCCTCCTGCTGCTGCAAAAGCGCGATCAGCTCCTGCGTGGTAAAGCCGAGCTGGCGAAGCCGCCCGGCGGCGTGTTCGAATGCTTCGATCTGCTGCTGCCGCTGCTGGCGGCCGATGGCGCGCGCGTCGGCCACAAACGAGCCTTTCCCGGCGATCGAGACGGTGTAGCCCTCGGCCTCCAGCTCACGGTAGGCGCGCTGGATGGTGTTGGGGTTGATGGTCAGCTGCCCGGCCAGCTCGCGCACGCTGGGCAGCTTCTCGCCGGGCGAGAGCGCCTGCGTCAGAATGAGCCGCCGCAGCTCGGATTTGATCTGCTCGTAGATCGGCCTCGGGTCGCGATAGTTGAGTTGGATCATGGCAAGCACCTGCCCTTACTGTACTAATTGTACTAAATGTGTTAATACAGTTATAACATAGGAACGATATCCTGTCAAGCGCTTTTTTGCGCTTCGCGGCGCGATGCAGACGCGTACAATACGATCAAAAGAACGCGGTTGGCCGAGGGAAATTTTGTATAAAGTGGATTGTTGACATTGCCAAAAAACAGTGCTACCATTTGTGCGCTTTGGATAGAAATGAGGTGCTCTGAATGCTTAAAATGCATGAGAAGGATCTGACCAGCGGTTCGCCGATGAGGCTGATCGTGTCGTTTATGCTGCCGCTGGTCTTCGGACTTTTGTTCCAGCAGTTCTACAGCATGGTCGATACCGTCGTTGTGGGCAAGTGTTTGGGCGTGCAGGCGCTGGCGGGCGTAGGCTCGACAGGCTCGATCAGCTTTCTGGTGCTGGGGCTTTGCAACGGCGTGTGCGCGGGCTTTGCCATTCCGGTCGCGCTGAAGTTTGGCCAGCGCGACTATGACGGCCTGCGTAAATTTGTGGGCAACATGATCTGGCTGGGCGCGAGCTTTGCCGTGATCGTAACGTTTGCCACGACGCTTCTGTGCCGCCGGATCCTGGGCTGGATGCACACGCCTGAGGACACGTTTGTCTACGCATATCGCTATATTTTTCTGATTTTTCTCGGCATCCCGGCCACGATGCTGTATAATCTGCTGTCGGGCATCATCCGCTCGCTGGGCGACTCGAAGACGCCGCTGGCGTTTTTGATCTTCTCAAGCCTGCTGAACGTAGCGCTGGATCTGGCGTTTATCCTGTGGCTGCGCATGGGCGTGGCGGGCGCGGGCTGGGCGACGCTTCTGAGCCAGCTGATCTCGGGACTTCTGTGCCTGTGGTATATGGCGCGGCATTTTCCTGTTTTGCGGCTGGAACGGGGCGATCTGCGGCCGGAAAAGAAATATCTTGTGTATCTGCTCAATATGGGCCTGCCGATGGGGCTGCAGTATTCGATCACGGCCATCGGCAGCATTCTGCTGCAGACGGCTGTCAATGGCCTCGGCTCGACCACCATGGCCGCTATGACCGCCGGAAATAAGGTGAGCCTGCTTGCCACCTGCCCGTTTGACGCCATGGGCGCCACCGCGGCGACCTTTGCCGGACAGAATCTGGGCGCGGGCAAGCCGGAGCGGGTACAAAAGGGCGTGATCGACTGTACGATTCTGGGCGGGATCTATGCCGTGATCGCCTTTGCCGCGCTGTATTTCTGGGGCGGCGCGCTGTCGGGACTGTTCCTCGATACCGCCGATCTGCAGACGGCTGCGGATATTTTGCCGCGCAGCCGGAAGTATCTGGCCACGATCTCGGCGTTCTATGTGCCGCTGTTGTTTGTGAATCTGCTGCGCTTCACCATCCAGGGACTGGGTTTTTCCAATCTGGCCGTGGCGGCCGGCGTGA
Organism: uncultured Oscillospiraceae bacterium; assembly: GCA_964633935.1. Classification (GTDB taxonomy): domain Bacteria; phylum Bacillota; class Clostridia; order Oscillospirales; family Oscillospiraceae; genus CAG-170. Next base: position 7,048 of record CAZWKZ010000025.1, on the reverse strand, counting down.
TGGAGATGCTTGCGCGCGGCATATTTGGGCTGTGCCTGGTGCCGTATCTGGGCTTTGACGCAGTCTGCTTTGCCAGCCCGGCCGCGTGGCTGATGGCGGACGCGTTTTTGTTCCCGGCGTATTTCAGCTGCATGAAAAAACGCGGTTACCGGCCGGAGAAACGGCCGTCCGCACGCGCGGTCAAGGTAAAAACATAAAAAATGCCCGGCGCGAGGAGACGGAGTTCCCTTCCCTCGCGCCGGGCATTTGGGTTCGCGTGCTTGGCAGAGCTTTTGTAAACGTCAGCATGGCCGCTCCGGCGCTGATGGGCGCCGGAGCGGCCATGGTCAATGCGTGAGCATTTGGAGAAACTGCTCGTGTACGCGCGTATCGTCTGTCAGCTCCGGATGGAACGCCGTGACAAGCTGATTGCCCTGCCTGGCGGCGACGATCTTGCCGTCTACGGCAGCCAGCGCCTCGGCCCCGCCGGAGACGCAGGCGATATACGGCGCGCGGATGAAGGTCATCGGCACACGCCCAAGGCCGTGAAAGCGCTCCTCGGTATGGAAGCTGCCCAGCTGGCGGCCGTAGGCGTTGCGGCAGGCGGCGATATCCATCGTGGCAAAGCACGGCTCGCCGCCGTCTACCTCCTTTGCCAGCAGGATCAGCCCCGCGCAGGTGCCGAAGACGGGAAGCCCGGCCTCGATGCGCGCGCGCAGCGGCTCGAAAAGCCCCAGATCGCGCAGAAGCTTGCGCATGACGGTGCTCTCGCCGCCGGGCAGGATCAGACCGTCAAAGGGTCGGTCGAGATCGCGCCTTTGGCGGATCTCGAAGTGTGCCGCGCCGAGCCGGTCCAGCATCGCGGCATGCTCGGCAAATGCGCCCTGCAGCGCTAAAATGGCGACGGTCATCTTACTTTCCCCGCTCGGCCATCAAAAGCGCGATCTCATTTTCGTTGATGCCGACCATGGCCTCGCCAAGATCGGCCGAAAGCTCGGCGATCCGCTTGGCGTCGGTGTAGTTGGTGACGGCCTGTACGATGGCGGCGGCGCGCTTGGCGGGGTTGCCCGATTTGAAGATGCCGGAGCCGACGAACACGCCCTCGGCGCCCAGCTGCATCATCAGCGCCGCATCCGCCGGCGTCGCCACGCCGCCTGCGGCAAAGTTGACGACCGGCAGCCGGCCGTTTTCATGCACATAGCGCAGCAGGTCCAGCGGCACCTGCAGCTGCTTGGCGGCCTCGTACAGCTCGTCTTCCCGCAGGTTCTGTACGCGGCGGATCTCGGCGTTCATAGCGCGCATGTGGCGCACGGCCTGTACCACGTCGCCGGTGCCCGGTTCGCCCTTGGTGCGGATCATCGACGCGCCCTCGGCGATGCGCCGCAGCGCCTCGCCCAGATCGCGCGCGCCGCAGACAAACGGCACCTTGAACTGCGTTTTGTCGATGTGATAGACGTCGTCGGCGGGGGAGAGGACCTCGCTTTCGTCGATATAATCGATCTCAATGGCCTCGAGCACCTGCGCCTCGACAAAGTGGCCGATGCGGCACTTGGCCATGACGGGGATGGAGACGGCGTCCTGGATGCCGCGGATCATTTTGGGATCGGACATGCGCGATACGCCGCCGGCCGCGCGGATATCGGCCGGGATACGCTCGAGCGCCATGACCGCGCAGGCGCCGGCGGCCTCTGCGATCTTCGCCTGCTCGGGCGTGGTGACGTCCATGATGACGCCGCCCTTGAGCATCTGCGCGAGTTCTTTGTTGAGTTCATATCTGCTCTTTTCCATGGAAATTTCCTCCTGGGTTGATTGGTAGGTTTATTGTAGCACAAGCTGGCATCTTTAAAATGGCCAAAAATATAATAATTAATAGGGCCAGATTTTATCGGAAGCCGGAAGACAGCTTGCAATGTATGTGCGGGTTTGTTATACTAGGAAAAAGCTTGCTCTTTTGGGTCGCGGCCGGAAACGAAAAATAAGCTGTTTGTGAGCCGGTGTGTAGAATATAAATATAGACAGCCGGGCTGCCGCGTGCGGCAGAGGCTCCGGGCGAAGAAAGGAAGAGCCAATATGTATTGTGGTCATTGCGGAGCAAACATTCCCGAGGGGGCAAAGTTCTGTCCGGGCTGCGGTGCGGCTGCGCCGCAGGCGCAGACGCCGGCAGCAAAGCAGCCGGTAGATCCTCCGGCCCCGGAGCGCGCGGGTCGGGGCAGGCGCGCGGGCCTGATTGCCGGCATCTGCGCGGCGGCAGTCGTTTTGCTCGCGCTTGTGTGCGTGTTTGCCAATATGGCGCAGAAGAAAACGGCCGCGTCGAGCAGCATTGCGCGCAGCAGCTGGGACGACGACGAGTGGGAGATTCGCCGCAGGGACGACGCGGACGACGGTTGGAAGATCGAACGAAGCGGCGAAGCGGAGCAACCGCGCACATCTGCGTCGGACAGCGAGGCGGTGCCGAACCCACAGGATTATCTGGGCGAGGCGGATTTTATATTTGTTGATTCCATCTACAATTTTCTCTTTCTGTTTGACGCAGACGACGGACAGACGCTGGAGCAGGTCGCTTCCTTCTCCTCCTCGCTGCAGGAGGATTACGGCCTGCAGCTGCTGGATATACGCCAGAATGCGCTAGAAGATGGGGAATCTCAAACCGAATATTATCTGGCCGCCGACGATTCGCTGCGCGATCTGTCGGAAAGCAGCGATGACGAGAGCCTTGTCGGCTGCCATGCGTTTATCAATGTTATTTCTTCTGACGACCGATTGATTCTGGCCATCTGGTACAGCCGTGATCTTACGGTGGAAAACTTCGACCTGTCCGCATATGCGCAGGACGATACGCCGCAGAGCGAGGACACATCTGGACAGACAGCCGGTTCTGAACAGACGGCCGGTTCTGCGCAGAGCGTCGATCCTGACAGCGCGACGCTGCCGGATCTTGGCATCTTCCTGCAGTGCGGCCGGGGCGAGGATATGTCCGCCTACGGCGGCCATCTCGTCAGCTACAGCTTTGATATGGACGAGGGCGAAAGCATCATTGACGATGTGCTCGACTTGATGCTCGAGCCAGCGTACCAGCTGGAGTTTGACCGGCGCGAGGAGCAGGATACGATCTCTTCGTCTGGGACGCTGTTCGAAGATTATTACTATGTCTATACCGGCGACGCTACGATCGACAAGATCGATATCCTTGGCCAGGTATGCCAGCTCCGCCTGAGCGTGGCGCACTATTATTCTCAGGGCCGCATCGGCATGACGCTGTATTACAGCAGCGATTTTACCCTTGTTGATCCTGGAAAGCAGCTCAAATATCCGCCTACGGACTTCAGCGGCAACCCCGTCAGCGGCGTGTCCGGTTCGTCCGGCAGCACAGGCTCGAATATTCCGGAGTTTGCAAGGCCCGACTGCAGTATCTGTCACGGTACGGGTGATTGTCAGGTCTGCGGCGGCGACGGGTATCTGTGGAGCAGCGCTTCCGATAAGGAGGACCGCAACTGCTACGCCTGCCACAATGCCGACGGCAAGTGCACCTACTGTAACGGCACCGGCAAGCGCTGATATGGGAAACGCCCGCCGCGCAGATCCGTGATAGAAGATCAAAAAAGCGTTCTCCGGAAACCAGTCGGTTTCCGGAGAACGCTTTTACTGCCCGGCGTCATAGAAATAACGGCGCGTCAGCTCCTTGCCGCCCTCCTGCGCGACCACGCCGCCGTGCAGAAGCACGGCATGGTCGCAGAGCGCCTCGGCGCAGCGCATATCGTGCGTGATGGTGATCATGGTATTTGGCCGCTGCATATGCAGCTGGTTCAGGATGTGGACCATTTCACGCAGTCCGTCATAGTCCTGGCCGACGGTCGGCTCGTCGAGCAGCAGCACGGCCGGATCGGTCGCGGCAACGGCCGCGATGGAGACGCGGCGCTTCTGCCCCTCTGATAGAGACTGCGGATGGCGGTCGGCCAGATGCTCGAGGCCGAACATCTGCATCACCTCCTGCGCGTATGCTGCGGATTTTGCGCCGAAGGCGATCTCCTGGCGCACCGTCGGCATGAACAGCTGGTAGTTGGGATTCTGATATACGACGCCGACGTGCCGGAACCAAGCGCTGCCGCCGCTGCGCTTCTGGCCCAGCTTGGGGTCGATGTACTGGGTGATGCGGCCGGCGCTGGGCGCGTATAGGCGGGCGATCAGACGCAAAAGCGTCGTCTTTCCGCAGCCGTTTTCACCCAGCAGAAGCACGCGCTCGCCCGTTTTGACTGTAAAGCTGACGTCGCGGAGGATCTCCCGTCCGCCCGCGCGAAAGCCGACGTGCTCCAGCCGGAGCACAGCTTCGCCCTGAGCTTCTGCGCGGCATTCGTCGCGGATGTCCGCCGCCTGCGCGAGCAGGTACGATCGTTTGTCGGCGACGCGCTCGATCTGCCCGCCGCGGATGCTCCAGACCGTGTCCACATATGCAAGCACCATGTCCAGCCGGTGCTCGACCACGAGCACGGCGTATCCGTCCGCAGCGAGACGGCGCAGCGCGCGCATCAGAAGCGCAGCGCCCTGCTTGTCCAGATTGGCGAGCGGTTCATCCAGAACCAGGATCCTCTGCTGCGTGGCAAGCGTGGCGGCGGTGATCAGCCGCTGCTTTTGCCCGCCGGAGAGCGTCCGCGTCTTCCACTCCGGGCGAAGCTGCATCTGGCGGCAGGCGTCCTGCACGCAGGCTTGGATCCGGTCGCGGGAAAAGGCGAAGTTTTCACAGCCGAACGCGACCTCGTCCTCCACGAGCTGCTGGACGATCTGTGCCTCGGCGTTTTGCAGAACGACGCCCACCTTGCGGCAGACCTCGCTCATCCTGCGGCCAAGGATGTTCTCGCCGCCGACGCGCACCTCGCCCTCGATCTGGCCGGGCGTGACGTCCGGAATGATCCCCGCGATCAAAGACAGCACCGTGCTTTTCCCTTCGCCGGAAAAGCCGGAGAGAAGCGCTACCTCGCCGTAATCGACTGAGAAGCAGGCGTCGCGCAGGACCTTCGTCTCATAGCCCTCATAGCAGAAGCTCACATTTCGCAGTTCGATCGCCGTCATAGCGCCACCGCCAATCCCGCGCCCGCCAGGACGAGCAGCAAACATAAAATATCCGCCAAGCGGAGCGTTACCGGCCGGTAGACGGAGCACGCCGCCGCGTCGGTCGTAAAGCCCCGCGTCTGTACCGACAGCGCGAGCGTGTCGGAGATATTGACCAGCCGCATGATGAGCGGGATCAAAAACGCCCGGTAAAAGATCTGCGGGCTGAAAAAGCTTCCCGCGCCGCGGGTCTTCATCGCCTCGCGCACCTGTTTGACCTCAGCGCCGAGCAGCGGGAAAAAGTTCAGCGTGATCATCACGCCCAGCGTGAGCATGCGCGGCAGGCGCAGCGTGTAAAAATTCCGCACAAGGATGATCGGCGGCAGCGCCAGCCCAGGGATCACGGCGATGCACACGGCAAGGATGCGGTTGACGGCCGCCATAGCCGACGAGACGTCTTTTGAGATGGCGAAGGTGATGCCCGCGAGGACTGCGCATAATACTGCGGCCACAGGGATCACCGCCAAACAGGCGCGATAGTAGCCGAAGGCGAGAAAGAGCAGCCACATCGCGCCAAGAAACCAGATACAGCTGCCGCGCTTTGCCAGCGCGACGCCGAATATGATGATCAGCAGGGACGAGAGCAGCCCGATCAGCGGATAGACCGGGCGCTTTACCAGCAGTTTTTCGCTCATTTTTTCAAAGCTCCCGATTTTTTCAGCTCTTTTGAGATCTTCATCCCGATCCATGCGCCCAGCGCGGAAAGGGCGATCACGGCAAGCGTCATACCGGCGGTGATCCACGGCGCCTTTGCAGCGACCGCCGCCATGGCCTCGCGGCCAAAGAACCGGTTGTACAGATAATTGACGGGCAGCGACAGCGGGTTATACAGCACGGCAGCGAAGAAGACGGCAGCGTCTTTTTGATAGCCGCCGAAGAGCAGAATCACAAGAAGCTCCAGCACAAACCCAATGATGAGGTTGGAAAAGAACATGGGCGGCGCCATCAGCAGCTGAAACAATCCTGTAAGCAGCGCCATGATGAAAAGCGAGCCGACCTTGCGGACCTTCATGAGACCGATGGCGAAGAAGACCGAGATCTGCAGGCTGGTGATCACCTGCGCGATGCCGAAAATGACTGTCTGCAGGCTCGCCACCAGCGGCATCACTGCGCAGGTACACAGCGTCACCGCCGAGATGATCGCCAAAAACACGATTTCCTTTACTTTGAACGGTGTAAAAACTTTCTCTTTCATGCTTTCTCCTTCAATCTGTGTTTTTCTTTTCTGGTTTCGATCACATGCCGCATCGCGGTCCAGGGGTGGTGGAACAGCATCCGTGGACCGGAGAAGCGCATGACCTGCCGGATCTTTTGCCGCATATCCGGCTTATAGCAATGCACCGTGCAGTTGGAGCAGAAGGTCTTCGTCTCCATAAACGGGCACCTGTCGCTGCGCTGGCGCGCATAGGCGTCGAGCGCCTGACACTCGGGGCAGAGGCCAGAGCCGGCGTGATGCCGCTTTTTGCAGTAGAGCGCGATCATCTGTGAGACGAGCTGTTTTTCCTGCTCGCGCTTGGTCTGTACGTCTTTTGCCATCAGCTCATCCTCCCGTGCTCCACGCAATAGACGTCGTCGGCGATCCGCATGGTCGAGCGCCGGTGCGAAACGAGCACCACCGTCTTATCCTCACGCTCTTCGCGCAAGGAGCGCAGGATCACCGCCTCATTCAGACTGTCCAGATTGCTGGTCGGCTCGTCGAGCAGCAGGAACGGCGCGTCATGCAAAAACGCGCGGGCAAGGCCCAGCCGCTGCCGCTCGCCGCCGGACAGCGTGTCGCCCAGTTCGCCGACCGGCGTGTCGTAGCCCTGCGGCAGACTCGTGATGAACTCATGTACAGAGGCCTTCCTGCAGGCCGTCTCGATCTCAGCGTCGGTGGCGTTTTGCCTTGCAATTTTCAGATTGTTTTTGATACTGTCGTGGAACAGATGCGTGTCCTGTGTGACAAAGCTCTGCATCTGCCGCAGGT
>CAZWKZ010000024.1:0-19054 GCA_964633935.1 uncultured Oscillospiraceae bacterium | reverse complement strand
GTATTGTACCAGTTTCCCCAACAAAATGCAACTGCCGAAAACCCCCGTTCGAGTTTTTCGGCAGAAAATCTTCTCTCCGCGCGGACGCGGCGCCGCCTGCCCAGGCGGCGCGCTCCAGCATAGGATGCAGCGTAAAGTCAGTGGCGCCAATGCTCCCAACACATGCTGATATCTCTAGTATCAATTACCCGGAGCAGGCAAATTCTCACCTGCTCCGGGTCGTGCTAACGCATATTTAAATCAAAATGATACTTCACAGCATTAAGTAAAATCTCCGTACAACCACGCATCTTGATTACCGGTAAGCCGATAGTGTATTTCAAATGTGTCGCTATCGCTTGTGCTGGTTCCAATTGTGATGGCAGTATCAAGCCAGGTATCCGAGTTGATTGCTGACACGCCAAGCGCCGAAAGTGGAATCTGCATTTCAATACGACCCGTTGTTGGATCCCACTCTATTTTTGCATTGCTCTCGCTGCCCGCACTGGTCCAAGACGTATTGGCTGTATATTTGTTGATCGCATTGGAGTTACTGCTGCGTGATATCGCATAGGAAAAGCTGTGATTAAATTCGCTGTTGCACATAGATTCTGAAAGTGCTGCAGCGACTCCATTGGCATCCTGGAAATATGCGCTGATTTGGAACAACTCGTTTCCATCGTTGAATGTCGGCAGCGTTCCTGATTCATTATCGACACGAATATAGAGGTTGTCGGCATCGTTTGCAATATAGACATTTTTAATGGAAAGATTGCTAGATACAGCGTCATTTCGCTGATCGAGATAATAGGGAACGTACTGATACTGTGCCCAGTCTCCTTCACAGCCATTGTGAACAGTTAATTCTCTGTAGCACCCCGCATTGCTTCTCTCTGGAACGATGCGCAGATCCAAGTCGCCATTCCACGCCAATGTTGCCAGGACAAACGCAGCTGCTGTCGTCGGCTCACTTGCAGTAGAAATACACGGCTTCTCCGTAACGTCACTCACACACTCGCCAGTTACCATATACCCCGCGCAAGTTCGGTGGAGATTCCAGTCGAAAATATCCACAGCTTTCTGATGGTTGTTCAAATATACATTATAGACGGCATTCCAGTTAGAGATCTGCGGCCAGCTGGGCGATAATTCGACCGCTTCATCCCCAGATGGGCTATAGATGCTATCTTTGCTGTAGTATGTATCCGTCGCATAACGGGCCATACCAAAATCATCAGAAACCAAGTCCTCTTCAAAGGCACTAAGGGTGCTCTGCGCACGAGATGACTCAATATCCACAACACCGGTTACAAACAGGATGAGGCCAGCGCCATCTTTGATTCTGCTCACTGTGTTATCCCAACGAATGTCCTTGACATAGTATCCGCCCTTAGGATACCACAGGCCATCAGAAAGTGTATCGTCACGGTTGATCGCGGACTTGATCGTACTGGCGGCCCCGCTAAAGTTGTCGGCCAGAGAATCAAGGCCCTTATCGCGTGCCATGTGCGCCATTGCTTCTAGACCTGCAACATAAAGTGCCTGTGTGTAGGTATAAACACCGTAGTTATCCATGTCCTCAAAAATACTGAAATCATGTGGTCCAAACCCATTATCGTCAATATGATTGCTGATATAGTTTGCAGCGGCCAAAAGCTGCGGCCACAGCGCATCGCGTAACTGATTATTTCCAACCTCAATGCAATGACGATAAACGCCAAACAAGAACCACCCAATGGTGTCATGTTCCGGCTCAATAAACTCTGCGCGCGCGTTTGTCCACATATCAATACAAGTATTAAACGAACCTGCAGTGTCACCCGTTGTCAGCTGGCGCTCAGCAAGCCAACGCCAATATCTTTCGCCCTCTTCCGTAAAACCGGCGGCATCAAGCGCAAGCGCTGTTACCGACGCGTCGCGCGTCCAAACCTTATATCCGTAATCATACGGATTTGTTGTCGCTACATGCGCGCCATCACTGGTCGTAGTGCCGGGTCGAAGCGTGTTCTTGATCATGATCAAATTTCGTTTGTACATCAAGGCAAGCTCTGGATCCGTAAAATCCGGAATATCGTTTGCCCCAGCAAACCAGTTCGCATAATAATCGCTCGTATACGCATACCAATCTGCGCCATTTTGTGCACGAATCGCAGAAATCGTCGCATTCAGATCATCGGCAGTCGTGCCAAAGCTGATATAGAAATACGCTTCAGCCGTCTGTCCGCTACCAACAGTCAACGTCTTCAGCATACCAGCGGACACACTGCTGGCCGACGCGCTGGAATTATTCTTTAGACTTCCATTCGCATGAAAGCTGGCCCAAGGGCTGCAGTTTTGTTGAGAAGCGTCAAGAACTGCATCGTTTGCAACCTGATATGCTTCTGGCGCATCGAATGAACCAAGTGCAATAAAGGGCTGCGAAGCGGAGCTGCGGTCAAAAACGACTGCGCGTTTAGAAGTGTCGTAGCTGGCAGAGATGTTCCCGCTTCCGGTGTTGGACGGGTTTAACATATCCAGAATCTTTACCGTTTTTTCACCGCTGGAGGTATTTTTAACCGTATAGCGGGTCACGATAGCGGACATATTAGGCAGTGCCGCATAGTCCCTCGAAATCTCAATACCAGACGGATAATTACCATCAAAGCGCAGATAATTCGTTCTTAGAATCCCATTTTCGTCAAAATAGCCTTCGCTTTCAAACTTTTCACCGCTGGAATAATTGCTTCCGCTGGTCGCGTCTATGAAAAAGCCCGTATAATCGTTGATCTGATTGACGCTCCAATTACTGCTAAGGCGCAATTCAGAAATTCTGGGCGGACGCATCGCAGTGTCCTCAGAGCAAAGTTGTGCTGCCTGCCAGATCGCCATAAAGTCTTTTGCATTGGACAGATAAAGGCTTCGCGCGCTTTCATGCTTTTCCTCGACCTGAATGCAATCAAGGTTGATTGCATGATTGTTATAGGCAATTCGGACCGTATGCGTACCTGCAGTAAAATAGTTGCCAACCTCTGCCGTTGACCAAGTATCCCAATTTGAAAGATTCGGGAATACTGCCATAGCCTCATATTCTCCGTCAAAATAGACTTTTGCCGAAGCATAGTAGCCGCCTGCGTTTGAATAACGGAAAATAATGGAATAGTCCCCATCAGAAGCTATGCTGATCGTGAAATCCACATACTTGCCAACCGAATCAAATTGGTCAACAAAGCCAGTGCCAGTATAGCCATCGTGATCTGTATCAACGGCTGCGCCATTCAGAGCAGCGTTCTCTGCCTGGTATACCGTTTTATTATAAACAACGGCTGATACAGACAGCAAGCCGCCCATGCAGGTAACAAGCATCATGAGTATAAGGCCGATGGATAGGAATCGTCTTCTCATATGTATACCTCCTTTTGAAACTCTTCAAGACCTGAAACGACCCAAACTAATTGAAGGATGGCCAGATTTTTACAGTGTTTCCAACCTGAACAACATGGTTGTTCCCAGTTTCCCACGTACTATCATTGAGAAGGACTTTAAACTCAATATTTCCGCTCACAGGCCGTTCCATCACAAACTGCCACGTGTTCGCGTCGACGTTTTCGCATTTCTGCCCAAACTCCCAGTTCAGAGGCAGCGCATTGCCGCGGATCGACAGACTGTTGCCAAAGCCAGCATCATAGTGAATAATGACTTTTGTCTGCTGATAGGTCGGCTGGTGATACTCTTCCGGATAGCCGCACGTCAAAAGCAGCGCGCCATTTGCCGGAACTGTAACGTTTATAACGCGGCTCCCCGCTGTGGCTCCCTCTTCTACTGAGAGAACATCATTGGTCTCAAGAAGATTTGTCAGCTGCGTTCCAATCGTATAACTCGTCAAGCCTGGATTCAGCGTAATTTGCCGCGTTTGCGCCGAGGCAGAATTGTTGAAAACACAGATGATCTCAGCCCCGTTCCCCTCATTTCTCCGGCTAAACGCATATACGCTGTCGCCATACGAATAATAAAGCTCCTGCTGCACCCCATCTACCAAAACCTTGCTGTATTCTTTTCGGATGGCGTTCAGGCGCTGAATATATTGGAACGTCGTCGTATTCTCATTGAAGCTGGACATCATCTCTCTGTTGTAATAATTCAAGGTTTCTTCTGAGTACTTATAATCACCCGCCATGTTCTGTTCCGTTCCATAGTAAACAATGGGGATTCCGCGCGCGGCATACTGGAATGTCAGCGCCATCCGGAGCTTGGCCCAGTTATCGCTGGCATTTGCCAAAAAACGCGAACGATCATGGTTATCCAAGAACGTGAGCAGATGACTGGTATCCTTATATTTTTCGTCCTGATCGAATGCCCATTTGATACCGCCCCATTCTTCTCCTTTGCAAAACACGTTATTCATTTGGAAATAGAGCGGGAAGTCGAGCATTCCCCACATATACTGCGCAATTGCAGCGTTTTCATCGACCGACCCTGTGAACGCCTCGCCAAAGCTGGGCTTGCCAGTATGCGCTTCATACGCCGCCAAATATTCCGGCGGGATTTCAATGACCGCATCCACACGTGACCCAGCAAAGCCATAGCTGAACCAGCCGCTCTGTTCTGATGGATTCCAATATGCGCTCATCAAAGCAGCCCAGCACGCTGGATTCTCCTGTGCCAGATCATCCAGACCACCCAAGCTGTAATTTTGGGCCTCTTGCGGATCATCAAAATTCACAATATTGGGGGTGTTGTGGTACCAGGACGGATTATCAAATGGCGCTGCCGGTTTATAATCCGCCGGATCATAAACCGTCGAGGGATACTCCAAATAATCCGCTGTGTGATTCAGCTGCGCATCGATGATCACTTTTAGGCCCAGCGCCTGTGCCTGCGTAATCAGTGCATGCAGTTCTTCTTCTGTACCAAAATGCGAATTGGGAGAATTAAAATCCTTTGTATAGTAGCCGTGGTATCCTGCTTCATCTCCACTACGGCTATAGGTTTCATTTTCCTGGGGCGCAGAAATCCAGATTGCGGTAAATCCCAGATCTTTGATATACTGCAGCTTCTGCGTCAAACCTGCCCAGTCACCGCCTTGATAATAGTGCAGATTTCCGGGGCGGTATTCTTCGTTCAACGTTCCGTTATTGCTGGGATTCCCATCAAAAAAGCGATCCGTCATCAGCATATAAACGGTGTCTGACGCATCCAAGCTCTGTGACGAATAACCCACGCTATTCCCTCCATCCTATTCAACTGCAGAAGCAAACGGAAGCTGCGCCAACGCCACAATCATCACGATTACAACTGCCAATGCCGCTAGTCTTTTTGCCTTCATTTTCGCTCCTCCTTTTGTTTCGTTGTCATATTATTCGCCGCTCGTCATTGCCCTGCTTACATGAAAAAATCGTCGTTATGAATCCCTCCTTTGCAAGGACTGCGCTGCACCATCTCCCCGACATACGCTGCTTGTTTTCATATATCTGAATATCGCTTACCCTTTGACAGCGCCGGCAGCAATGCCGCTAACAATATACTTTTGCATGAAAAGGAAAAAGATGACCACCGGCAGCGTGGAGATGACAAACCCCGCCATAATAAGATGCCACTGCTGGTTGTACTGTCCATAGAAATACATTTGACTCAGTGGAATTGTGACAGGCTTCGCTAAAATAAGATACGGCAGCAGATAATCATTCCAAATCCACAGCGCATTCAATACCGCCACCGTTGCAAGGATCGGCTTGAGCATCGGCAGCACGATTGCGCCAAATACCCGTACTGTACCGCAGCCATCGATCCGTGCAGACTCCTCCAATTCCCGCGGTACCGCGCCAGAGGCGACAAAGCCCTTGATAAGAAAAATGGGAATGGGACACTGAAGGCCGCAATAAATAAGAATCAATCCCCAAATGCGGCCTGTCAAATGTAGATTCTTTGCCGTTATCAACAGCGAAATCATGATCGTATGGAACGGCACAAACATAGATGAAAGAAATACCAACGTCAGTACATGTGACCAAACGCTGTGCCAGCGCGCCAATGCATAGCCTGCCAAAGAGCTAACGATAAGATTGAGCAAAATCCCACCGCCGGTAACGAATAATGACCCGAGAAGCGCTTTGGGCAGATCCGCAGCTTCCATGACAGCTTTGTAATTCTCCAACGTCGGTTTGGTTGGTAATGCAAGCGCCGAAGCAATGATTTCTCCCTTCGGCTTGAAGGAATTGAGAATTGCGACCAAAACCGGAAAAAAGAAGACGAACGCAACGAGGGCGGCAACGATGGTAATGCCGATGCCGCTTCGCCTGCGGCGGAGTCCTTCATATCTGTGCATCGTCATTCCGCCTCCTCCTGATTGCGGTTTTGTACAAGGTACATGACCGCTGTAACCGCGCAGATGATCAAAAACAAAATGACCGACTGCGCCGTCGCATATCCTGTGCGGTTTGCACGGAAGCCGCTATTGTAGATTTGCAGCGCAATGGTCGTCGTTGCGCCTGCCGGTCCGCCAGAAGTCATGGCCATCGGAATGTCAAAGGTCTTGAAGCATGCAGTGACAAGCAACAGCGTGTTCATGAACATAACCGGCTTCAGCATGGGCAGTTTGATCCGGGTGACGATCTGTCTGGCGCTGCCGCCGTCAATCTGCGCCGCCTCGATGAGTTCCTGCGGCACGCTCTGAAGGCCCGCAATGTAGATGAGCATATAATACCCCGCGCATTGCCAGACGGCTGTGATCCCCATCGAAATCAGGGCCATATCAGGATTTCCCAGCCAACTGACCTGCAGCGCCTTGGGAATGTTCAGAAGATCAACAAACGAGCGGTAGACGTCACCGTAGAGAAAAACCCACACAAAGCTTACGATGATAAGGCTCATCAGATTGGGCAGGAAGAATATCGCCCGAAAGAATTTTTTAAAATGGACGCTTCCGTCGAGCAGCAGTGCCAAACCCAATGCAACAAGGTTGGCGGCAACGGTCACAAATACCGTGTACTTTACCGTGACCCAGAGCGCATTTTTGAAGTTGGGGTTGCTGAACGCTTCTCGGTAATTGGCAAGACCGTTGAAATGGATCTGCTGCTTATAGCCATAGGCATCTGTAAACGAGAGCCAGAGGCTTTGAAAGAAGGGAAGCAGAAAAAATGCTATAAAGAAAGCAGCTGCCGGCAGAATAAATGCCAGATAGACGCCATTTTGCCTTCTGGATAAACGCTTCATGGTCATGCTCCTTTTAAAAGTGCGGGAGAAACACATAGCTTCTCCCGCCCGAATACAATAGCAAAATTTACGACTGGCTGGCCTCAATCGCGGTATCCCACGCAGCGTCAAGCGTGCTTAGGATATCTCCCAGCTCTGCCTGACCGAGAATATAGCTGGGCAGCGCCGCCTCAAATTCCGGTTGGAACGCGGTCGGCCAGCCGCGGTCGGCCTGCGTGCTGACCATCCCGGCGTCGATATACGCGTTGACATCGCCGGCGAGCGGATCAAAGTCGACGTTGACGCCCTTGACCGCCGAGAACAGCTTGGCTGTGCTGCACCAGAGTTCCGCAATCTCCGGCCGGGTCAAAAACTCCAAAAACAACTTGCATTCTTCCGGATGCTCTGTCGATGCAGAGATGGACAGTCCAAAATCGGGGAACTGGAACAGCTTGGCGTCCTCGGGATTTTCCGAAACAGGCATCGCCATCATGCCCAGATTGACGTCCGGATTCACGCTCTTGATCGGTTCCAGCGCCCACAAGCCCTGAATCATCATTGCGGCTTCGCCCTGCGCAATCATGGTGCAGGCGCCGTTGTAGTCCGTGTCAAAGGCGGTGTCCGTGTTGCCGTGCTCATAGACCTTTTTCAGCAGTTCAAACGTCGTCGTCCAGGCCGGCGTTCCGGCAAAAGACGCCTCGCCAGCCGTCTTTTTTGCGTTCCACTCGGCGTCCACCGCATAAACAGCGGGCGACGCTGCCACGAGCGCAACAGGCTTGATCGTCCACGAATCCTTAAAGCCCAAAGCAAACGGCGTCACGCCATTTGTTTCCAGCGTCTCGATGACCGCGTCCAGCTCTGAGATCGTCTTCGGCGGCGTCAAACCGTACTGCGCAAAGATGTCCTTGTTATAGAAAATGCCCTCACAGCTGCCGTCGACCGGCATAGCCCAGGTGTGGCCCGCAGCGTCAGTAAAGGAGGAGTCTTTTCTTGCCTCATCCGTAACATGATTCAAAAACGGCTCTGCCGCCAGATCCATGATATACCCGCCCTGTGCGATATCCATGGTATCCAGCGCGCCCTGGAAGATATCAGGCACTTCATCCGTCGCGACGCGCGCTTTCAAAATCGAAGACGGATCGTTCGTGACGATCTCCTGCTCAACGGTGATGTAGCTGTATTCTTTTTGGAATTCATCAATGATCCTTGCAAATGTCTCCTGCGCTTCCTGTTTCTGATGAAACAGATGAATCGTGACCGGCGTCTTCTCATTTTCCGCCGGCTGCTCAGGCGTATCCTGCGCGGCCGGTTCGTTTGTGTCCGTAGCGGGCGTGTCTGTCGGCGTATCGCCGGGCGTCTGCGCGGGAGCCGCGCCGCAGCCGGCAAACAAAGCCAGCGCCAGTATCAAGCTGAGCAAAAGGGCAATGGTGCGTTTCATTGATACTTCCTCCATTCAAATTTTATTTTGGACACCTGCATTATAACGCGCAGATCGCGCGCTTGGCATTAAACAGATTTAGCTTGTCGCTGAAATCATTTAGCATCTTATGTATTTTGAACAAGAAAGTCTTTCATTGCACCTCTATATTTAGTATAATTACATACAAGAAGTATTCCATCGTTCCTATCATAGACAAAGGGGCGCGATGCGGCATGAAACACATCAAAAAACTGCGCTACAAGCTGATGCTCGTGATTCTTTCTCTGATGATCCTGACGCTGCTTTGCGTGATTGCCGTCACGCAAAGCAAGTCGCTGGCGGTCATACGTGAACAATCTCTGCAGCTCAACCAGCGTCTGGTCGCCGCAGGCGTAGAAAAGCTGGACAGCTCCTATTCCCAGCTCAATGGCATCTACCAGTCCGTTTATCTGAACGACGATTTCCGTGAGCTGCTGCGCACGCAGAACCGCGCAACCAATCTCAATTCCGACGCCAAACTCACCAAAAACGTGTTTTTGTCTGTGCTCAGCAGCAGAGCGGATCTTTACAGCATGATCTTTGTCGATACGCGCGATCGTCTATTTTACGCCACGCGCGACGAAGCGGGCTTCTACCCAGACTATCGCAGCTGCGCACTGCCGGAGGAATATCTTTTGCAATTGGCGGATCTTGACCGCTGGCACAGCGGACTTCGCCTGCTGCCGACCCGCGTGCATATGCCGCTGCGCAGCAGTGACGCCGCCGCGCCCATGGTCTACACGGCCGCGCGGAAGATCGTGAACACAGAGCAGGGATTTGCGCCGGTAGGCGTGCTGTTTATCACGATCGACCTGAGCGATATGCAGCGTCTGACCGATCTCATCCGCCCGGACGATTCGTCCGTTACCTATATCGCAAATGCACAGGGCCGCGTCATCTTCGATTCCACCGGCGCGCGCACCGGCGGAAGTCTTCCCGAGGCGCTGCTGGGCCGCTTTACAGGCGATGGGGTGCAGAGCCTCACGCTCGATGACGGCAGGCCCTACGTCATGGTCGACTCTGAGACGCAGACCGCTGACTGGCATCTCATCACACTCATCCCGGAAGCCGTATATGCCGCTGATGCGCTGCATGTCTCCACCGCGATTTTTATTACCGCGCTGATCGCTGTTCTGCTCGCCAGCGTGTTTACCGCGCTTTCCTCACGCAGAATCAGCCGCCCCATTGAAGAACTGGCCGCAGTCATGGGACAGTCCGGCCTTCAGGATCTGAGCCGGCGCGTGCAGGTCAGCGGCAGCGACGAGATCGCTCAGCTCGGCGCCAGCTTCAATCATCTGATGGAAAACCTGCAGACGTCCATCCGTAATGAGTATGAAATGCAGCTTCGCCAGAAAGAGGCCACCATTCGCGCGCTGCAAGCACAGCTCAACCCACATTTTCTGTATAACGTATTGCAGTCGATGGGCAGCATTGCACTGGTAAACGATGTGCCGGAAGTCTCCGCCATGGCGTCGTCGTTGGGAAACATCCTGCGCTATAACATCAAAGGTGAAGACGCGCTGACCACGCTCAGAAATGAGATCTCGTACACACGCGACTATCTGTCCATCCAAAAAATCCGCTTCGGCGAACGGCTGAACTATCTGATCGACGTGCCGGAGTATATCATGCAGGGCCTTTTGCCGCGCGTATCCATTCAGCCAATGGTTGAAAACGCCATCATCCACGGTTTTGAACAGCGGCAGGAGCCAGGCACCATCTGCATCCGCGGCTGGACGGCGGATGAGCGTCTGCTGATCGAGGTCGCCGATGACGGACAGGGTATTTCCTCTGAACGGCTCACACAGATCCGCCGGCAGTTGAATACGGCGGACGGTCTGCCAGAAGCTCAGCCGCTCGGCATCGGGATCAGCAATCTGAACGCGCGGCTGAAGCTGCTCTACGAGACCGCAGGCGTGCTGAGGATCGAAAGCGATCCCGGCGTCGGCACGGTCATTCAGATCGAGGTTCCGTTTGTAAGGGGGTAAGCTCATGTATCGTGTGCTGATTGTGGAAGATGAGGCTTGGATTCGGCAGGGCATTATCAAAAGTATCCCGTGGCAGCAGTTGGATATGGAGCTGGCGGGCGAAGCGGAAAATGGAGAAAAGGCGCTGGAGCTGCTCTCTGCAGTACAGATTGACATCGTGTTGACGGATATGAAGATGCCTGTATGCGACGGCAAGGAGCTTCTTTGGGAGATCGCGCGCAGAGCGCTCGACTGCGAGATCATCGTGCTGAGCGAATACACGGATTTTGCCTATACCCGGCAGGCGATTCACTCGCACGTAAGCGATTACCTGCTCAAGCCCATCGATCCGCAGCATCTGAACGACGTACTGGCAGAAGCGGCCAAACGTCTGACACAGAAGCGCCAGCGTCAGATCTCAAAAGATCCTTACCGGAATCTATTTCAGGCGGCGCTTGCGCGCATCGACGATGCGCAGTTTCAGGACGCATGCCGGCAGTATGCTAGGCAGCTTGACGGCGCTGCGATCGTAGTATCTGCGGTTCAGCTGGCGCCGGATGGCAGCGAAACCGGCGAGCTGCCGCAGCAGCTTCAGCGGCAGCTCGAGCACGCGCCATTTCGTACGCTGGCGCTGCGGTATTATGACGCTAGACCGATCTTCTACCTGTTTTCCATTGTCCCGGGCAGCTATACGGCTGCACACGATAACAGCTACCGCGCATGGTTGCAAGCCCTATTTGCAGCGCTTCAGCAAAGCGGCAGGCGTCTTCGCATCGGCACCGCGCGCGAGATCACAGACCCCGCACAGCTCCGGCAGGCCGCAAAAGAAGCAATTTGGGCGCTGCAGTTTTTGCGTTACGGGCAGGGCGATATCATCCACGTTGACTGTGTCAGCGGCCTTACGCAGCAGCCGCTGCCTACCGCGTGGCACGAGGCGCAGCTTGTGGATCTGCTTGCGCGGAGCGCGAAAGCGGAGGCGAACGCTTTGAAGCACGCGCTGCTGCGTTCGTTCGATGAACAGCCGCTGGGCAGCCTGCCGTCACTGCGCAATTTACTGATCGATTTTTCACTGACGCTCGAACGCTGCAGCAGCAAGGCGGGATATACCGCCAACATCTCAAAAGCGTTGGGCGAGAACTACATAGAACAGATCGGGCGTATCGAATGGCCGGAGGAGGCAGAGCAGTATCTGGATAAGATCCTGCAGATCGTTCTGCATACGATCGCATCCAAACGCGCCTTGACGACATCGGACGTGGTTGCCGAGATCATCCGGCAGATCGACGCGCGCTATATGGATGAGATCAATCTCATGCAGATCTCACAGCGCTTTCATATCAACTACGTCCATCTTAGCCGAAGCTTCAAAGAGCAGACCGGAAAAACCTTTACCGAGTATATGCTGCAGGTGCGCATGCACAAAGCAAAGCAGCTCATGGAGCTTTATGGATATTCGCCAAAAGAAGCCGCGCCGCTCGTTGGCTACAACAACCCGTATTATTTTATCAGCAGCTATAAACGCTATTTTGAACAAGAAACGGAGGGTCCTCAATGAATGATACCTGGTGGAAAAACGCGGTCGTTTATCAGATCTATCCCCGCAGCTTTCGCGACAGCAACGCCGACGGCATCGGCGATTTACGCGGGATTTTACAGCAGCTCGATTACATCCGCACACTGGGCGCTGATGTGATCTGGCTCTGCCCCATTTACGCCTCGCCCAATGCCGACAACGGCTACGATATCAGCGACTACCGCGCAATCCATCCCGATTTTGGTACAATGCATGATTTCGACTGCCTGCTTTCACAGATCCATGCGCGCGGGATGAAGCTGGTGATGGATCTTGTGGTCAATCACACCTCAGACGAACATGCGTGGTTCCAGCAGGCGCGGCTTTCCAGGACCAATCCCTATCACGACTACTACATCTGGCGGGACAATACCGGAAGCGTTCCAAACAACTGGAACTCATGGTTCGGCGGCTCTTCCTGGGAGTATAATCCGCCGACCGATGAATACTATCTGCATATTTTCGCCAAGAAGCAGCCGGACCTCAACTGGCGAAATCCAAGGCTGCGCAGAGAGATCTATGATATGATGTGCTGGTGGCTGAACAAGGGCGTGGACGGATTCCGGATGGACGTCATCAGTTTGATCTCCAAACCGGACGAGCTGCCCGATGCCCCGTTTGGGGATCTATCGGCATTCTGCATCAATGGGCCGCATGTGCACGAATACCTACAGGAAATGCATGAACAGGTGCTCAGTCGCTATGATATCATGACTGTGGGCGAATGTCCGGGCATCACAGTGGATGAAGCAAAAAAATACGCCGGCGAAGACCGGCGCGAGCTCAACATGGTCTTTTCTTTTGAACACACCAGTCTCACCGACGGGCCGTATGGGAAGTGGACGAATGCGAGAACGCCCCTGCCTGCGCTCAAAAAAACGCTTGCCAAGTGGCAGGATGGCCTGCGTGGTACCGCGTGGAACTGTCTGTTTTGGGGAAACCACGATCAGCCGCGCGCCGTATCGAAATTCGGCTGCGACATGCCAGAGTACCGCGACCGCGCGGCTAAAATGCTCTGCGCGTGTCTGTATCTGATGCAGGGCACAGCATACGTCTATCAAGGAGAAGAGCTTGGCATGGCAAATCCGGGCTTTTTCAGTCTTGACCAGTACCGGGATATCGAGACGATCAACGCCTATCACAATCTTGTCGACAGCGGCACGCTTGATCCGCGCACCATGCTGGAGTATCTGGCCTGCACCAGCCGGGATAATGCGCGCACGCCAATGCAGTGGACGGCCGGCGCGTGCGCCGGGTTCACCAGCGGCGATCCATGGATCAGTCCCGGTCGGAACTTCCGCGCCGTCAACGCCGAACGGGAAGTTGCTGACGAACAGTCCGTGTATCACTTTTACCGCCGCCTGCTTGCCTTCCGCAAGCAAAGCCCCATCGTCCAAAACGGTACCTTTTCGCTCCTCTGGCCAGAGCATATGCAGATCTTTGCCTACCGAAGACAGTACCGGGGGCAGACGCTCTTGATTTTCTGTAACTTTACCAAAGACGATGCCGCGCCGCCGGAGCCTGCGGCCATGGCGGGCAAAATCCTCTTTTCCAATTATGATTTGCCGCACACAGCCGGCATACTCCGTGCGTTTGAGGTAATTGTGACTCTATCAGATGAGAGCGCAGTTACAAAGCAAAGCTAGATCAAGATGCCGGATACCCGCTCTCTACTGCCCCAGTCCGCACACAAAAAAATCGGCGTCTGCCAAAGCAGGCGCCGATTTTTCATCATTCATTTGGGAACAGGCGCGCAATGGCAGCCTCCGCTGCGGCCTGCTCGGCGCGCTTTTTGCTGCTGCCCGAGCCTTCGCCGACCACCGCGCCGTTCAGCAGCACCTGCACGTCAAAGCGCTTGTCGTGATCCGGCCCGGACTCGCCGGCAAGCACGTAGTGCAGCTGCTGGTCCTTCTTGCGCTGCACCAGCTCCTGCAGCGCGGTCTTGTAATCGAAATTGCGCGGCCGGCCTGTGGGAATATCGCTGAGGATGAGCCTGTCGATGATGCCCTTTGCAGCCGGAAAACCGCCGTCCATGTACGCCGCGGCAATGACCGACTCCATCGCGTCAGAGACGATCGAGTCGCGCCTTCTTCCGCCGGTGGCCGCCTCGCCGTGGCCGAGCAGCAAGAAGTCGCCCAGATGCACAGTGGACGCCGCCTGCGCCAAATTGTGCTCGCAGACGAGATCCGCGCGTATGCGCGTCAGTTCGCCCTCGGGCTTATCGGGATGGTGGCGGTAGAGATACTCCGCCACTACAAAGCCCAAAATAGAATCTCCCAAAAATTCCAGCCGCTCGTTATCGTGCATACCGGCGGCGCGGTTCTCGTTGGCGTAGGAGCTGTGCGTCAGCGCATTCTGCAGAAGTCCTTTGTCACGAAATTCATAGCCCAGCCCGGCCTCCAGCTCACTCAGCATGCTCCAGCTCCTTTGGTACGATCATTTTATCGATATTGCGCTCGATATCGGCGCTGATATTCGCCTTGGCCGCCTGCATCGCCTGGCGCACCGCGCTGCGGATGGCGCGCGCGTCAGACGAGCCGTGCGCCTTGATGACGGGCTTTGTCAGGCCGATGAACGCCGTGCCGCCCGTCTCGCGGTAGTCCAGCTTGTCCTTGATCGTCTGGATACCCTTTTTGCAGCACAGCGCGCTGAACTTTGTCAAAAGATTTCGCTTGAACATGTCCTTCATCAGCGACGACATGTACACAGCCGTGCCCTCGATCGACTTGAGCATGATATTGCCCGAGAAGCCGTCGGATACGACCACGTCCGCCTCGCCCAGCAGCACGCTGCGGGCCTCGATGTTGCCGGTAAAGTTGAGATACCCGCCTTCCCCCGCCTTTTTCAGCAGCTGATACGTCTGCTTCTGCAGCGCGCAGCCCTTGGTATCCTCTTCGCCGATGTTCAAAAGCGCTACACGCGGGTTTTCCACGCCCAGCATGCGTCTTGCATAGTACGAACCCATAAAGCCGAACTGCAGCAAAAATTCCGGCGTGCATTCCGCCGTCGCGCCGCAGTCGATCAGCACCGCGCCCGCGCCAGTCCTTGTCGGCGCGACCGGACAAAGCGCCGCGCGGCGGATCCCCTTGACGCGTCTGACGATCAGCGTCGCGGCCGAAAGCAGCGCGCCCGTGGACCCGGCCGAGACGAACGCGTCGCCCGCGCCGTCGCGCAGCATCTGCAAGCCCACCACCATGGAAGAATCCTTCCGCTTTTTGACGATACCGGCAGGGTCGTCATGCATATCGACGACGCCCTCAGCGTTGGCAACCTCCACGCCTTTTGGCAGCGTCTCGATGCCATGCGTCTTGAGACATTGCAAGATCGCCTCGCCGCGGCCGACGAGAATGACCTCGACGCCGAACTCCTCTGCCGCCTGGATCGCGCCGAGCGCGATGGCGTCGGGCGCGTTGTCGCCGCCCATGACATCAACTATGATACGCATGAAGTCCCTCCTCTTTATTTTCGCTCCGCCATTGTGTCGATGATCGCGAGCGAACGCTCGGTGATCGCCAGATTCTTGTTCGCCTTGCCGCGGACCTTATAGCCCAGCGGCGACATAATGCCAAAATTGATATTCATCGGCTGGAAGTTGCCGATCGACTCGTCTGAAATATACGCCGCCAGCGCGCCGATGGCCGTTTCGCGCGGAAAATCGGGCGGCGCTTCGCCGGCCAGCTTCGCAGCCATGCCTGCGGCTGCGAGATAGCCCGACGCGGCAGACTCGACATAGCCCTCCACGCCCGTCATCTGCCCGGCAAAGGCGATAAGCGGATCGCGCCGGTCAGCATAATACCGGTCGAGCAGGCGCGGCGAGCACAAGAAGGTATTGCGGTGCATCACGCCGTAGCGGACAAATTCAGCCTCGCGCAGCGCCGGGATCATGCAGAATACGCGCTTTTGCTCGCCGAACTTCAGATGCGTCTGAAAGCCCACGATGTTGTAGATAGAGCCTGCGGCGTTATCCTTGCGCAGCTGCACAACGGCGTACGGCTCTTTTCCCGTTTTCGGGTCCTTTAGCCCCACGGGCTTGAGCGGACCGTAGCGCAGCGTGTCAAACCCGCGCCGCGCCATGACCTCGACGGGCATGCAGCCCTCGAAAACCTTCTGGTCCTCGAAACCGTGCACTGCGGCCTCTTCCGCCGTCGTGAGCGCCTGCACAAAGGCGGCGTATTCCTCGCGGTCCATCGGGCAGTTTACATAATCCGCATCTCCGCGGTCATAGCGAGACGCGAACCACGCCTTTTCCATATCGATGGAATCAAAGCTCACCAGCGGCGCAGCCGCGTCAAAAAAGCTCAGATACTCCGCGCCGCCAAAGTAGGCGCGGATGGCCTCGCTCATCGCGTCAGAGGTCAGCGGCCCCGTGGCGATGATGACCGGCCCGTTCGGGACCTCGGTCACCTCTTCTTCTACCACGCGGATATTGGGATGCGAGCGGATCTTCTGCGTGACAAGCCCGGAAAAGCCAAAGCGGTCGACGGCGAGCGCGCCGCCCGCTTCGACCCGGCAGCGCTCTGCGCAGTGTAGGATCAGGCTGTTCAGGCGGCGCAGCTCTTCTTTGAGCAGGCCCACTGCGTTTTCCAGCCGGTCGCCGCGCAGGGAGTTCGAGCACACCAGCTCGGCAAAATCGGCGCTGTGGTGCGCAGGCGACATCTTTTTCGGCTTCATTTCATACAGCGCCACCGTATGGCCGCGCTCAGCCAGCTGCCATGCCGCCTCGCACCCGGCAAGCCCCGCGCCGATGACTTTGACTTCCTGCTTCATTGCGCTTCCTTTTCTGCGGCGGTCTTTTTTGCCGCCGGCTTCTTCGCGGCAGGCTTCTTTTCTGCGGCGGTCTTTTTGCCAGCCGCCGTCTTTTTTGCGCCTGTCTTCTTCGCGGCGGGCTTTTTCTCCGCCGCGTGTTCCTCTGCGCCGGACGGCGTCTGCTCCGCCTGCGGCGCGCCGGTCTGCGCATCGGGCTTTTTGCGGTAGCCGCGCTGGTCTTCGGGCAGGAAGTTTTCACATGCGGGATTGGTACAGAACGGCTTCATTGCCCCGCGGCCGGAGCGCTTGAACATCGTCTGCCCGCACACGGGGCAGTCGTTCTCCGTCGGTACGTCCCACGTCATAAAGCCGCACTGCGCGCCGCGCTCACACGCGTAATACGCATAGCCGCGCTTGGACTTGCGCTTCAAGATCGCGCTGCCGCAGTTGGGGCAGCGGCCGGGCATGCGCTCGACGATGGGCTTGGTGAATTTACACTCGGGATAGCCCGGACAGGCCAGGAACTTGCCGAAGCGGCTGGTTTTCACCACGAGATTTCTTCCGCAGATCTCGCAGATCTCATCCGTCACCTCGTCCGGAACCTTCAGCCGCGTGTCCTTCATCGCCTCCTCGGCGTCCAGCATCTCCTGATGGAAGATCTTGTAGAATTCGCGCAGGACCTGCTTCCACGCGCGCTCGCCCGCCTCGACCTGGTCCAGCTCTTTTTCCATGCCCGCGGTGAACTCCACGTCGATGACGTTTTGGAACCGATCCATCATCAGTCCGTTCACAACCTCGCCCAGCGGCGTGGGATAGAGCTTTTTATCCTTTTTGGTCACATACTCGCGCGTCTCGATGGTAGAAATGATCGCCGCGTACGTCGACGGACGCCCCACACCCTTTTCCTCCATCGCGCGCACCAGACTCGCCTCGGTATAGCGCGCAGGCGGCTGGGTAAAGTGCTGCTGCTTGTCTGTTCCGGCAAGCTTGAGATCCTCGCCCTGCTCCAATGCCGGCAGGGCCGACTCGAGCTTTTCCTGCTCGTCGTCGCGGCTCTCCTCATACACGGCGGTAAAGCCGGAAAAGCGCATGCTCTGGTGTGTGGCGCGGAAGACATGCTGCGCGCAGCCGGCCTCGATGGCCGTGACGTCATAGACGGCGCTTGCCATCTGCGAGGCGATGAAGCGGCTCCAAATCAGCTAATACAGACGGAACTGATCTTTCGTCAGATCCTTCTCCACCAGTTCGGGGTACAGCGCGGCGTTGCTCGGCCGGATGGCCTCATGTGCGTCCTGCGCGCCGCTTTTCGGCTTGTAGCGCGTGGGCCGGCCGGGATAGTAGCTCGCGCCGTAGCGGCTTTTGATAACGTCCGCCGCCGCTTCGAGCGCCTGCTCGGACAGTCTCAGGGAATCTGTACGCATATACGTGATCAGGCCCACCGAGCCTTCGCCCGTGATCTCCACGCCTTCGTACAGCTGCTGCGCGATCATCATCGTGCGCTTTGGCGTCATGTTGAGCTTGCGCGAGGCCTCCTGCTGCAGCGTGGAGGTAATAAACGGCGGGGCCGGATTTCGCTTCTTCTCTGTGTTCTTGACGCTTAGGACCGTGAAGGGCTTTGCCTCGATATCGGAAAGCACCTGCTGCACATCGTCAAGGCTGCGCAGCTCCTTCTTTTTGGGGTCGCCGTAGTAGTGCGCGGTGAAGCCGCCGGGCCTGCCGAGCCGCACAAGCTGCACATCCAGCGACCAGTACTCCTGCGGAACAAACGCGCGGATCTCATTTTCACGGTCGACGACCAGTCTTGCCGCGACCGACTGCACGCGGCCGGCAGACAGGCCCTTGCGGATCTTCTTCCACAGAAGCGGACTTAACTGATAGCCCACGATGCGGTCGAGCACACGCCGCGCCTGCTGCGCGTCGACCAGGTTCTGGTCGATCGCACGCGGCTGTTGGATCGAGCTGCGCACAACGTCCCGCGTGATCTCGTTGAAGGTCACGCGCTTCGTCTTTTCGTCGGGGATGTCCAGCAGATACTTCAGATGCCACGAAATGGCCTCGCCCTCGCGGTCAGGGTCGGTCGCGAGAAAGATGTTCTCGCTGCCCTTCGCCGCGCGGCGCAACTCTGCGATGACGTCCTCTTTTCCCTTGAGCGGCTCGTACTCC
>CAZWKZ010000023.1:0-19989 GCA_964633935.1 uncultured Oscillospiraceae bacterium | reverse complement strand
GCCATGGCGGAGGTTAGGTTGTCAGGGAAGGGCGCTCATGAAGCCCTTCCCTGACTGATTCTTTCATCCAATACTTTCTGATCATTCAGAAAGTATTGGCCGCCGGAGGCATACCGCAGCATGAATAGCGCTGCTTTTCCTAAAAATCAATATGATCATTCAGAAAGCATTGGCCCGTGGAGCGACCGGAAGCTGCGAATAAAGAAAAAACGCCGCCGGAGGCATGCCGGAAGCTGCAATTCAGAAAAAAGAATAACAGAAAACGCAAAAAGAAACCGCCCGGAGCAGCGCTCCGGGCGGCCGTATTTGCCTTACAGTCTGTTCTCCACCGCGCGGTAAATGCTGCGGATGGCGGCTTCATAGTCCGCCTCCTGCACGGCGACGATGATATTCAGCTCGCTCGAGCCTTGATCGATCATACGGATGTTGATGTTCGCATCGGCAATGGCGCAGAAGATGGAGGCCGCGACGCCCTTGGAGTAGATCATGCCCTGGCCGACGACCGCGATGAGCGCGAGATGGTCCTCGACGCTCAGGTGATCCGGCTGCAGCTCGGCCTCGATCTCGGCCAAAATCGCCTCGCGCGCCGGCGCAAGATGCTCGGTATTTACAATGATGGACATGGTGTCGATGCCCGACGGGCAGTGCTCGAACGAGACATGGTGCCGCGCCAAAATGCCCAGCAGCCGCGCGCCGAAGCCGATCTCGCCGTTCATCATCGCCTTGTCGATGAGGATGCTGCTGAAGCCGGTGCGTCCGGCCACGCCCGTGACCTTGCGCGTGGCGCGCCGGCCGGGCAGCGCCGGCATGATCATCGTGCCCGCGTCTGCGGGGCGGTTGGTGTTGCGGATGTTGATGGGGATGTTCGCCTTCTGCACCGGGAAGACCGCGTCTTCGTGCAGGACGCTGGCGCCCATGTAGCTCAGCTCGCGCAGCTCTTTGTACGTGATCTGGCCGATGGTATGCGGATTTTCTACGATGCGCGGGTCAGCTGAGAGCATGCCGGACACGTCGGTCCAGTTTTCATACAGATCTGCGCGCACCGCGCGCGCGACGATCGCGCCCGTCACGTCCGAGCCGCCGCGCGAAAACGTGTGGATCGTTCCGTCCGGCAGCGCGCCGTAGAAGCCCGCCACGACGCAGCGCTCGGCAGCGGAAAGCGCGGCGGCGAGATTCTCGTTCGTCGTCTCGGCGTCAAACGAACCGTCGGGGAAGAAGCGTACAGCCGTCGCCGGGTCAAGAAAATCGCAGCCCAGAAACGCCGCCAACAGCTTGGAGTTCAGATATTCGCCGCGGCTGGCCATATAATCGCGCTGCGGATTTTGCCGCAGGTGCGCGCCGATCTGCGCGATCTCGCCGGACACGTCGAATGCAAGCGCCAGCTCGCGCGCGATGGCGCAAAAGCGCGCCTCGATCTGCGCGAGGACCGGTGAAAAATCCTCCTTCGCGCTGGCAAGATCGTAGCAGCGGTAGAGAAGATCCGTCACCTTGGTGTCGGCGCTGTCGCGCTTGCCGGGCGCGGAGGCCACGACGTAGCGGCGGGCGGGGTCGGCGCGGATGATGGCCGCGACCTTTTCAAACTGTCCGGCGCTGGCCAAGGAGCTGCCGCCGAACTTTACAACGATTGTTTTCATGCCTCTGTTCCTTTCACATCCGCACTCTGCGCGGAGGGGTTTTCGAAGTAATCCGCCAGCACGGCGGCGTGCAGCGCGCCGGCAAGCACAGCCGCGCGCGCATCGGGGAAGAATGTGGGGCTGTGCAGCGGCGCGGCGCAGCCCGCCCCAATATGATAAAACGAGCCGGGCGCGGCCTGCAGAAAATAGCCAAAATCCTCGGTGGTCATGGTGGGCGCGTCGAGCACGCGCACTGCGTCTTCGCCCAAAAGATGCGCGGCCACGGCCTGTACGCGCGCCGTCTCGGCGGCGTCGTTCACCACGCCGGGGTAGCTCTCATGCAGGCGCAGCTCGATCTGCGTGCTTGTCCTGTGCGAGATATCTTCCAGCGTTTCGCCCACACGGCGCTTGAGATACGCGCGGCTGTCCGGCCCCAGCGTGCGCACGATGCCGGTCATCTCCGCCTCGCCCGCGAGCACGTTGATGGCCGTCCCGGCGTGCAGCGTGCCGACGGTGAGCACGCACGGCTCCGGCAGCTCCTGCGGCAGTTTTTTTAACGCCAGCGCCGCCTCTGCCGCCGCAGTCAGCGCGTCGACGCCCTTGCCGGGCGTGGCTGCGTGGCAGCTTTTGCCGCGCACGGCGATTTGAAAGGTATCGGACGCGGCGTAGAACTTGCCAAAGCGCACGCCGACGGCGCCGAGCGGCAGATCCGGCGCGACATGCGCGCCAAAGACGGCCGAGACGCCCTGCATGCACCCCGCCGCGACCATGCGCTGCGCGCCGCCGTCTCCTTCTTCATCGGGCTGGAAGAGGAACTTGACCGTGCCGCAAAGCAGGCGCCGGTATTTTGAAAGCAGCATCGCCGCGCCGAGCGCCGCCGCCATGTGCACGTCGTGTCCGCACGCGTGCATACGGCCCGGATGCTCTGACGCGCAGGCCGCAGCGCTTGCCTCGTGGACCGGCAGCGCGTCCATATCCGCGCGCAGCGCGGCGCACGGCCCCGGCAGGTCGCCGACGAGCGTACCAATGACGGCCGTGCCCAAAAGCCGCTGGGTTTTTATGCCGCAGCGCTGCAGCGTCTGCTCGATGAGCGACGCGGTCTGGTATTCATGGTTCCCCAGCTCGGGGCTGCGGTGCAGCGTCTCGCGCAGCGACGTGATCTCGTCTTGCAGAAGCGCCGCCTCATGCAGCCAGTCGATGTGCTTCATGCCCTGTCCTCCAGCGTGCGGCAGAAGTGCGCGAGCCGGTCAAGGCCCTCCTTCAGCTGCTCGTCCGCGTAGCAGTACGTCAGGCGGATATGGCCCTCGCCGGCAAAGCACGCGCCCGGCGTGGCGGCAAGGCCAGCCTCGCGGATCATGCGCGTACAGAACTCGCCCGAGCTGAGGCCAAATTTTTCGATCGATGGGAAGACGTAGAATGCGCCCTCCGGCTCGGTCACGGCAAGGTCCATCGCGCGCAGCCGCGCGAGCACATATGCCCGCCGCGCACGGTAGCGCTCACGCAGCGGCGTCACATCGCAGCCTAGCGCCGTGACGCACGCGCGCTGAAAGGGCGCCGGCGTCGAGACGACCATGAACTGGTGCAGAAGCTCGAGCCGCTCTTTGACCGCCTTGTCCGCCAGCAGATACCCCACGCGCCAGCCCGTCATGGCGTAGGGCTTGGAAAAGCTCTGTACGACAAGCAGCTGCTTTCGCAGGTCGCGGAATTCGGCAAAGCTGTGGTATGTGTCCGTGTATACGAGCTGGCGGTACACGTCGTCGCAGATAACGAAAATATCCGTGCCCTTGACGCAGTCGTATACGGCCCGCAGGCTGTCCATCGTATACACGCAGCCCGTTGGGTTATTGGGCGAATTTAAAAGGATCGCCTTCGTTTTCGGCGTGATCGCCCTCTTCAGCGCCTCTTTTGTGAGCTGAAATCCCGTCTTCGCCGTATCAAGCGGCACGAACACGCCGCGGCAAAGCCCGACGATCTGCTCGTAGAGCACGAACGCCGGCGTAGGTACGATCACCTCGTCGCCGGGATTGAGCACGCCGAAGAGCGCCGTGAACAGCGCCTGCGTGGCTCCGGATGTGACAATGACTTCGTCCTCGCCGTAGTCCATGCCGTTTTTCTCGCGCTCAAAGCGGGCGATGGCCTCTCGCAGCGGCAGCGCGCCGTTATTTTCAATGTAATGCGTCTCGTGATTGTGCAGCGCGTCGCAGGCCGTGCCGATCACAGCCTGCGGCGTGTCGAACTCCGGCTCGCCCAGCGTCAGACTGATGCAGCCGGGCGTGTTTGCCGCGAGCTTGGCATATTCGCGGATGGCGCTGCGCCGCGCGGTATAGAGCGCCTCGTTGAGCAGGCTCATACCTCGGCCTCCGGCGAGAACGCCTCGTCAATGTCCAGCGTGGCGAAGTAGTCGCGCGCCGTCTCGGCCCGGCGGATGAGGCGGACCTCGCCGCCGTCGAGCAGAAGCTCGGCGCAGCGCAGCTTGCCGTTATAGTTATAGCCCATCGAGTGGCCGTGCGCGCCCGCGTCGTGGATGGCCAGCATGTCGCCATACTCAAGCTTCGGCAGCCGCCGGTCGACGGCAAATTTGTCGTTGTTTTCGCAGAGCGAGCCGACGACGTCTACCGTCGTATCGCACGGCGCGTCCTCTTTTCCCAGCGCCGTGATGTGGTGGTATGCGCCGTACATGGCCGGGCGCATCAGATCGCACGCCGTCGCGTCCACGCCCACGTAGTCTTTGTAGATGTGCTTTTCGCCGATGACGCTCGTGACAAGATAGCCGTAGGGGCCGGTGATGTAGCGGCCCATCTCGGTATAGAGCGGCAAATCGATGCCGTTTTGGGTCAGGATCTCGTCGTAGACCGCGCGCACGCTAGCGGCGACGGAAAAAATGTCCACCGGCGCTTCCTCCGGTCTATATGGGATGCCCATGCCGCCCGAGAGGTCGATGAAGGACAGCGTAATGCCAAGCGTGTCCCGGATCTCGAGCGCGAGGCAAAACAGCTCGCGCGAGAGATTGGGGTAGTAGTCCTCGTCCAAAGAGCAGCTGGAGAGCATCGCGTGCACGCCGAAGCGCTTCGCGCCCTTCTGCCGCAGCAGCCGGAGCGCGTCAAAAAGCTGCGCCTTCGTCATGCCGAATTTAGAGTCGTCCAAGTGGCCCATGATCTCGTTCGTGATCTGAAACCGGCCGGGATTGTACCGGCAGCAGACCGTCTCGGGCACCGGGCAGACCTTTTCCAGCTGCGCGATCTGCGTGATATCGTCAAAGTTGACGATCGCGCCGGCGCACACGGCGGCGGCATATTCCTGCGCCGCGACCTCGTTGGCGGAGAAGATGATGTCGGAAACGCCCGTTTTTTCACACAGCGTCAGCTCGGTCGCCGAGGCGCAGTCGGCCCCGCAGCCAAGCGAGCGCAGCAGGCGCAGGATCGCCGGATTCGGCAGCGCCTTGACGGCAAAATACTCCCGAAAGCCCCGGTTCCATGAAAACGCGGCGTTCAGATCCTCTACGCAGCGGCGGATGCCGGCCGCGTCATAGACGTAAAACGGCGTGGGATACTGCTCGCGCCAGCCGCGCGCCTGCGCCAGAGAAAAGGGAAGGGTCTTTTTCATACTGTCGCCAGCCTTTCTGTTCCGATCAAAGAGTGCGCAGCGCGTCCTCAAGCGCCGTTTTCATCGTGGTCTTTTCGTCCTTCATCTTGATCACGCGCGCCGGGCAGCCGGCCACGACCGCGTTTTCCGGCACATCCTGCGTCACGATCGCGCCCGCAGCAACCACCGCGCCGCGGCCGATGCGCACGCCCTCGATCACGACGGCGTTGGCGCCGATGAGCACATCATCCTCCACAATGACCGGCGTGGCGGAGGCCGGCTCGATCACGCCCGCGAGCACCGCGCCCGCGCCCACGTGGCAGTGATTGCCCACGGTGGCCCGCCCGCCCAGGACGGCGCCCATGTCGATCATGGTGCCATCGCCGATGACTGCGCCGATGTTGATGACGGCGCCCATCATGATGACGGCGTTTTTGCCGATGCAGACCTGCTCGCGGATGATCGCGCCAGGCTCGATGCGCGCGGCGATATCCTTTTTGTCCAGCATCGCGATGGCGCTGTTGCGGCAGTCATTTTCGATGACGATATCTTCGATTTTGTCGCGGTTGGCCTCTAAAATGGGCTTCAATTCGTTCCATTCGCCGAAGACGATCTTGTCGCCCGCGCCGAAGACCTTCGCCTGGCCGTAGTCGACCGGCTCGCGCTCTTTGACATAGAGCCGGACGGGCGTTTTTTTCTGTGCGTTTGCGATATATGCGATGATTTGCTGTGCGTTCATATCATGACTCCTATCCGATCAGATCTGCCATGGTGTAAAGCCCGGCCGGCTTTCCCATGAGCCAGGCGGCCGCGCGCAGCGCGCCCTCGGCGAACAGCGCCCGGTTTTCCGCCCGGTGGGTGAGGGTGAGCGTCTCGCTGCCGGTGGAAA
The DNA here is from genome assembly GCA_964633935.1 of uncultured Oscillospiraceae bacterium. Taxonomy (GTDB): domain Bacteria; phylum Bacillota; class Clostridia; order Oscillospirales; family Oscillospiraceae; genus CAG-170. The sequence goes on along the minus strand of CAZWKZ010000023.1, from coordinate 13,905 downwards.
TGTGGATCTCATGTGTGCCCGTCTCGCTGCCGAGACGCAGCGAGTGGATGCCGATCTGCTGCTTCGTGCGCTTGCCGTTTTCGTGGCGGCCGATGACGAACGTGGCCTCGGGCCGCGCCGCCTTGATCTTATTCGCCAGCAGCAGCGCCGTGCCGCTGGGCACGTCTAATTTCTGGTTGTGGTGCGTCTCGACGATCTCGATGTCGGCGGTTGGGAACATGGCCGCGGCCTTCTGCGCCAGCTCGGCCAGCACCGCCACGCCGAGCGAGAAGTTTGCCGAGAAAAAGACGGGGATCGTCTTTGCCGCCTCTGTGATCGCGGCCCGCTCGGCCTCGGTCTGGCCCGTGGTGGCCACGACGGCGGGCAGGCGGCGCGAAACGCAGTAGGCCAGCAGCGCGTCTGTGGCCGAGTGGTGAGAAAAATCCACCACGCAATCGGCGGGGCCTGTGTAATCGGCCAAATTCTGATAGCAGCCGTCTTGTCCCGGCGCGGGGCAGTCCACGCTCACGCGCGCGGCGACGGACGCGCCCGCAAAGCCCTCGCCTGCCAGACGGCAGACGGTCTGCCCCATCCGGCCCGTATAGCCGTGTACGATCAGTTCCATGGCGCGCTCCTTACAGCAGCCGCTGCGCGCGCATCAAGGCGAGCAGCTTCTGCTCATGCTCCGGCTCCATCTCGGTCAGCGGCAGCCGGAGATAATTTTCGCACCAGCCCTGCGCGGCCATCGCGGCCTTGACCGGGATGGGGTTGACCTCACAGAACAGGGCGCTGACGAGCGGCAGAAGCTCCAGCTGCAGCTTCGCGCTGCCGGCGATATCGCCGGCAAAGAAGCGCTGGCAGATCTCGATCGTCTGCCGCGGCGCGACGTTCGACAAAACCGAGATCACGCCCGTGCCGCCGAGCGAGAGGATGGGGACGATCTGATCGTCGTTGCCGGAGTATACGTCCAGCCGGTCGCCCACAAGGGCCATCGTTTCGGCAATGGCGGAGATATTGCCGTTGGCCTCCTTGATGGCGCGGATGTTGGGATGCTCGGCCAGGCGGGCATACGTGGCCGGCTGGATGCCGACGCCCGTGCGCGAAGGGACGTTGTAAAGGATGAGGGGCTTCGTCGACGCGTCGGCGATGGTCTGGTACATTTTGACCAGCCCGTTCTGCGTGGCCTTGTTATAGTACGGCGTCACGACCAGCATCGCGTCCGCGCCTGCGTCGCAGCAGAATTTCGTCAGCGAAACGGCGTAGGCCGTATCGTTCGAGCCGGTGCCCGCGATCACGACCGCGCGGCCCGCCACGCGCTGCACGGCGTAGTCGACAAGCGCGCGATGCTCTTTGTCCGAGAGCGTCGCGCCCTCGCCGGTCGTGCCCGCGATGACGAGCGCCGGGACGCCGTTTGCGATCTGATCGTCCAGCAGCCGGCCAAAGGCGGGGTAGTCGACGCCGGATTCATTGAGCGGAGTGATGAGCGCGGTCGCCACGCCGCGGAAAATGGGGTTGGAAGTCATCGTGATCAAATCTCCTTTTTTCTTCATAGCGCTGCGCAGAAAAAAACAGCCAATGCGCGCGGCACCGGCTGTTTCAAAATCGTTTGTTGCCGACCTGCGCCAGAGCGCACCGGCACGCGCAATCAATCCATAGCTCTCCGCAAACGCGACAGTCGTACGGATCTTATCCGCAAAACCAGACGGGCTTCGCCGGCCCATCTTCGGCGGCCGACCCTTTCTCACGCGGCAACGGTGCTGCGAACACCTTACACCGCGCGGTACTTTTGACGCCCGCGCCTCTATCCTTTAACTGCAGTATGAAGTTTTTATCATTCTACCATCCTGCCGGGGCGTCTGTCGATTGGAGAATCCAACAAAAATTTGGATTTTCTGCGATAAATTTTGTATCTTACGACGTCCCGGCGGCCAAAGCGGCAGGCTGGCGCGGCGATTTTCCATCCAGCCACGCCTGCTCGCGCCCGTGACACGAAAACAGCAAAATCTGCCGCTGCTGCCCGGCGGCCTGCAGCAGCTGCAGCGCCGCGCGCATACGCGCATCGTCAAAGGACAACAGCGCGTCGTCGAGCACAAGCGGCGCGCGCGCCGGCAAAAGAAGATCGCAGATGGCCAGCCGCGCGGCTAGATACAGCTGGTCGGCCGTGCCGGTGCTCAGACTCAGCAGCTGGCGCACGCCGGCCTCGCCGGTCTGGCCCGCCGACAGCTGCAGCTGGCGGTCGAGCAGCACCCGGTCGTAGCGGTTTTCGGTCAGCGCGGCAAAATACTCGCCCGCGCGCGCGGCGATCTGCGGGGCAAAGCGCGTCTGTAGCGCGTGGTCCGCCGCAGCGAGCGTCTGCTCAGCCAGCTCGACGGCGGCGTATCGCCGGCGCAGCGCGGCGATCTGCGTATCGAGCGCCTCGAGCTGCGCGGCCAGCGCGGCGGGATCGCCCAGCGCGTCGGCGCGGCCCTGGCTCTGGTCAAGCTGCGAACGGACCAGCTGCAGCTCGCGTTCCAGCTGCGACGTCTCGCGCTCGAGCTGCGCCGCGTCAAGATCCGACCAATCGCCCGGCGGCATGGCTGCCGGCGTAAGTCTGCCATACGCCTTTTCCAGCGCCTCGGCACGGCCCTGCGCCACGGCCAGCGCGTGCTGCGCCGCCTCCAGCGCGGCGTAGTTTTCCTCTGCCTGCGCCAGCGCGCGCAGCGCCGACGGCGCGTCGCCTGCCTCCGGCGCGAAGACGGACACGGCGCCAAAGATCTTTGCCAGCTGCTCGGCGCGGCTACGCTCGTCCGCCTGGCGCTCGGCGACGGCCGCGTCATAGGCGGCCCTGCGCTGGCTGTAAACGAGCAGCTGCTCGCGGTACTGCACGGCAAAGACCGTAAATTCGTCGCGCGAACGGGTTTCGTATTGCGCCAAAAGCGCCTGGGCCTGCTCCATGCGCCGCTCGCGCTTGCGGCGGATATGCCAGCAGAAAAATGCCGCCGCGCACCAGGCCGCCGCGATCGCGATCCACACCGCGATCAGCCAGCTTGACTGCCGCGCGGCAAAGATCGCCGACAAAACGGCCAAAACGAGCGGCACAACCGGCGACGGCGGCCGCTTGCCCGCCGTCAGACGGTCGAATTCGCGCGCGTCGCGCTGCGCCTTGTCCATGAGCTGATCGGCCGCCACGCCCTGAAATACGGCGGGGCAGGCGGGCGCCGCAGGCTCGTCCGGCAGCGGCGCGGCGGGCCTTCCCGACAGCTCCGTCAGCGTCCGGCGCAGCGCGGAAAGGCGCTCGCGCGCCGGATATTTGCGCGTCTTCTCCTGCGCCTGCTCACAGGCGCGCGCGGCCGCTTGCGCCTGCGCGTGCGCTGCGCGCAGCTGCGCGAGCTTTTGCTCCTGCTCCTGCGCGTGAAGCGCCTGCTGCGCCGTAGCGAGCTGCGCGCGCCGCGCCGTCAGCTCGTCTTGCCGCGCGTGCAGGGAAAGATCCTCTTGGTGGGCCTCGCGCAGCTGCGCGAGCGTGTTCTCGAGCTGCTCTTTTTCGCGCAGCGCCTGCGGCAGAAGGCCGGTTTTGTTGTGCTGGAGCTTGTTCTTCTGCTCGCGCAGCAGCTTTGCCGCGGCCGAGGCGCTGGCGCGCTCATCGCCCGTGGTGACAAGGGCCGAGAGCCTGCGCTCAAGCGCGTCGTCGGCCGTGAGCGCAAGCGAGGCCTGGTGGATGAACGCGCTGCGCGCGAAGACGCTGCGCTCGACGCCCAAAAGCGTCACGCCGCAGTTTTCCGCCGTCAAACCGTCCACAGGCAGTCCCGTGTCCAGATCATAGGCGGCAAATTCGCCCATGGGCGTGCGGCCGCGCGAGGTGCGCTCGATGCGTATGCGGCGGCCGTCGTCCGTTTCCAGCTCGAGCGTGCCCTGCATCGGCTTGCCGCTCCACGGCTTGTACTTTGTCTTCGCGGGCAGAACGCCCTGCTTGGCGCGCTCGGCGGTGTCTATACCGTAGAGCATGGCGAGCAGGAATGCGGCCCAGGTGGATTTTCCTGCCTCGTTTGGCCGGGCGAGGACGTTCAGCCCCGGCTGAAGCGCGAGCGTCTCGTTTTCCAGACGGCCGAAGCTGGCCGTCATTTTGCGAAGGATCACAGCTCCACCGTCCTTTCCTCCAGCGCCGACACGCCGTAGCGCGCGGCGAGCGCGATCGTCTGCCGCTCGTCCTGCGTCTCGGCGGCGTCGTATGCCTGCTTGAGCGTGCGCAAAAACAGCCCGCGCAGCGTGTCGCCGCCGCACCCGGCCCATAAGTCCCGTTTCGGCGTCGTCTCGTCGCGCAGCGTCAGCCCAAAAAAGCGCGGCGCGAGCGCCTGATACAGCGCGCGCACGTCTACCGGCGCCGCCTCGCCTGTGAGAATGACGCGGTAGATATCGTCCTGCGTCTGCCCAGGCAGCGCCGCCTCGATGGCGCCGAGCGCGTCATCGCCCGCCGCCACGCGCAAAATCTCGTATTTTCGTCCCGCCAGCGGCAAAAACGTCAGCTTACAGCCATGCTCGTCCAACTCGCCCAGATACGCGCCCTTCTCGCCCAGCTCGTCAAAGCCGCGCCCCATCGCGCAGCCCGGCCAGGCGTAGAAGGTCTTGCCCGCGCGCAGAAGGCCGCTGGCCTGATGGATATGGCCCAGAGCGAGATAGTCCAGATTCGACGCGGCGATTTGCTGCTTGGCAATGGGGTTGTAGTCGCTCTGCGCGCCCGTGGCGTCGCCGTGCAGGACCATAAGATTCGGTATGCCGTCGTCCGCCGCGCAAAAGCCGGCCAGCAGCGGCCCACAGTGCGCGCGCGCAAAGCCCGCGCCCCAAACGCGGCAGCGCGGAGCTGCCAGCTCGACGCACGACGGCTGCGGCTTCGTGAAAATATGTACGTTTTCAGGCCACTTGTGCGTGAGATACGCGCTGCCCGGAACGGCGCAGTCGTGGTTGCCCGGGGAAATGAACGCCTCGGCGCGGCACGCGGCCAGCGCGCGCGAAAGCGCCAGTACGGTGTCGGGGTAGGCGTTGTCCGAGTCGAACAGGTCTCCCGAAAGCAGCAGCAGATCGCACGCGTGCGCGTTGGCCGCGTCCACAAGCGCGGTGAGAAGCGTCTGCTGCTCGCGCCGGCGCTGCGCGGCCTGCGCGGGGCTGAGCGAGGCGAACGGCGAGTCCAGATGCAGGTCGGCCGCGTGCAAAAACCGGATCATTCTGCCATCACCCTTTCTACCTTGACGCACTGGCGCGTGCGCGTGTCCACGGTAAAGAGCGCGCCGCACAGCCGGCACGGCCCCGGCGCGACCTCAAAGCGCGAGGTCATCTCGCCCCGGAACATGGCCACCGACTGCTCGGGCCGCACGCCGATGACCGAGCGTACCGGGCCTGTCATGCCAAGATCGGTCTGATAGCCCGTTCCCTTGGGCAGAATCTGCTCGTCCGCCGTCGGCACGTGCGTGTGCGTGCCCCACAGGCAGCAGATTTTGCCGTCTAAATAGTAGCCCATCGCGAGCTTTTCGGACGTGGCCTCGGCGTGAAAATCCACCGCGACGGGGATCTGACCGAGCTGCTCCAAAATCTTATCGACCACGCGGAAGGGGTTGTCCGGGCCAAAGTCCATCGAGCACCGGCCGATGAGATTGACGACGCCCACGGGGCCTTTGCTCGTCTCAAAAACGCCCCAGCCGCGGCCGGGCAGGCTCGGCTGAAAATTGGCCGGGCGCAGGATATAGCCGCACGTATCCAAATAGGGGCAGATCTCGCGCCGGTTCCACGTATGGTTGCCGAGCGTGATGACGTCCGCGCCTGCGGCGAAGATCTGCTCGGCCTGCGCCGGGGTCAGGCCCACGCCGCTGGCGTTCTCGCCGTTGACGACGCAGAAGTCCACGCCGTAGAATTTTTTCAGCCCGCGCAGATTGGCCGACAGGCACTGCAGGCCGGAATTGCCGACAACGTCGCCGACGGCCAGGATCGAAAGCTGCATATCGTTACCGCCTTTCGGTGCAAGATAGGTGTATTATATCATTTTCCCTCGCGTTTTACCATGGTCTTGTGGTATACTGTCAAACAGAAGAAAAATTTCCAACCGGGCGCAACCGCGCACAACGTTTTCTCGTCATTTTACATGAGAAGGAGTGATCGTCTTGGAGGACGCGCAGATCATCGACCTCTATTGGGCCAGAGACGAACAGGCGCTCAAACAGACGGATATCAAATACGGCGGCTACTGCCGCAGCATCGCAAATCATATCCTGCACAATCCCGACGACACCGAGGAATGCGTCTGGGACACGTGGCTGCACGCGTGGAACGCCATGCCGCCGCAGCGGCCGTCGATCTTGTCGGCGTTTCTCGGCAGGATCACGCGCAATCTGTCTTACGACCGCTACAAGGCCGCGCACGCGGAAAAGCGCGGCGGCGGCAGCGTGCCGCTGGCGCTGGACGAGCTGAGCCAATGCGTTCCGGCGAGCTTTGACGCGCAGCGCGCGGTGGAAAACCGCGAGCTTGCCGCGGCCATCGACCGCTTTTTGCGCTCGCTGCCTGCGCGCGAGTGCAATATCTTCCTGCGCCGGTACTGGTACGTCGACGGCGTGGCGGAGATCGCCGCGCGCTATGGGATGAAGGAAAACACGGTCAAGTCCGTGCTCTACCGCACACGGGAACGGCTGCGCGGTTTTTTGCAGAAGGAGGGGATCTGCGTATGAGTTCTGAACGGATCTTCCGGGCCATTGGGGATGTAGGCGACGATTTGATCGCGCGCGCCGACCGGCCGGCGCAGAGGCGCCCGGCCTGGCTGCGCTGGGGCGCGCTGGCCGCATGCTGCGCGCTGGCGGTGGGGCTTGCCGCGCTGGCGCTGCCGCGCATGGGCTTCGGCGCAAACAGCGCCAGCCCTCATGCGGCCGGCGTTGCGGCGCAAGACACCGCGCAGGCTGAGAGCGCCAAGGCCACGTCCGAGGAACCGGCCGAGGAGCCGGCCGAAGCGCCGGACGCCGCGAGCTGGGAATTTGCAGCCGACGCGCCCGAAGAGCAGCCGCAGGAGCCTGCAGCGCAGCAGGAACCGGCCGAAGAAGGCAGCTTCGAGCTGCCGACATCCGATATGGCGCCCGCCGACGCCGAGCAGGCGCAGCCGCTGCTTGCGCGCAGCTGCGCGAAAATGGTCCTGCGCTATGGCGCAGGTGAGGTCGCCGTGACGCAGTCAGGCGAGGTGGATGAGATCATGCAGGCGCTGCGCGCGCTGCCGGTCACAGGCGAAGACGCGGATGTGGAGGAGCAGCCGCTGCAGCTGTACCTGTACGAATCGGACGCCGGGCAGTATTACGCGCTCGTAGAGCTGCCGCGCATGCGCGTGTTAGGCGCGGATGAAGCCGGAGCCGGCGGCAAGGCCGCACAGGACGCGCCCTCCGCCGAGGCGGCGGCGCTATATGAGGCGCTGATCGAGACATACTTTGCCGAATGATCTTCCGCCGGAGACGGCCGAGACCGCCAGATCGGCAAAAAGAGAACGCCCCACAATGACACAAAACCGCCCCGGCTGTTCCAGAACAGCCGGGGCGGCGCTTTTATTTTGCTTCGTTCGCGCAGTCGGCCTGACCGCCGCGCAGCATCGTAAGCCCGTGCTCGAGCGCGGGCAGAACGGCCGCGAGGTTTTCCTGCGCGGCCTTGGGGCTGCCGGGCAGGTTGACGATGAGCGTCCGGCCCAAAATGCCCGCCGCGGCGCGCGAGAGCATGGCGCGCGGCGTGATCTGCAAAGACGCGTAGCGCATCGCCTCGGCGATGCCGGGCGCCTGCCGCTCACAGACGGCGATGGTGGCCTCTGGCGTGACGTCGCGCGGAGAAAAGCCCGTGCCGCCCGTGGTGATCACCAGTGCGATGTCGTCCTTGGCGGCAATGGTCAGCGCCGTCTGGATGGCGTTTTTTTCATCGGGCACGATCACGATCTCCGCCTCCGCCGCATAGCCGGCGGCGATCAGCTGCTCGCGCACGGCCGGGCCGCTCAGATCCTCGCGCTCCTGCCGGTAGCCGCGGTCGCTGACGGTGATGATTCTGGCAGTAAACATTGCTTCCTCACTTTCCAAACGGACAGGCCGGATAGTGGCACGGCTTGCAGCCGAGACACAGGCCGCCCTCGCCCATTTCTACAAAATCTTCTTTACAAAGGCACACGCCCGCCGCGATGCGCGGCAAAACGAGGTCGAATACCGTCGCCTTGGCGTACATCACGCAGCCGGGCAGGCCCAGCACCGGCGTGCCGTCGTCATAATAGCCCAGCAGCAGCATCGCGCCCGGCAGCACCGGCGCGCCGTAGGTGACGATCTTCGCGCCGCTTTTTTTGATCGCGCCGGGGGTGTTGTCGTCGGGGTCGACGCTCATGCCGCCGGTGCAGAGGATCAGATCGGGCTTCTGCGCGCGCGCGGCCTGGATGGCGGACTCGATGTGCGCAAGCGCGTCGTCCACGATCGTGTGCTGCGTGACGGCGATGCCGTAGGCCGCGAGCTTTTCTATGAGAACGGGCGTGAACTTGTCCTCGATGCGGCCCGAGAACACCTCGCTGCCGGTGGTAATGACGGCGCAGGTGCGCAGCTGATAGGGCAGGATCTGCAAGATCGGCGCGCCGGCGACGGCCCGCTCTGCCTGCGCGAGCTTTTCCTCTGCAATAACAAGCGGGATCACGCGCGTGCCGCAGAGCTTGTCGCCCGGCTGCACGGGGGTGTTGCCGCGGCGCGTAGCGATCATCAGTTCATCGATGGCGTTCACGGCGCGCAGCCGCGCGCGATCTACGGTGAACAGGCCCGCGCGCGCGGCCGTCAGTTCGATCTTGCCCTCTTTGACCTCGCTGCGGTCCATGCCGCTGGAAATGCACATGGCGCACAGCCGCTCGGCCGCGTCATTTTCGTGCAGGATGCCGGGCTGCATTTGCCAGACATACAGATTTTCCTTTCCCATGGACAAAAGCACCGGGATATCCTCCTGCGTGACGACGTGGCCCTTGCGAAAGCGCGCGCCCTTGAATTCGCCGGGGATGATCTGCGTCAGATCGTGACAGAGCACATGGCCCACGGCTTCGGTTGTCTTAATCAGTTTCATGGCTGTATCTCCTCTATGGTGATCGCGTCGCCCGGGCGGACGACGCCCTCTTCCAGCACAACGGCGAACACGCCCTCTGTCGGCATGACGCAGCGGCCGGTCGTCTTTTTGATGGCGCAGTCGTTGTGGCACTGCTTGCCGATCTGCGTGATCTCAAGCAGCGCCTTGCCCACGCGCAGCCGCGCGCCGATGGGAAGCGTCTTGAGCGTCACGCCGCGCGTGAGAATATTTTCGGCAAAATCGCCGGCAGAAAGCGTCAGTCCCTGCGCGCGCATTGTATCCACGCTCTCGTCGGCAAGCAGGCTGATCTGCCGGTGCCAGTTGCCCGCGTGCGCGTCGCCCACGATGCCGTATTCGCGCCGGAGCGCGATCTCGGGCACGGGATGCTTGCGCTCGCCCTTTTTTCCGCTGATGCACACTGCAATGACCTCGGCCATGGCTCCGTCCTCCCGGCGAAATTCGCCGCTCTTGCCGCCCGCCTTGTACAAAAGGCGCACGTCCGTAATCTCCATATCGCGCTGCAGCGCCTTGCACATGTCGTAGATCGTGAGCGCGGCGGCCGATACAGCCGAAAGCGCCTCCATCTCCACGCCGGTCTCCGCCTTGCAGCGCGCGGTGGCGCGGATGGCGACGGCGGATTCCTCCCATGCAAAGGTAATGTCCACGCCTGTCAGCGGGACCGGATGACACATGGGGATATTCTCCCACGCGCGCTTGGCAGCCATGACGCCGGCCACCTGCGCCACCGCCAGAACGTCTCCTTTTTTGACGCGGCCTTCTTTGACGGCGGCAAGCGTCTCTTTGTTCATGCGCACGCGTCCGGCGGCCACGGCCGTGCGGCAGGTCGCGTCCTTTTCCGTCACGTCTACCATGCGCGCCCGGCCCTGTTCGTTGAAATGCGTAAATTCCATATGACCTCCACCCCTGCCGGAGAACGCCTCATAGCGCAAACGGCGTTTTTGCGGCGGCTAGCCGCCGATCTCGTTCATATCCCGCGCGGCGCGGCTCGGCTGCGTCGGGCTGAGATGGTGCGCGGCGGGCTTTTTCTGCGCCGCGCTGCAGATGGCCTGCTCGAGCGCGCGGCCGTGCAGGCCCCGCAGCGAGATCTCCTCGTCCGAGTGCAGGCATGGCTTGCACTTGCCGTCGGCCGTCACGCGCAGCCGGCTGCACCGGCTGCAGAAGCTGCAGCTCATGGGCCGGATGAGGCCCACCGTGCCTTTTGCGCCCGGCAGGCGGTAGCGCTCGGACACGCCGTCGGTATCGAGAAACGTCAGCTCCGGCAGCGCGCGCAGCACCGCTTCCGCCGGAAGGAAACGCTCGGCGGGCCAGTGCGCGCATTCGCCCATGGGCATCAGCTCAATGAAGCGAACGGAAATATCGTCGTCGGCCGTCAGCGCAGCGAGCGGCGCGATATCGGCCTCGTTCACCCCGCCGATGAGAACGGCGTTGAGCTTCGTCCCCCGGAAGCCCGCCGCCTGCGCGGCGCGCAGGCCGGCATATACATCGTCAAGGCTGCCGCAGCGCGTGACGGCCAAAAAGCGCGAGGCGCTGAGCGTGTCCAGGCTGATGTTCAGCCGGTCCACGCCCGCATCCTTCAGCTCGCGCGCCACCGGCGCGAGCAGGCTGGCGTTCGTGGTCATGGTCAGCTCCTGCAGCCCGGGCAGCGCGCGCAGCATGCGGCACAGCTCCAAAATCCCGCGCCGCACCAGCGGCTCGCCGCCCGTGAGCCGGATCTTGCGCACGCCGCAGCGCACCGCCGCCGCGCCGATCTCGTAAAGCTCTTCGATCGATAAGATGTCCGCGTGCGCGCGTTTGCATACGCCCGCTTCCGGCATGCAGTACACACACCGGTAATTGCACAGGTCCGTGACCGAAAGGCGCAGATAGTCGATCGTGCGCCCGAAGCTGTCTTTCATGCGAAATTCCTCTATTCCTCGCCTGTGAGCAACAGCACGTGCTCAGGCTGTGCGTGCAGATAGAGCGTCTGCATCTCGCCCTGCCGCCGCCAGTCCTCCTGCGGCAGCTCATAGCGGATGAGCGCCTGCGCGTTTTCCGGCTGCAGCATGACGATGGTGGAAAAGATGTTGTCGATCACGCGCGCCACACGGCAGCATATCACATTCTCGCCCGGGCCTTGGGCCAGGTCAAAATAGTGCGCGCGGTAGCCCGCGAAGCGCACGTTTTCACCAACGCGCTGCACCGCGCGCAGCGTCACGCCCCAATCGAGGCATTCCACGGCAAATTCACCCGCCCGGCGCGCGCGAGAGACGTTCTTACAGCCCGACAGCAGCGCCGCGGCGCGCGTGGCGGGCGCGTCCATCAGCTCGCGCACAGGCAGCTTCGGCTCGGCCCTGCCGCCGCTGAGCACGCACACGCTCTGGCACAGGCGGTAGACCTCGTCGCGGCTGTGCGAGACAAACAGCACGTCGCCCGAGTAGCTTTGCAGCGTGTCCATCATGCTCAACTCCAGCTGCCAGCGCAAATAGCTGTCAAGCGCCGAAAACGGCTCGTCCAGCAGCAGCGCCTCTGGCTGACAGGCAAAAATGCGCGCCAGCGCCACGCGCTGCTGCTGCCCGCCGGACAGCTGCGACGGGCGATGCTTTTCCAGCCCCTCGAGCTGGAACAGCTTCACAAGCTCCGCCACGCGCGCCGCGCGCTCGCGCTGCGGAAGCTGCCGCAGCGCGCAGGCGATGTTCTGCGCGGCCGTCATGTTGGGAAACAGCGCGTACTGCTGGAACAGATATCCCACGCGCCGCTTCTGCGGCGGAAGATTGATTTTTTTCTCACTGTCGAACAGCGTCCGGCCGTTGAGGACGATTTTGCCCCGGTCCGGCGTCTCGACGCCCGCGACGCATTTGAGCGTCATGGACTTGCCGCAGCCGGACGCGCCCAGCAGCGCCAAAATCTCGCCGTCTGTTTCAAACTTTGCGCGCAGGTGGAACTCGCCCAGCCGCTTTTCGATATCAACGTACAGCGCCATCAGCGACCCTCCTTTTTACGCGCGGCGTGCGCCGCTCCAGAAGATTCACTGCCAGCAGCACCACGGCGGAGATCGCGATGTTGATGAGCACCCACCGCAGCGCCATGGCGTCGTCTCCGATGCGCCAAAGCTGGTAGACCTCGGTGGCGACGGTGGCCGTTTTGCCGGGCGTGTAGCCGGCCAGCATGCTGGTCGCGCCATACTCGCCCAGCGCGCGCGCAAACGCCAACACCGCGCCGGCCAGGATCCCCTGCCGGCAGGCGGGCATGCGGATGCGCCAGAAAATATAGGTATTGGAAAGCCCCAGCGTCTGCCCGGCCTGCGCAAGCGTTTCGTCAAACGACTCGAACGCGCCGCGCGCCGTGCGGTACATGAGCGGGAAGACCACCACCGTCACCGCGAACACGGCCGACCACCACTGCATGGTGAGCTTGAGGGCGAAATGCTCGAGCACCCACGCGCCGATCACGCGCTTTGGGCCTAGCAGCATGAGCAGCAGATACCCCACCACCGTAGGCGGCAGGACCAGCGGAAGCGTCAGTATCACGTCCAGTACGCCCTTGACCACGCGCGGCAGCCGCGCGATATAGTACGCCGCGGCGATGCCGAGGAAAAAAACAACGACCGCCGAGATGACGGCGATGCGCAGAGAATTGATGAGCGGAAACCAGTCCATAGCGCGCTCCTTCTCAATATAGATATATCATAGCAGAAAATCCCGTGTACGGCAAGTATGCAAGCGCCCGCAGGCGGTTTTTTCCGCCTGCGGGTGAACAAAATGCGCGGCAATCAGCCAAGCGGCGTGAAGCCGACGGCGGAGAAGATATCGCCGGCCTCGGCGCCGGTGAGGTAGGTAAGGAATTCGCGGGCCGCCTCTTCATGCGTCGTGACGTTCAAAACGGCGGCGGGATAGATGACCTGTCCGCACATCTCGGCCGTGGCGGTGTCGATGACCGTCAGATTCGCCGAGTACGCGTCAGTCTGATAGATAATGCCGCAGTCGACCGAGGCCTCGCCGACCTGCGTGGTGACCTCCTTGACGTTCGAGCCGTAGGTCAGGCTGCCGGCCGCAGCGAGCGTCTCCTCGCTCAGACCGTAGTAGTCGAAGATCTTCTGCGTGTACTGGCCAACCGGCACGTCGGCGTTGCCCATGGCCATGAGCACCTCGCCCGCGGCGAGCTTGTCGGCCAGATCGTCATACGACGCAACGCCCTTGGGGTTGCCGTCGGGCACACACAGCGCGACTTTGTTTTCCAGCAGGTCGAGCCGCGTATCGGCCAGCACAAAATCCAGGCCGTCGGTATTGACGTCGGCGCTAGCGTTGATATCCAGCTGGTCCATCTGCTTCTGACCGGCGGAGATGAAGATGTCGCAGTCCGCGCCGGATTCGATCTGCGTCTTCAGCGTGCCGGACGAATCAAAGTTGAATACCAGCTTCACATTCGGATGCGCGGCCTCATAGAGCGTCTGGATCTGCTGCAGCGTCTCGGTCATAGACGCGGCGGCGAAGACGATCAGCTCGATGGACTCCTGCTCCGGCTCGGCGGGCTGCTCCGGTTCGGCGGCGTCCTCCGGTTCGGTGGACTGCTCCGGCTCGGCGGCGTCTGTCTCGGCGTCCGTGTCGGCGGCGGGCTGGGTCGTCTGCGGTTCGTTGGTCTGCGTCTGCGTGGATGCGCAGGCGGCAAACGAGAGTACCAGACACAGCGCCAGCAAAATAGCAAGCAGTTTTTTCATCATGTACACCCTTTCATTCGTTATTTTTTTGGATAGAATCACGGTGGGTCTATTGTAACAGGACGGATATCGAAAAACAAGTGCAAGTTTACGACAATATCGAATTCTTGGCCGGCCATACGCAAAACGCCCTGCGCATCCGGCGG
>CAZWKZ010000022.1:0-20003 GCA_964633935.1 uncultured Oscillospiraceae bacterium | reverse complement strand
CGCCGCAGGCGGAAAACGAGTGCGCTGCAGCGGGCCGTGTTCCTTTTGTCGGAAATGGCATATTGCCTTTTTCGACAGTCTCAAAAAACCGGAACGCACAAAAGCGTTCCGGTTTTGTTTATGCCTTCGCGATCAGCTTCGCCGCAGGCAGAATGCCCGAGATATCGGCCTGCTCCATCTGGCCGGCGTCAAATCTCGCCGCAAGCGCCGGGTCGATGGGCAGCCTTGCCAGAACCGGCAGCGAGTATGCCAGCGCCAGCTCGTCAAGGCCGCTCTTGCCGAAAATGTCGATGCGCTTGCCGCAGTCCGGGCACTGGAAATAGCTATAATTCTCTACAAAGCCATAGAGCGGCACTTGCATCATGCGCGCCATGTTAACGGCCTTTTCCACGATCATGGACACTAGGCTCTGCGGCGAGGTGACCAGAATCACGCCGTTCAGCGGCAGAGACTGGAACACTGTCAGCGGTACGTCGCCCGTTCCGGGCGGCAGATCGACAAACATGTAGTCCACCTCGCCCCAGCACACGTCGGACCAAAACTGCTTGACCGCGCCGGCCACCACCGGACCGCGCCAGACGACGGGGTCGGTCTGACTGGGAAGCAGCAGATTGACGGACATGACCTTCACGCCCGTTTTTGTTACGGCGGGCAGAATGCCGCTCTCATCGCCCACGGCAGGCTCCTGCAGGCCGAACGCCTTTGGGATCGACGGACCTGTGATATCCGCATCCAGGATCGCCGTCTTGTAGCCAAGCGACTGCATCGCGACCGCCAGCATCGACGTAACGGTAGATTTTCCCACGCCGCCCTTGCCCGAGACGACGGCAACGACCTTTTTCACATTGGAATTGGGGTTGGCCGGCGCAAGCAGGCTCTCAGCCTTGCGGTCGGCGCAGCTCTGCGCGCAGCTTTCACAGCTGCCGCTGCAAGATTCGCTCATAAAAACGCTCCCTTTACACAATTTGCTTTATTCTAATCCCTGTCTGTGGGAAAGTCAACCGGCCTGTATGAACGCCTTGACAAAGGCGAACACCTCGCGCAGCGCATAGCAGAGCTTCAAGATCCACGGCGTGGTCGTGCTGCCAAGCCCGAAGGCGCGCATACCGAGCGTTCCGGCAATATACTTTGCCCGGCAGAGATGGAATTCACTCGTAATGATCAGCACGTCAGACGTGTCCACCCCCATATTCTGCGCGAGTTCCCTTGAAAACATGAGATTTTCACGCGTGTTTGCCGCCTGATCCTCCATTACGACGCGCTCCGCCTCTACGCCCTGCCGCAGCAGATACTGCCGCATCACATATGCCTCCGTGTGCGTCTCGTCGCTCCCCTGCCCGCCTGAGACGAAGCAGACCGCGTCCGGGTTTTCACACAGATAGCCGTACGCCAGATCCAGCCGCTCGCGCAGCGTGCGCGACGGCTGATCGCCATGCGTCTGCGCGCCCAGCACCACGACAAATTCCGGCGCGCCGGCCGTCAAATCGTCGTCTCGCCCGCTCAGATCGATATATCTCACACATCCGAGCATCATCACAATGCCCGCGGCCGTGAGCCAAATAAGCGCTATGCGCCATTTCCGCGCCTTTGGCTTTCCCTTCAGTCCCTGCAAAACGGCCAGCACCGCGGCCAGCGCCAGCAGGCACACGCCCGTGGTCGCCACGTGAAATGGGATCACGATCAGCACGATCCCCAGCGCGGCCAGTACGGCCGCCGCGATCAGCAGCGTCATTCCTGTTCCTCCAGCTGCAGCGACAGCGCCTCCCACTCGTCCATCCGCGCGGAAAGCGTATGCTCGGTCTGCGACTTATCCTCCATCAGCTGCGCAAGCGCCTGATAGTCGGTCGCGGACGCCTCGATCTGCGCGTCAAGCGCCGCAACGCGCTGCTCCAACGACTCGATCTCGCGCTCGAGCGCGCGCACCTGCTTTTCCAGCGACCTTCCGTTCGCGCTTTTGGGCTTTGCCTTATGCTCCTTCTTCTGTTTAGAGGCCGCCTGCTCCGCCATCGCCTCGTGCGCTTTGATCGAGCGGTATTTTTCATACCCACAGGGATAGTCGCGGATCGTCCCGTTTTCCAGCTCCCACACGCGCGTGGCAAACTTGTCGACAAAATAGCGGTCGTGCGAGACAAAGATGAGCGTGCCCTCGTACTGCTCCAGCGCATCCTCGACCCACTCGCGTGAGGCGATGTCCAGATGGTTCGTCGGTTCGTCCAAAACGAGCAGGTTGATTTTTTCATCCATCAGCATACAGAGCCGCAGCCGGCTCTGCTCGCCGCCGGACAGGCTGCCGACAGTCTTGAACACGTCCTCGCCCTCAAACAAGAACGCGCCCAGCCGGTCGCGCGCGGTCTGTACCGTGCAGCCCTTTTCGTACAGCATGGTATCCAGCAGCGTCCGCTCGGGATGCGCAAACCGGATCGTCTGCTCAAGATAGGCCCATTTGACCGTGGGGCCGAACTTGATGCGGCCCGCGCCCGCCTCCTGCCCCAGCAGCACGCGCAAAAACGTGGTCTTGCCCGTGCCGTTGTCGCCAAGCAGCGCGATACGCTCGCCGCCGGCGACCTGCAGCTCGACATCCTCAAACAGCGTCCTGCCGCCGTACGCCTTGCCGAGTCCCTTGACGGAAAACACCTCGTCGCCAAAGAACGAACGCTCGGCAAAGCGCGCGCGCATGGTCTTGTCCTGTGTGGGGCGCTCGGTCTTCTCGATGCGCTCCATGCGGTGCTGGATGGACATGGCGCGGCGGTAGAGCGTGCGGTTATTGATGCCCCAGCCCTTCATGCGCTCCAGCGTGAAGCCCAGCTGGCCGAGCTTGGCCTGCTCCTTTTCATACTGCTTGAGCTGCAGCTCAAACCGCGCCTGCTTTTCCTGCACATAAAACGAGTAGTTGCCGCTGTAAAACTCGGCCCTGCCGTCATGGATCTCCACGATGCGGCTCACGACGCGGTCGAGAAAATAGCGGTCATGCGAAATGGCGAGCACCGTGCCCTTGAACCTTTGGATATACTCCTCCAGCCACTCTACGCTGTGCATGTCCAGATGGTTGGTCGGCTCGTCGAGCAGCAAAATGTCCGTCTTCTCCAGCAGCAGCCTGGCCAGGTTCACGCGCGTCTTCTCTCCGCCGGACAGGCTGTCGAATCGCTGCTGCCGCTGCGCAGCCGTGATGGCAAGGCCGTTGCAGATCTTGTCCATGTCGGTGTCCATTTCATAGCCGCCGCCGACCATATACCGGCTTGTGAGCGCGTCATAGCGCTGCAGCAGCTCCTTCGACGCGTGCGCGCTCATCTGCCGCTCCAGCTCGCGCATCTGCGTCTTGATCCTCTCCAGCTCTGCAAACGCGGTGTGCAGTACGTCCTCGACCGTATAGTCCGCCGGATATTGCGGGATCTGTGAAATCAGGCCCACCTTCTTATTGGGCGCAAAGACCACCGCGCCGGAATTGTAATCCAGCTCGCCCGTCAGGATCTTGAACAGCGTCGTCTTGCCCGCGCCGTTTTTGCCGAGCAGGCCGACCCGTTCGCCGGATTGGACGTCGAATGTGACGCCGTCCAGCACATTTTGGTCTGAGTCAAAGCTCTTGACTAGGTTTTGTACCGAAATATCAATCATGTTTCTTCCTCTGTCGTATCAAAGCGCGCGAAAAATTCCGCGCGCGTAAAGCGCAGGTTCAGCGCCTGCAGCAGCGCGTTCGCGCTCATATGCTCCGGCAGGCGCAGCGCCTGCAGCAGCGCCGCGCGCTTTTGCCGGCTGCAGCTGCCGCCGCTCAGCCCCAGCGCGTACA
This sequence comes from uncultured Oscillospiraceae bacterium, assembly GCA_964633935.1. GTDB lineage: Bacteria > Bacillota > Clostridia > Oscillospirales > Oscillospiraceae > CAG-170. The sequence continues at coordinate 16,219 of CAZWKZ010000022.1, read as the reverse complement.
GATCCTGCTTTGTGATCGGCTCTGCCCTAGCTGGCGCAGCCTCGTCCGCCTCGCCGGCAACCGACGCGCCCGCGTCCTTGAGAGACTGCAAAATGACGGCCGGGGGCATGCCCTCGACGCCGAGCTTTCCTTCTTTTCCCGGCGTGCGCTTACGCTTCTCCTTGCCGGCAACGTCCGGCACATACGCATGCAGGAGCCGGTCGTTCGGCAGGCAGCTTTTTAAATAGTTGCGGATGACAAAGCCCGCTGCGTCAGAATCGGTCAGCACGATGAGGCCCTGTTTTTCCGCCGCCTCGCGCAAAAGCGCCACAAGCGCCGGATCGTTCATCACACCAAAGCCGTTCGTGCAGAACACGGGCGCGTCGACGATCTGCGCAAGCGCGTTTTTGTCATACCGTCCCTCGACCACGACGGCCTGCTCCAGCTTAACCACGGCGCGCCAGTGCAGAAAGCTGCACGATCAGAAGCTCCAAAATCCGCTCCGGCTCGTCGTAGCTGGATTTCATCTGCTCGTCGGCGGCAAGGCACAGCTCCACGGCCTCGCGGCAGAATCCGTCCGAGAGCTTGCCCGCCGCCGCCATGGTGAGATTCGCGGGATAGCCCTTCATGCCGGTCAGCTCCATCAATGTCTGCTGGCCCTTGCCGCAGGCGGCCACTGTCTTGGCGTAGGACAGTCTTCTGATCTGCGCGCCGATGGCGCCCAGAATGCCGATGCAGCTTTCCTGCATGGCCAAAAGCTCCTGCGTCTTTTTCAGCGCGCGCGCATAGTCGCCGTCTGAGATGGCGTTGGAGATGTCGAATGTCTGCGCGTTCAAAACCGGGATCACAACGGCGTCGATATCGCTCTTCTGGATCTGCTGCCCGCTTGCATACGCCGCGATCTTCTCGATCTCGCCGCCCAGCGTGCTCATCATCCCGTCGGTGATGAAGATCAGATATTCGCAGAGCTTCGGCTGGATGGTCTTTTCATGCCTGCGCAGCTGCCGGGATATCCAGTCGGACAGCTCGCGCTCGCTGCGTTTGGCAAACTCGACCAGCTGCGCCTTGTCCTTGAACGTCGCAGCCAGCTTTTTCATCTGGCCATTGATCTTGAACTCCACCGTGTCATAGACCAGCACGACGCAGCAATAGTCGGGAATATCATCTAAAATCGCGCGGTAAAGCTCGCGCTGCGCCTCGGCCAGCTTAAAAAGATCCACATCGTCGATCTGCACCAGCGTCCGGTCCGCCATCATGGGCATCGCCTCGACTGCGGCGGCCAGCGCCTCGGGCGTGAGCGTCTCGGCAGTAAAGCGGTGGTAATTGAAATCCCCCGCCGGCCCGTCTGTGAGCGTTTTGACGAGCAGCTTCACATAGCACTCGCGAAGATACCCTTCCTCGCCATAGAGCACGTATAGATTTTTGAGCTGGCCAGTCTTGAGATCGGCCTTGAGCTGCTGCAGCGCCTCGCCGCGCGCGGCTGTGTCGGTTTTTTTTGCCACTGTGTCACCCTCTGATGGTAATCGTTCCGTTTTCGTCCGTGCGATAGACCGCCGCGCCCGCCTGCGTCAGCCGGTCGAGCGTCTCTTCGGCCGGATGGCCGAAGGAATTGCCCTCGCCCACGGAAATGAGCGCCGTCTCTGGCCTCGTCAATTCCAAAAGCGCCGCGCCGGTCGAGGTCTTCGCGCCGTGATGCCCGGCCACAAGCAGCTCGATATCCGGCAGCTCGTGCATGGACAGCAGCCGCCATTCGGCCTTCTGCGTCATATCGCCGGTTACTAGAATATCATATTCTTCGTGAGATGCCAAGACGGAAAGTCCGCAATCGTTGCTGGACGCGTCGGAAACCGGCGCGAAGATCTGCAAGCTTGCCTCGCCAAGCGGCAGCGTCATATCCTCGCGGACATAGACGACTGCGCAGCCGGAATCGTGCGCCTGACGCTCGATCGCCGCGCGCATGGCCGACTCGTCCGCCGCATCGGGCAGATACAGCGCATCGACGCGCATGCGCCGCAGCAGCTGCACGACGCCGTTTACATGGTCGGCGTCGTAGTGTGTCAGCACGAGCGCCTCGATGCGGTATTCGCCATATGCCTGCAAAAACCGTGCGGCAAGCTCGCCGCTTACATCCTCCGTCCCGCCGCAGTCGATCACGCAGGTCTGCGTGCCGCACTGGTAGATCAGGCACTGTCCCTGCCCCACATCCACCGCCGTAAAGGAAAACGCCGGCAGATGGTAATCAAGATACGCGAGCGCCAAGCTTGCAGAAAATGCAAGCGCAAGGCTGCCCGCCGCCAGGCGTCTGCCCACGGCCCTGGGCCGCAGCAGAAACACTAGCAGCGCGGCATAGAGCATCGCCGCCAGCGCCCACATATAGCCGTTTTCCAGATACAGCGCCGCGCACGGAACGCGGCTGACGGCGGCGCAAACGCCGTAAATATACCGAACCAGCCAGCTGAGCAGCCACGCAGCGCCCTGCATCATGGGTCCCAGCGCAAAGCCCAGCAGGCAGATCACAAGCCCCGCCGTAAACACGAGCGTCACCGCCCACAGGCACAGGACGTTACTGACGGGTGCGAGCAGCGAAACCATGCCGAAATACGCCGCCGACAGCGGCAGCGAAAGCGCCGATGCGCCCAAGGAGCAGGCCAGCGCCGAGAGCATTGTCTGCAGCAGCCATCCTAGCGGCGTCTTGCCGCGCAGCGCACGCTGCAGCCGTTTATGTCCGGCAATCAGGCGGTAGATCGGGCCGGCAAAGAGCAAAATGCCCGTGATCGAAGCAAAGGAAAGCTGCAGCCCCACATCCAGCGCCGACCAGGGATTTACCGCCAGCAGGAGCATGAGCGCGGCCGAGATGGACGTAGGCATATCGTTTTCACGCCGGGCCAGCGGCGCAAGCAGCACCAACGCCTGCATGCACCCTGCGCGCACGGCCGACGCAGGCGCGCCCGTCATCAGCACGAAGAACACGATCGCCGGCACGCCCAGCGCGGCGGCCAGCCGCCTGCGGCTGCGGCACAGCAGCAAGATCATGCCCAGCAAAATGGATACGTGCATGCCCGAGACGGCCACGGTATGATAGACGCCTGCAATGCTCAGCTGCGTCTGTCTCTGGTAGTCCAAATCTGTGCGCCGCCCGGTCAGAAGCGCGGTGAGAAAGCCAGCCGTATCCGCCGGAAACAGCTCCGCGATCTTCTGCTGCATCGCATGCGCGCACAGGACCGGAAACAGCCGCACCGGCGCCGCGCCGGCGGGCGAGATCTGTACGGCTGAGCGCGCCTTCGCCACCAGCACCGTTCCGCGCGATCGCAGATAGACGCTGTCCTCGCTGGAATCGCCATTTGTCAGCGCCAGCTCCGCTTCTAGCCGCAGAAGATCGCCCGGGCGGATCTCAGGCTCGCTCTCACGCAGATAGATCACCGCATCATAGCGCCTGCCGTCCAGATCGATCTGCGCCTCGACCGACGAGCCGTAGCGCGTCGGCGCGGCAAAGCTGGCCGCCGTCACGGCGAGCTGCCGCGTCTGTCCATCGGCCTGCATGGCAGGGCGCAGCAGCAGCGCCGCGTAGCCCGCATACCACAAAAGGCCCACGCCCAGCCCCAGGCATCCGATCGCGACCCGCCTGGCCATGCGCCCGCGCAGGAAAAACGCGCCAAGACCCGCGGCCGCGAATATCACGCCCGCGAATACTGCAGCCATCGTTAGCTGCAGCAGAACACAGCACACGATCGCCGCCGAAAAGCTGACGGCAAAAATACACAGCCTGCGCATTACGGTTTTGCGCTGCGGCCGAGCAGATAATCCGTCGACACGTGATAGTAATCCGCCAACCGGATAAGCGCCCACACGGGGATCTCCCGCTCGCCCAGCTCATAGCGGCGGTAGACGCTGCGCTGCATATTTAGCAGCTCAGCGATCTGCTGCTGAGTTTTGTCCGCGTCCTCGCGCATGTCCCGGATCCTCGGAAAATACATGTTGCATCACCGCAAAAATGATACCATACGGCATCATTCGTTTGTGGAAATGGCTCCATTCGGACACTTTTTGCAGCACTGTGACATCACGCCATTCTCTAAAGCGCCCCTGCGTCCACCGCGCCGCATTATAAATGCGGGCGCAGCAAGATCGCTGCGCCCGCGCTTGTCGCTACGTTTCGTTATTCCGCCTTCGGCTCGTCGTCGCCGGAAAGCTCGATGACGACCGGGTCTTCTGGCTCAGCCGCTTCATCCTCCGGCTCGCCCTCGGCAGCAGTCTCCTCGGCCGCGGCCTCAACGTCCGCGTCGCCCGCCATATCTGCCTTGAGATCGTCGATCGAGTCCTTCAGCTCTGCGATGAGCTTCTTGGATTCGTCGATCTTCTCGCACCAGGGCAGATACTCGGCGCTGTCCATCTCTTCACCCACGGCGTAGTCGCGGTAGTAGAGCTTGCCCAGCTGCAGCTCGGCCTTTTTGATCTTATCCTCTTCGGCATAGATGCTGACGTTTGCTTTCGCGATGGCAGCCAGCACCTTGGCCTTCTGCGCCGCCGCCTGCGCGGCATTCACGGCAAAATTACGGGCATTTTCCAAGTTCTCAGTAAAGTTCATGGTGTTGCTCCTTTCCATTGTTCATTTCTTTCTGTTATCATACCACAAATTTCCGCGTGTGGAAGGGTATTTTGCAGAATTTTGCAAATTGTTTACAAATTGTCACTTTCCTGTGTCTCGCCGGCGCCCTGTCCGCCCTGCGCCGCCGCACGCGCGCGGACATTGACATAGAGCGCCTCGGGGTCCGGCTTTTTCTTCAGCAGCACATACAGCAGTGCACCCGCCGCCACGACAAACGAGACGCCGGCCACCAGCTGACTGACGCGGATACCGGTGGAAAACAGCATCAGGCTGTCGGTGCGCAGGCCCTCGATCCATACCCGGCCCAGGCCATACCAGCCGACATACAGCAAGAACACCTCGCCGTCAAATCTGCGCTTCTTTTTCGACAGGAAGTGGATGCCGATGAAGCCCACCAGGTTCCAGACCGACTCGTACAAAAACGTCGGATGGTAGTACGCCACCTGACCGGACGCGTCTGCCAGCCCCATCTTCAAAAAGGAGTCTGTTACGCTGCCGTGCGCCTCGCGGTTCATGAAATTGCCCCAGCGGCCAAAGATCTGACCGATCAGCACGCCCATGGACGCAAGATCCAAAAAAACGCCGGTTTTGATCTTCTTGACCCTGCTTACGATCACCACCGTGATCGCGCCGCCGATGACCGCGCCGTAGATGGCAAGTCCGCCCTGCCAGATATAGAGCACGGAAATGGGATTGTCGGCGTACAGCTCCCAATAGAAGATGCAGTAGTAGAGTCTTGCGCAGATAACGCCGATGGGTACCGTCCACAGCACAAGATCGAGCGTATCATCGCTCGTGACGCCAAAATCCTTTGACCGGTACATGATATACGCCACCGCCAGGATAAAGCCTACGGCGATGATGATGCCGTACCAGTAGATATCCTTGCCGAACACACGAAACGCGACAGGGTTCGGGTCCACGCTGATCCCAAGATTGGGAAAGGTAATGGGCGACGTCAGAAACACGTTCATTCCTCCTTTTTTTCCTTTGGATAGATGATGGAAACCGCCGCCTGTGTCTGTTTGACGGTCTCTTGCAGAAAAAGTTCCACATCCTCGGCCCGGATCGATTCGATGACGGCCGGGTAATCAAAATACTCCGCGCCGTCAAAATACGACGCACACATACGATAGCACGTGCCCTCAAAGCCGTCAAGTCCGCGCAGCCGCCGGCCCAGCTCTGACTTCTTCAGCCGCGCCAAATGCACGCGGTCGACGCCCGTTTCGGCAAGTTTCGCGGCCTGCTCCACGAGCGCGGCGTAGACCGCGTCCGGCTCGTCGCTGTCGCCCGAGGCGACCAAAACCGCCGCATCCTTGATCTGCTCGTAGCCGATGGAAAAGTCCGAGTCGATCCGTCCGCTCTCATACAGCCTTGCATACAGCGCGGTCGATTCGCCCGCCAGCAGCTCGGCGGCAAAATCGCCAATCAGCTCGCGGCGCATCCGCTCCGGCCCGTAGGGCGCCGGCGCACATTTAAAGCCGATGGCAAACGCGGGCATCGACACCTCCATGCTTGACGTCACGCGCGGCCGCGCGACTGAAAGCGGCTCCTCGGGACCATAGTCACGCACAGGCAGGCACGCGGGCGACGTGTGCGGCGTCTGCGCGCGCGCCTGCTCGATCACCTGCGCAGCGCTGACGTCGCCCATGACGCACAGCATCATATTTTCAGGCGTGTAAAACGCCCTGTAACAGTCATACAGAATCTCCGGCGTAATATCCGCGATGCTTTCTACCGTGCCGATGATGGGCACTGCAACAGGATGGTGCCGGAACACGGCCGAAAACAGGTTCTCATATACCACATTATCGGCGCTGTCGGCATACATCTTGATCTCCTGCGCAATGATGCCGCGCTCTTTTTCCACGCTCTCCGGCGTAAACCAGGGCGTAGTGACCATCTCAAGCAGCGTCTGGAGGTTTTCTTCAAACCGGTCGGTGCACTCGATATAATATACCGTCATATCATAGCTGGTAAAGGCGTTGTTGCCGCAGCCGGTCTGCGCGAAGCGCTCCATCGCGCCCGTGCCCGGCAGGTCGAACATCTTGTGCTCGAGATAGTGCGCCACGCCGTCGGGCACGCGCAGCCGCCTGCCGCCGGAGGTGAAGCAGGTGTCGATCGAGCCGAAGTCCGTGGCCAGAAACGCGTAGCGTTTGGCAAAGCCGGGCTTTTCGATCACACGCACAAGCAAGCCATTCTCCAGCCGCTCTTCAAAATAATGCTCGCCTATGGCGGGGAAGTCTTTTCTGATCATACGCTCCGGCCCTCCAAAAAATAGACGCTGTCAAGCTGCAGGCGGCGCGCGGCGGCCACAACATCATCCTTCGTCACCCGGCCAATCCCCTCGGCCAGATCGTTCATCGTTCCGTCCAGGCCGGCGATCGCCTGTCCCATATAGAAATCGTCCAGCCGCCCGGGACTGTCCTGCGCGATCTTCAGCTCTGATAGGATATAGCGCCGCGCTGCGGCAAGCTCTTCATCCGTGATCTGCCCGGCCCGGCACAGCTCCAGCTGGCGCAAGATCTCGTCCTTCGCCGTCTGGTACTGGTCAAATTCGATCCCGGCCGAAACCACCATCACACCCTTGAACTTCTCGATCGACGAGCCAGCATAATAGCACAGCGACATCTGCTCGCGCACGTTCTGAAACAGCTTGCTCGTCACGCCGCCGCCATAGACGGCGTTCAGCATCATCAGCGCCGGGTAGCTCTCGTCGTGCGCCGTGCATCCGGTGCGAAGGCCGATGGCGAGCTTGCCCTGTGTCACGTCAAGGCTTTCCCGCACCTCTAGGACCTGCGCGGGCGCCTGGCCCTGCGACGTGGAGACGGGCGTAAACGAATGCGCGCGCGGCAGCGCGGAAAATGCGTCCTTGATCCGCGCAGCCGCCTCGCGCGCGTCTGCGCGTCCAAGATAGAAAAGCTCGACCTGCGATTCGGCCAGCAGCCTGCGATAATGCGCAGAAAGGCGCTGCGCGTCGGCGCGGGCCACGTCCGCAAGCTCGCCCAGGCGCGGCACGCCGTAGCGCTCGTCCCGGCACATGCTGCGCACCAGCTGCGACACAGCGTAGCTGCGCTTGTCGTTGATCCGCGCCGCGATCGCGTTGGCGAGATTCCGCTTTTCACCCTCGACAAAATCGGGCGCAAACTGTCCGTCCTGCAGCAGCGGATGCAGCAGAACCTCCGCTACAAACTCCAGCATAGGACCGAAGACCGGTTCTTTGACCAGCGCGTCTTCCACAAAATCAGCGAAAAAGCCCACCAGCTGTACCTCGCCCTTTTTGCGCACGAGCGTGCCCATGCTCGCGCCGTACAGCTCATCCAGCCGGGCGGAGATCCTGGGGATATCGGGATAGCGCTCGCTTCCGCGCAGAAGCACGCTGGGAATGAGCGCGTTCCAAGACGCTTCGTCGCGGCTCATGGGCCGCAGAAAATTGATGCTGAAGCAGCCTGTTTTGAATTTATCGCTCTGCACCGCCGTCAGATAGACGCCGGGCATGAGCATCATACGATGTTCCATAGGTTCTTCCTTATCTTCCGGCGTTTCGCCGGGTCATGGTGTTTGGATGCTATTATATCGCATTTCCTGCAAAAAGTAAAATCCTACTTGTTATTCTGCCGCATTTCATGTAAACTATATAAAATAATGATACCGAACTCCGCGCCCGGCGCGGAGCAGGAGGTTTTTTCATGCAATGGATTGAAGTCAGCATCCATACCGCGTCCGGCGCGATCGAGCTGCTCTCAGACCGTCTGACCGTTCTCGGCTTTGACAGCTTTATCATCGACGACGAGACGGATTTTCATCAGTTTCTCGAATCCAACCGCCAGTATTGGGATTACGTCGACGAAGCACTCAGCAAAAAAATGCGCGGCGTCAGCCAGATCCGGCTGTATCTTGCCGACGGCCCGCAGGCCATGGAGCAGGTAGCCCTGCTCAAAGAGCAGCTGGCGCTTCTGCAGCGGCAGAACCCGACGGTGGCGTTCGGCACGCTTGCCGTAACGCTGGAAAACGTCAAGGACGAGGACTGGGAGAACAACTGGAAGCAGTATTATAAGCCGCTGGCCATCGGCGAGAAGCTGCTCGTCGTGCCCGAGTGGCTCCATCCCGACAACCCCGACGGGCGCATCGAGGTTCTGCTCGACCCCGGCATGATCTTCGGCACGGGCGCGCACGCGTCCACGCAGATGTGTATGGTCGAGCTGGAGCACGCCATCCAGGGCGGCGAGCGCGTGCTGGATCTCGGCAGCGGCAGCGGCATTTTGTCCATCACTGCGCTGCTTTTGGGCGCGGCCAGCGCCGTTGGCGTAGATATCGACCCCAAGGCCGAGGATATCGCCCGTCAGAACGCGGCCATCAATCATCTCTACGCCGACCGCTTTACCGCCGTCACGGGAGATGTGATCGCCGATCAGACGGTGATAGACCGACTGGGCGGGAAGTACGACGTGGTGCTGGCCAACATCGTGGCGGACGTGATCATTCCGCTTGCGCCCGTTGTGCCCAGCTTTTTGAAGCCGGACAGCGTGTTCATCTGCTCCGGCATTCTCGATTCGCGTCTGAACGAGGTGCAGTCCGCCATCGAGCGCGCCGGCATGCAGATCCTGGTCGCGCACCAGCAGGACGACTGGTGCCAGATCAGCGCAGCCTTGGCGTAACGGCAAGGAGGTCTGGGGCTTGCGAATCTTTTCCTACCGCAACAAGCGCGCGCTCAGACGCGCGCTGTATACCGTGCTTGGCGTGGTCTTGCTGCTGCTGATCCTGCTGCTGTGCCGGTTCATCTACCTCGGCCGCTACGTGGTATATGAAGACGGCGCGGTGCATTTTGACCGCACGCAAGCGCTGCAGCCTACGGGCGCAGTTCCCGAGACGCTCGATCCCGCCGAGTATCCGTTTGAGACCGTGCTGGACGCCAGTCCCACGACGCCCGACGGCGAGCAGCCAATGCAGCAGCTGTCCGGCTACTATATCTCGACGCGCATGCTCGCCGACGGCGTTGACGCGGTGCGCGCTGCGCTGAGCGCGTCCGACGACTACAACGCGGTCGTACTCGACGTCAAGAGCGTCTATGGCAATTACTACTACTCCACCGAGATCTCGGGCGCGACAACTGCCAGCGCCGACGTGATAGACGTCACCGAGGTCGACGCGCTTATCAAGGAGCTGACCGCCAGACAGGATCTGACCGTCATCGCGCGCGTGCCCGCATTCTCCGACCCGGTCTACGCCCTGGCGCATCAGTCTGAGGGACTGCCGCTCTACTCCGGCGCGCTATGGACCGACGACAACGGCTGCTACTGGCTCAATCCCTACAGTAATGGCGTACAGGGCTATCTCAGCTCCATCGCGCTCGAGCTTTCGCAGCTTGGCTTTGACGAAGTGCTGTTCGATTACTTCTACTTCCCCGACAGCGACCGCATCGCCTGGACCACCGACGCCATCACGCGCGACGGCGCGATACTTGACGCGGCGGAGAATCTCAAAGACAACCTCTTTGGAACCGGCCTTCGCGTCTGCTTCGGCACACAGTCATCTGGCGTGGCGGCGTTTGCCGACCGCATCTTCGTCTGGGCCGACGATCCGGCCGAGGTGTCCGGCCTCGTCGATTCCATGCAGGGCACGCTCAGCGATACGGCCGCGCAGGTCGTGTTCCTCACCGACTCGCGCGACACGCGCTTTGAAGCGTGCGGCGTCGTCCGCCCGCTGCTGGAAAGCGGCGACTGACGCAGCTTCTTTTCTCACTGCATTCATACGATGCCCCCTGCGCGTTTGGCAGCGCAGGGGGCATCGTTTTTTCGCGCTTTCCCTTTTTTCCTCCTTTTTCCTCTTTTTCCTACTTTTTTCAAAATTGGTTGAACTTGGGCCGCCGCTGTGATATACTTGAAAATAATTTCTTTTTTGCGCCGGCGCCGAAATTTCCCCAGTTTTCCCGTTTGCACAGGCAAACGCCGGCAATCACATAGCGGATATGAGTTCGACAAGTCGAATCTCTGTAGATACGATATTGGGCGCAGAAAAGCTATTCGGGGGTAGACATGGAAAGAGAGAAAAACGATACGATGGAGGTTGCCTCACGCAACCGCCGCCGGAGGACGTGGGTAAAGATCGTCGGTGCATTGGCCTGCATTGTCGTCTTCGTTACGACATATGCGCTGGTCCTGCCGGCCATCACGCTGAACAAAGAGCCTTTATGCGGCATCGAAGAGCACACGCACACACAGGCGTGCTATGGGCCGGCCGAGCCAAGCACATATTCCGTGCTTTCGTGCAGTCTTGACAGTTTGGATGTACACCAGCACAGTCCAGACTGCTACGGCGCAGACGGCTCGCTGCTATGCGGTTATGCCGACTACATCGTGCATGTGCATGACGCCAGCTGCTATGATGCAGACGGAACTCTCGTCTGCCAGCTGCCCGAGATTTATACGCACACGCATACAAGCGACTGCTACACATCCGCCGCAGATGCGCCAACATGCCAGCTGCCGCAGATCGCGGTACACACGCACACAGCCGATTGTTACGACAGCGGCGCGCTCGTCTGCGGCATGCTGGAAACGCGCGCACACCGCCATACGGACGACTGCTTCCAGGTCATGCAGGCCGAGTCAGAAGAAACCGTACTCACCTGCACGCTGGAGGAACATGTACATACGGAAGCATGCTACACAGAAGACGCGTCCGAACCGGTCAGTGATCCCAACGCCGACGTTGAGACGCAGGAGCAGTGGGAGGCAACGCTTTATGGTATTCGCCTGTCAGGCGAATACCGTCAGGATATCCTGACGGTAGCATACAGCCAATTGGGTTATAGCGAGAGCAGCCGGAACTTTGTGCTGGATGGCGACGGGAACGCGAATGGCTACACGCGCTACGGCGCCTGGTATGGCGATGACTGCGGCGAGTGGTGCGCGATGTTCGTCTCGTTCTGCCTGCACTATGCGGGCGTGCCGGAGGCAGATATGCCGCTTGCGCAGAACTGCGAAACCTGGATCGCGCTTCTGCGCAAGCAGGAACGCTATTTTGAAGCTGATTCGGCAGCGCCGGATGGGCCGGTTCCCGCAGCCGGCGATCTGATCTTCTTCAGCAGCGACGGCAGCGGCGTTTCCGACCATGTGGGCCTTGTGACGGCCTATATTCCGGCGACGGAAACGGAAACAGCCAAGGTCTGCACCATCGAGGGCAATAACGCCAACGCCGTGCGGACCGCCGAATACGATGCGCTCGATGCCCGTATCCTGGGCTATGCGCAGCTGCCGGAGCAGAGCTTCTACTGCGGCAAAACTGGGCACACGCATTCGGCCGCCTGCGGCATGCGCGCGTGCACGCTGGACGAGCATATCCACACAGACGCCTGCCTCGACCCTGCGCAGGAGGAGTTTGACTTTGTCCTGACCGCGCAGACCGAAAGCGGCGTCACCGTGACCGTCTCCGGCGCGGCGGACGCGCTGCCCTACCCCGCCGACGAGATCACGCTGACAGCGGCGGAGCTTCAGAACGAGCAGGCCGACCAGCTGTGTCGGCAGGCGCTGGCCGAAGAAGGGCTGAGCGCGGAAAAGAACTACCTCTTTGACGTCTGCCTGTGGCATGGCGAAGAGCAGATCGAGCCTACCGGCCCGTTGACGCTGAAGTTCAGCGGCTTTGCCGACGAGGCCGTCGACTTCAAGGTCTATCACATCGACGAGCAGGCGGACGAGGCTACCGATATGCACGCCGCGCTCGACGAAAACGGCAGCGTCCAGTTGGATACAGACCACTTCTCGACCTATAGCGTCACGCCGCTGGCAGCCGACGACGCGGAAGACTTGCGCACTGCGCTGCAGGAGGGTCGGGACTATACGCTTCCAGCAGATGTTACCTTCAGCTCGCAAATTGTAGTTACGGACAAAGTCACGCTCGATCTGAACGGACATACGCTCACCTGGACGGGCGGCACATACAATGGCGACTCTCCAATTCGTGTCATAAAAAATAACGGCAGAACCGGCAATTTGACCATCAAAGACAGCAGCGGCGCTCCGATCAAGGCGACTTTCGGTCTTTCTGTTCCATCTTTTGAGAATGATCCAGAGGGCTTCAGAGCCATGGTGGGCAGTCTGGCAAACTACGAAGTAAAAGGCAAGGTGCTAACATACTATGTTACGGAAAGCACTGCCAACGGAGGCTATACTTCAGAAACGCGTAAACAGAACATTGTCAAGCTTCCAGACTATGGCGCGATTCAATGCACCGCCCAGGCTGCGCCAGTTTGTCTGATTGGCGTGGAATCAGGCGCTTCCTTAACAATCTCGGGCGGACGCTTCACAAACACCTATGGCGAAACCTCTATTTTGGCGCAGTACGGCACCGTCAATATCATGGGCGGCTATTTCTGCGGCAATGATAAAGGCGGGCTGACAAGCGGAGATGGCAATAACGTAGCGAAATACAGCCAGTACGGCGGCGCGATCCGTTCTATCGGCGGCACATTAAACATCACAGACGGCGTGATCGCGGGCAATATCGCCGCGCGCGGCGGCGGCGTATACAAAGAAGGCGGCGTCTTCACCATGTCCGGCGGCACCATTGCCGGCAATCTGGTCTCAAGTGTAAGTATCACCCCGTTTGATCCCGATGACCCCGATAACAGATCTGTCAGAGAAGAAAATCTGCTGGGCGGCGGCGTGTGCATCAATGAGGCCACGGCAGAGATCAGCGGCGGTTCTATTACCAACAACCGCATAAACTGCGATGGCATCAGGGATGATATCGGAACGTATTATATGGGCGGCGGTATCGCGCAGTGGGGCAGGACCAGTACGTTAAATATCAGTGGCGGCGCCACCATCACCGGCAACTATTCAAATTACGCTGCCGGCGGCGGCATCGGCTTTGCCGGCAAGCAGTTTACCATGACCGGCGGCAAGGTCGCATCAAACTATACCTTCCGCGGCAGCGGTGCCGGTATCCGCCTTGAGCGTCGGCTTTACGGTGACAAGGACAACTATGCCTACGATGATGCGACAAAGTATGAAACCCACAGCATCTCTGGCGGCTATATTACCAACAATGTACTGGACTCTGATTTTATCTGGGGCGGCGGCGGACTTATTCTTTCAGAATGGCTCAGTCTGGATCTGGATAAGCCGTATATTGTCGGCAATACAGCCAACGACTTCGGCGGCGGCGTCGCCGGCTGCCCAACGGGCGACGTCGTAGCATTTACGGACAAAGACGGCGGCGCAGCGATCTTTGACAACAAGGCGAATGCTAACATATTGTGGGACGAAAACAGGTCGTCTAACAACTGGTCTACCGATGAATCGCGCTATAGACCTGACGTTCTAGACGAAAACTATACTGATTTCTTCACTGTGAGGTCCTGTGTACTCTCTGCCAACATGCTGGGTGAACAGTATGCCGGTTGGGTCGGCACCAACTCCGCCACCTCCGGATATAAGGTCGAAATCAAGAAGATTACTGCTTTTTCCGGCCAAACCGCCCTGACCGCACACCCAACCGCTGAGGCCAAAAACATCGCGCTGCAACAGGCGCAGGTCTTCATCACCGGCAACTATTCCGGGACCAACGGCGGCGGCATCTTGTCGAACGGGCAATTGCAGATCGGCAACCCGAAAGAGGCTTACTTTGCGCCGGGCTTGACCATCAATCTGGATAAGCAGGTACTTGCCGCAGACGACACAACATCGCTGCCAAAGAGCGGACAGTTCAACTTCCTGCTTCTGTCGAAAGCGCCCACGAAAGCCACCAATGGCAAGCTTACCTACGATCCTACTGCGCTGATCCAGTCCAGCAAGAACAACGCTGAAGGAAAGGTCTGCTTCGACATCTCCTATGCAGAGCAAGAAGCCGCGACAGGAACGTATACCTATTATGTGATGGAGGAGCCGAAATCCGATATATCGGCAGAGGATGCGGGTGCGGATTTCTGGCACTTCGATCAAACGGTCTACCAACTGGATGTCACCGTCACAAAAGTCGACACGACGCTGCAGCGGCCGGACGGCAGCGGCAGTATAGACTTACACTATATTTATGTCTCAAACATCAAGGTTTCCCTCTCCAACACAGATGATTATCCCTACGGCAGCGGCGATACGGACGCTTCCGTATGCGTGATTCAAGACGCACTGAAATATAACGAGCCGGCAACAGTTCTTCTGCGGCGCAAGGATAAAGACACCTCGTTCCAGAACTATACGGAAAAGACGCGGAATTACCCGATGTATCTCGATGTGACAAAGGTCGACAGCAGCACAGGAAAGCCCTTGTCCGGCGCCACGTTTACACTGCGCAATGCGGAAACGCCCTCCGTGGTGGTCAAAAGAACCTCCGGTCTTGACGGGATCGCCTCCTTTGCACTCTGCGAAGCGCCGGACGCCGGCGAAACATGCACCTTCTGGCTAGAAGAAACAGAAGCGCCGGAAGGCTATCAGCCTGCAGGCCCGTGGATCATTGAGATTACGGGTTCCGACTCGGACGCCTGTACTGCAAAGTTCTATTTGGCAGATAAACAAAATAATGTACTTATTCAATCCACGCTTTTGAGCACACAGCTGGTCTCTCCTTCTAATCAATACCTTGAGTTCTCGTACACCGTTAAGAATACTCCCATTCCGCATCCACAACAGCTGCGCATTGCAAAGACAGACGGCGAAAGCCTCGTACCACTCGCTGGTGTTGAATTCCATTGGACTTATGCGGGTCGTAACGGCTATGACTATGTCTTCACAGAGCAGGACGGAACTGCAACCTTTGATGTTCTCCTGAATGACGAAGATCAGGCAACCACTTCGATCTGGCTGTGGGAGATGCCGTACCCCAACTACCAAACCGGCGGGCCTTGGATCATTGATATTCAGAGGTGGCATGAGAATTGGGATGTTTCCTTATATTCCGCACGAGACGGGCATGAAAAGGGTACATTAGAGCAATTATCCTCTACACCTGTTTGGACTGGAACGTTCACTGAAAATGAGAGCGGCGATCTTTTGATCGAGCTTCCGATTGAGAATTTCACCAATCAGAAGGACACGCTGCGCATCCACAAGGTCGACAGCGAGACGGGCCTGCCCCTGCCGGACGTCACCTTCCGTCTGTATGACCCCCAAACGAAGCTGAACGTTACGCCGTCCGAATCTGTCACGGACGATAATGGCGATATAGAATTCCCGATCAAGCATCTCGTAAACAATAACGAGCGAAACTCTTACTCGTATTGGCTCTATGAGGACAAAACGCCGCCCGGCTATCATTCTGCAGGCCCGTGGGTGATCACCATTACGCCAGACGAGCAGGACGGACCAGTCACAGCCAGTATGTACGCTGCCAAGGTAAATGCCGACAGTACGCTTATTGCGCAAGGACAACCGCTGTCGCAGCAGAGCCGCCAGACCGGCGATAACGGCTCGTTCTACTTCTCCTTCCGTTTGGAAAACGAACCGATCCCCCTCAAGGTGCGCCTGGAAAAGATCGACAGCATGACAGGCGCGGCGATGCCAAACGTCGCGTTCAAGCTCTGCCTGCCGGGCGAGCAGGAATCCACCGACTGGAAGCAGACCGATCAAAACGGCTATGTGGAGTTTGACATCGAATTGCCGGCAGAAAAATCTCAAGAGTATTGGCTCATCGAGC
>CAZWKZ010000021.1:0-20371 GCA_964633935.1 uncultured Oscillospiraceae bacterium | reverse complement strand
CGTCTTTTTGACAAACAGATACAGCGGCACGCCGAGCAGATATAAAACCGCCGCCTCGCCCGCGCCGACCTCGGCGCCGAAGATCAAAAAGCTCGTCCAGAAGCTCTCCGGGGCCAGCACCCAGGCCAGCATCGCGCCGACGATGATCGCATTGCACAAAATCGTGGGCAGCGGCACCAGCAGCGCCTTTTGGATCTTCACCGTCAAAAGGCACGCCAGCAGCGTCGCCGCCGTGCCGACGACGATATCCAGCACCGACACCGTCGAGAACAGGTTCGCGATCAAGCATCCGAGCGTGAGGCCCACGGTGAGCGTCGGCTCAAAGCACACCAGCACGCACAGGCATTCCGAGAGACGGAACTGGATGTTGCCGTAGGCGAACGAGGCCGTCAGGATGGTGACGGCGGCGTATAGCCCCGCGACGACGCCGTTCAGGGCGATCTGTCTTGTTGTGAGTTTTTTCATACGTTTTCCCTCCGTTTGGGGACAAAAAATGGGCGCAGCGCGCCCATCCGCCGTTTTTACGGCGATCCCTAGTTTTGTTTAGAGACAGGATGGTTGCGAACTGTCTGCCGCAAAGCGGCTATGGCCGAGCCTGTCAGACCGGCGTTTGGCATTTATTCTACAGCATAGGCGCAAAAAGTCAAGCAAAAAGGACGCGATGCCGCGTCCTTTTTTGCTGGAATGCCCCTTATGAGACCGAACCGGCGTTTACGCCGACACGGACGGAGGTTGTGCTGGTGACACGCTGGAAGTAGAACGTCGTGGTCCTGCCGCTGCCTGAGAGCGTCCGATGCCAGCTCTGGCCCCGGTGCAGCTGCCCCAAGTAGATCAGGCTGCCCGCCTGCGTCACTTCATAGACATTGACCGGGTATCTGCCGGTATTTTGTATCGTAACCGTCGTTTTCTTCCATCCCCAGCTGTAGAAAAGCCCCTTGCCGGACGTCGCCTTGACCTTTGTCATGTTCGCCAGGGATCCGCCCTTGTTGGCGACCTGCTTTGTGACGCTGTTCGCCGCCAGGACCGGCAGCGCCGTCACGCTGAGCACCAGCACGATCGCCAGCATGAGACTCAGCAGCCGCCGCAGTCCCTGTTTGCCTGTCAACAGTTTTTGCATCTTTTTTCCCTCCAAAATAGTTTTGTTCCGTCTGGATATACCAAAACGGGATATTTAGATCATACCAGATTGGTATATTAATGTCAAGCAAAAAATCGTCAGAGGAAGCTACCATATGCGGTTAAAACAGCTCAGAAAAAAATACGGCATTTCCCAGCTCCGGTTGGCAATGGATCTGAATATGAACCAGAACAGCATCAGCCGATATGAAAACGGCCAGCGGGAGGCGGACTATCGGACGCTCATTGCCTTTGCGGATTATTTTCACGTCTCCATCGACTACCTGCTTGAACGCACGGACGACCCCACATTTTTCCCCGGCACGCCGTAAGCGCGCAAAAGCGCCCCGCCATATGGCGGGGCGCTTTTGCACGTGAATCAGGCGGATTGCGTCTTGCCGGCGCAGGCTCCGCGCCGCAGCTCCGGCCGAGGACGCGCAATACGCCGCCATACTGAACAGCCCCGCCGGGGTCTTCCGGCGGGGCTGCGCTTGTTATTTCTGCGCCGCGTGATACTGCTCGATGCCAAGTGCAAGCAGATCCATCGCGCGTTCGAGCACATGCTGTTCTTTGACATACGCGATGCGGATCTCGTTGCGGCCGCGTTCTTTCGACTGGTAGAAGCCGCAGCCGGCGGAGAACATGACGGTATCTCCGTTGTCGTCAAATTCCTCGAGCAGCCACTGCTGGAACTTCTCCGCGTCGTCGATGGGCAGCGCCGCCATCAGATAGAACGCGCCCTTCGGACACTGGCACACCACGCCGGGGATCTCGGCCAGCTTTCTGACCACGGTGTCCCGGCGCAGCTTATATTCGGCGCGCACGGCCGCAAAATACTCCGGGCCGACACTGTAGAGCGCCGCCGCCGCGACCTGATCGAGCGTAGCGACCGACAGCCGCGCCTGACAGAATTTGAGCGCCTGCGCCATCAGCGCATGGTTGCGGCTGATGATGCAGCCGACGCGCGCGCCGCAGGCGGAAAACCGCTTGGACACCGAGTCGATGAGCACGACATGCTCCTCGCCGCCCGGCAGCTGCGCGAACGACGCCAGCGGCTCATCCGTATAGACGAACTCGCGGTAGACCTCGTCCGCCACCAGGAAGATATCGTGCTTCACGCACACGTCCAGCAGCATCTGCATTTCGCTGCGTGTGAGCACCGTGCCGGTGGGGTTACCGGGGTTTGTGATGAGGATGGCGCGGGTGTTGGGACCGATCGCAGCCTCGATCTTTTCGCGCTCGGCGTAGAAATAGCCGTCCTCGGGCCGGGTATGGATCGGGCGGATCGACGCGCCTGCGGCGGATATGAAGGTGTTGTAGTTGGAATAAAACGGCTCGGGGATGACGATCTCGTCGCCGTCGTCGAGAATACAGTTGCAGATAAACTGCAGCGCCTCGCTGCCGCCGGTGGTGATGAGCACGTCGTCGGGCGTGAGCGCCACGCCGATCTTCTGATAATACGCAACAACGGCGTCGATCAGCTCCGGCAGGCCGGGCGACGGCGCGTACGCCAGCACCGGCTGATGGAAATTCCGGATGGACTCGAAGAACGCAGGGGGCGTCTCGATATCCGGCTGGCCGATGTTCAGATGATAGATCGTCTTGCCTGCCGCCGCCGCCGCGACCGCATACGGATGGAATTTACGCATGGGAGACTGGAAACAGCGATGCGCTTTGGACGAATATTTCATAACCTTTCTCTCCTTTTTCGGAATGGACCTCACGGCGGCGCGGGTGTTGCGGCGAACAGGGCGCGCACAGGCGCGGCGGCGCTGTTCAATTGCACATTATGATAGCACACTGCCGTGAAAAAGGGAAGCCACTTTTTTCAAGTAGGGGTATATGAAATTTTATGTAGCGCGCCGTATCTTATCCGCACGCGGACGAATCTGCCTGCAGCCGGTGCATCCACGTCCGGCGGCGGAACACCAAAAGCGATATGGCAAGGCGCACGCACTCCTCAAGCGACAAAATAAAATACACCTGCGCCACCGGAAGGCCCCACCAGAACGCCGCCATCAGCCCCAGCGGCACGCCGACCAGCCATGTCCCGCTCAGATCGATCCACATGACCAGCTGCGTCTTGCCGCCGCTGCGCAAAATGCCGCCGCCGAGGATCATGTTGAGCACCTTTACCGGCGCGATGCACGCATATGCCGTGAGGATCTGCGCCGTCATGGCGCGGATCTCGGACGAAACATGGTAGATGCGCACATACGAATCCTTTCCCAGCAGCAGCGCCGCAGACAATAGCAGCGATCCGAACAGGCCATAGACCATCAGGAGCTTGCTCTGGCGATAGGCGCTGTCCTCCTGCCGCTCGCCAAGGCGCATGCCGATGATGACGCCCGCTGCCTGCGAAAGACCCGACAGCGCGCCGATCATCAGACTCTGGATGGGGTTCGTCAGCGTCATGGCCGCGCTCGCGCCGGCGCCCAAGTGGCCGTAGATGGCCGCGTAGACGTTTTCGCCCAGACTCCAGAGAAATTCACAGCCCAGCACCGGCAGCAGCATCGCGCAGTACTGCCGTGTGTGAAAGCGCCCGGCGGGCGCGGCCGCCTTCGGCAGCGGCGCGCGCGAATAGAGCGCCAGCAGCACCACCAGGTTCACCGCCTGCGACGCCGCCGTTGCGATCGCCGCGCCGCGCGCGCCCATGGCCGGACAGCCAAAATGCCCAAAGATGAGCGCATAGTTGCCCAGCGTGTTGCACACCGCCGCCGCCAGCGCCGCATACAGCGGCAGCCGCGCCCGGTCCGTACAGCGCAGAAACGCCGCGAGCATCGACGTCACGGCCATGGGCAAAAACGTGGCGCTGATGATGCGCAGATACGCTGCCGCCACAAGACACGTCTGCTCATCGCGCATGTACAGCCGCATGAGCGGAAGCGGAAACACAACGCTCGCCAGCGTGAATAGCAGAGCCAGCGCCAGCGCCAGCAGCAGATTCACGCGAAGGCTGCGCCGCACCTCGGCCTGTTCTTTCTGACCAAGATACTGCGAGAGCATGATGCCCGCCACGGCCGCGATCGCGCCGACGATCACGGAGTAGATCGAAGAAAATTTACCGGCCAGCCCCACGGCCGCCACGCTCACGCCGCCGAGACGGCCGATCATGATCTGGTCGACGACGGAAAACGACGACTGCAGCATGCTCTGCAGCGTGACGGGGACGGCAATGGCGCATACCGAGCGGAAAAAACCGCGCTGCGTCTGCATGGCGGGCCTGCCTATCGCCGCGCGGCCAACAGCTGCCGCTTGATGTCCATATCGGGCCAGTAGCCCCACGATTCGGCGATCTTTTCGCGCTCGACGCGAAAATACTCCAGCGCCTCAAATTCCACGCGCGCGCCGGTCGCCGCGACGCCCATATATTCGCCCGTGTGTACGCCCGTAAAGCGCACGCGCGCCGCGACCTTATCGTTTTCTGCAAAGACGTCGAGAAGCTCTGCCGTCAAGCCGGAAAACTGCGCCGCGACCTGCCGCAAAATCGCGGCCGCGCCCGCGCCGCTGCGCGCTGCGGCAGGACTGTGATCCAAATAATCGTCCGCCATACAGCGCAAAATGAAATCATAGTCGCGTTCGGTGTAGCCCGCCTGAAAAAAGCGCGCCACCAATTCTTTTGGGGTCATAAAACTGCCTCCTACAATAGATTGCCGGCACCTCCATGATAGGCCGCAGGCGGCCGCAAGTCAAAAGTTAAACGCATAACCATGAACAAAAATTGCGTGCAGAAATTATGAGGATTTCACAATTTCTGCGCGCAAACGCCTATTTTACGCGCGCGGCCGCCGTGCTATCGCGCACGATCAGCTGTACGGGCAGGCGCAGCTGGGGCTGCGGCTGTTCGCTGCGCTGCAGCCGCGCGATGCACTCCATCGCCAGCTGCGCCCGCGCGAGGCTGTCCTGCCGGACGCTCGTGAGTGCGGGATACACGCGCGTGCAGGCCGGCGTATCGTCAAAGCCCGCGATGGAAATATCCCGCGGCACCGCCACGCCGTGCGCGGTCAAAAAGCGCATCAGCTCGAACGCGTACACGTCCGACACGGCGAACACCGCCGTATACGTCAGAAGCGCGCGAAGACGCGCCTCGTAAAAGCGCAGCCGCTCGCCCGCGTCCATGGGGATCTGCCAGAAATCCGCCCCGGGGCCGAAGCCTGCGGCGAAGCCTCTTCTTCTGGCGTGGTCGACATGCTCGTCATTGTCAGCGATGCACAGCGCGCGCCGGTGGCCGAGCGCGCGGAAATGCTCGCCCACCTGCCGGCCGCCGCCAAAATCGTCGATGCCGATCGCGCAGCTGCCAGGCGGCATGTCCCCCGCCGCGTCATAGGCCACAAGCCCGATGCGCATATGCTCGCGCAGGCGCACATAGTCCTGCCTGCAGAAGCCGATGAGCACCAGCGCCTCCATATTCCACATCGAGGCGAACGCGATCAGCTCGTCCGTCTTCCGCGCGGTCTTGAGCATCATGAACTTGCCCGCGCGGCTGATCTCGCGCGCCAGATCGTTGAGCGCGCTGGCAATAAAATCGTCGGCCAGCGGCCTGGCGGCATATTTTTCGTGGTCGAGCACGGCCACGCCAATGATGCCAGAGCTATTCTGCGCAAGCAGGATCCCCGCCATATTGGGGATATACCGCCGCTTTTCCAAAAGCTGCTGCACGCGGCGGGCCGTCTCATCCGAGACCTTGTCGAGCTTTCCGTGGATGACGTTGGAGACCGTAGCCGTGCTCAGCCCCAGTTCGTCGGCAATGTCGCGGATGCGTACACGCGGCGGCTGCATAGCGGCGCCCCCTTGCATTTGCTGCCGGCCTTTCCCGGCGCAATATGAGCGTAGCACGAATCGAGCGCGCCTGCAAGCAAAAAGTTTCGCGCCCGGCGCAGATTTATATGTAAAAAAAGCCGCGGCCGTGGTAAAATAGGGGAAAACTATCGCCGCGCGCTGCGCGGCAGACGAGGTGCGCCATGCAAAGATCCTGCATCAATCCTGAACCGCTTGCCGCGCGCATTGCGCGCATGGCCGAGGAAGACGCGCCCATGCGCGCGCTGTTATCCGCCGGCGATGCGCTTGCGGCGCTCTGCGCGATCTCGGGCCACGCGCCCGACGCGTGCCAAAGAACGCTCGCGCTCATGCGCGGCGCGCTGGGCCTTTCCGATACCGAAGACGGCACGGCGTGGCTGCGCGCGCTTTACGTGCGCCTGACCGAGCGCATGTTCCCCCTGCCGGGCTGCCCGCGGCCCGTGCTTTCACCGGCCGAGACGGCGTATCTGGCGGCGCTCGAGTGCGTGCTGGAACAAGACTGCGGCCCGTTCGATCCGCTGACCGATCTGATCGCGCTTGAGCCGCCGGAGTGTCAGGGCAGCCGCGTCCAGCAGGAGTACCGCCGCTTCGCGCGCGCTGTGGCCGAGAGCCACTATCTCGCGCTCATGCGCATCGGCCGCGAGGTGCAGCCGTTTGACCCAGCGTCGCACACCATCGGCGTGCACAACGTCGCCGTACACACGGCAAAACTGGCGGCAGAGGCGGGCTTTCAGGTCGATCTGCCGCTGGTGAGCGCCGCCGCGCTGGGCCACGACATCGGCAAATTCGGCTGCCGCGGCGCCGACGCCAAGCGCATCCCGTATCTGCACTACTACTACACCTGGCAGTGGTTCAGCGAAAACCAGATGCCCGAGACCGGCCATGTGTCGGCCAACCATTCGACCTGGGATCTGGAATTTGAGAATCTGCCGGTGGAGTCGCTGCTGCTCATCTACGCAGACTTCCGCGTGCGCGGCGCGCGAGATGGTGACGGGCGCGAGCACGTGCGCATCTATACGCTGGCCGAGGCGTACGCGATCATCTTTTCCAAACTCAGCGACATGACCGAGGAAAAACAGGCCCGCTACCGAAGCGTGTATGAAAAGCTGCACGATTTCGAGTGCCTGCTGAAAAGCCGCGGCGTGCCGACCGAGCTTTCCTGCGACGCGCTGCTGCCGCCGGACGAGACCGCCCCCTCGCTCATGTCGTCCGGGCAGGCGCTGCAGGCGCTGTGCAGCATGACGCTGCGCGGCAGCATCCGCCTCATGCGCACGGTGAGCACGGACAAATCGCTTGAGCAGCTGCTCGAGCAGGCCAAGAGCGAAAAGAATCTGCAGCGCATCCGCACGTATCTTCTGCTGCTGCAGGAATACAATACGTACATGACAAGCGGCAACAAGCGCAAGACGCTGCTACTTTTGTACGAGCTTCTCATGCACCCCGACGGCGACGTGCGCCGCACGGCCGGGCAGATCATGGGCACGATCCTGGCCAACAGCGGCCCGAAATACCGCAAAGAGCGCCCGGCCGGCGCGCGCGAGGGCGAAATCACCCCGGCCATGAGCGCGCTTTTGAGCGACGCCGTACAGCTTTGGCGGCAGTATATCGCGCTGTGCCTGCACCCGGACCGAAAAATTTCGCCCAAGCACGCCATGCGCATCTCAAACTCGCTCAAGACCATCTGCGAGGCGCTGTTTGAAAGCTGCGAACCGGCGCAGACGCCGGAGCTTCTGCAGCCGCTGCTGCAGGCGCTCGAGCGCGAGGATGAGGGCGACTGCTTCGTGCTCGTGGACGCGCTGTGCCACGTGCCGTGCCAGACGATCGCAGACGGCGATCTGCCGGCGCTGCTGCGCCGGCTCGAGGCGCTGCTGCAAAACGGCGAGGCGCGGCTGCAGATGATCGTGATGAGCCTTCTGCTGCGGCTGAAAAAGCAGCGGCCGGACACCGCGGCCGAGGCCGAGCGCATCGCGCGCGCCTGCGTGCCGCCGGAGGGCGAGCACTATGACGCGCTCTGCTACGCCCGGTGCCGCATTTTGGACGGGCCGTTCACGCCGCTGAACGCGCGGCAGTCGTCGCGTATGCACCTGTCGAACCTCAAAAACGCCGTACACTGGACCGTCAAGCTCGCACAGATCCAGATGCTCTGCCGCAGCGCCGAGCAGAACACGTCGGCGCTGTTCCATACGGCGCTGCACCTGTCGAACCTGCTCTCGGTCAGCGAGCATCTGCCCGTGCGCGAGGCGGCGGGCGAGCATCTGCTCGCGCTCGCGCCGCGGCTGAGCGTGGACCAGATCAACGAGATCTCCATCGACCTCATGCGCGAGCTGGAAACGGGACAAGAGCAGATCTCGCGCTTCATCCCGCCGTATCTCGGCCGGCTCATGTGCCTGCTGCCTGACAAGGAGCTGCGCGAGACCGTGGATTATCTTGAAAATCTGGCGCGCGCGGCCTCGGTGCGTCCGGCGCAGGTGGCGCTGCACACGCTGGGCGAGGCGCTGTGCGCCCTGCCCGAAGACGAGCAGGAGATCGCCGACCGCATGCTGGGCATCCTCATGACCGGCATCAGCCACTACGAACCCACCGTACACCAGACGGCGCTCTGCGTGCTCTGCCGCGACGTGTTCGGCCGCGAGCGCATCAGCCTTGCGCGCCGGCACGACATGTTCGTCCGCCTGCACAAAAAGCTGCTCGGCATTTTGTGCGAGCCGCACGCGGGCGAGCTGACGTTTTTCAGCCGTGCGGCCATGCTCAACCACCTCTACCGGTATATCGTGCGCTCCGAGGTCGCGCTGGGTCCGTTCCAGTTCCCGGCGGAAAAGCCCGCCGCGTTCTTCCCCGGCACGTTCGACCCGTTTTCAAACGGGCACAAGCAGATCGTCCAGCAGATCCGCGCGCTGGGCTTCGAGGTCTATCTGGCGGTGGACGAATTCTCATGGAGCAAAAAGACGCTGCCGAAGCTGCTGCGGCGGCAGATCGTGAGCATCTCCGTGGCCGACCAGGCCGACACATACCTGTTCCCGGACGATATCCCCATCAACATCGCCAACCCCGCCGATCTGGTCCGGCTGCAGACGCTGCTGCCGGGGCGCGAGGTGTATCTTGTGGCGGGCAGCGACGTCATCTGGGGCGCGTCTGCCTACCATACGGCCGCGCGCGGCTCGGCGGCCGACTATAACCACATCATCTTCTGCCGCAATGAATCCGGCGAAACGGCGCAGAAGCTGAAAAGCTGCATCCGCGGCAAGCTGCTTCTGCTGTCGCTGCCGCCGTTTTACGAAACGGTCAGCTCCACGCGCATCCGCGAGTCGATCGACCGCAAGCTCGATATCTCGATGCTGGTCGATCCCGTGGTGCAGAGCTTCATCTACGAATCCGGGCTGTACGTCCGCGCGCCCGAGCACAAAAACGTGCTGCAGCAGCAGGCGCTGTTCTACCGCCGCAGCTGCGCGCCCGGGCCGGAGCTGCCCGAGGCGATGAACCGGCTGCTGCGCGGCAGATCCGCGCCTTTGGCGGTCAGCCTGCACGCAAGGCCGGATCTGCTCGTCGGCTGGGTCGTCGGGCATACGATCGTGGTCGACGAGCTGTACGACGCGCTCGGCTCCATTGGAGCCGCGAGCTATGTGCGCCAGCGCACATCGGGCCGGATCTTGTTCGTCGACGCACTGCGCTGTGAGTCGCCGGAGCGCGAGCAGACGTGCCGGATGCTGCTCAACGAGCTTCTGGCGCGCAGTCTCGAGGGCGGACACACATACGCCATCTGCCGGTGCGAGGCGTCAGACGCGGCGCTTCGGCACGCGCTCGAGCAGCTGGGCTTCATCGCGGCGGCAGAGCACGAGGACATCTGGTTCGTCGACATGCGCTCGCCCGTGATGCTGCTGCAGGACGTAATGCTGGCCATCAAGGCCCCGCACCGCGACGCGCAGGCCGTCAAGGACGCGGTCGCGCGCACGCGGCCGCAGCTGCGCCGGGCGCTGAACGCCATGTTCCCGGGCAAGCTTCTGCTGGCGTTCGATACCGAGATGCTCAATCAGGCGCTGGTCGAACGCATCGAGGCCATCAACGGCGTACAGAACGTGCCGCCCGGCATGCGGCGGCTCGGACCGTATATGTGCGTGCCGTACGGCAAGATCTTCTCCGACGAGATCGTGCCCAACACCGTCACCAAGACGCTGCATGTGGAAAAGTGCTTCAGCCAGGACCTGCGCAGCTTTGAGATCCAGGAATATCCCGGCTACTCTAAGCTGCCCAATCAGGTCCGGACGCTCAAATCCTTTGACCGGCCGGTGCTGCTGGTCGACGATCTGCTGCACAAGGGCTACCGCATCGAAAAGCTCGACAAGGTCCTGCGTGCCGCCGGGCTGCAGACGGCAAAAATCATCGTCGCCGTCATGTCCGGCTATGGCCGCGATCTCATGCGCGTACAGTCCCGGCAGGCCGAGTGCGAGTATTTCATTCCCAACCTGCACTACTGGGTCACCGAGAGCCTGCTGTATCCATTTTTGGGCGGCGACAGCGTGGCCGGCCGCGCCATACAAGAGCATATGCTGCCGTCGGTAAACCTCATTTTGCCGTACGACTATCCGAACTTCTTCTCCGACGCGCCCGAAGCCGGCGTGCGCGCGCTCTCGCGCACGGCGCTTCAAAACGCAAAGGCGATCATGACCGTGCTCGAGCAGGAGCACCAGCGCGTCTTCAGCACCGCCCTTTCCATCCGCCGTCTCGGCGAGGCGCTGCAGCAGCCGCGCCTGCCCGACAAGGGCACGTGCATGCGCTACGATTTCAGCCTGCCGGCCTCGGCGTATCTGGAAGAAGATCTGGCGCAGATCGACAAGCTCTGCCGCAAGGAGGGAACATCACAATGATCTACAGGCGTTGGAACGATTTTTGCCTGTGCGCCGCGCACGAGTCCGACTTCCCGCCCGGCAGCGCGCCGGCGGACGCGCCGTTTGCGCCGCTGGTATTTCTCGTGCGCCGCGCGCCCGAGACGAGCCGCGGCATGTTTCAGATCGCAAGTCTTCCCGAGCTGTATGAGCAGGAATCGCCCGCCTGCCTGCGCCCGTGCCAGGCAGCCGCGCCGCAGACGCAGGCTGCGCTGGCGTCTATCGTGGCGCAAAGCGGCGCGACCGTACTGAACCTGGAATTTCAAAACGCGCTTTGCTACCTGCTGGCGCACGTCGCCGCCAGGCGCGCGGGCCTGCGCGTGACGCTGGCGGGGCTTGGCGACGTGGGCGGGACGGTGCTCACGGGGCTGACGCTGCTCGGCCGCGAGCTGGCTGAGATCCGGATCTATGACCCCAACCCGGCGCTGTGCGCGCGCTACGAGCTTGAGATGAACCAGGTGCTGCCCGACTGCGACGGCCGCGTGATGCCGCGCGTCACGCTCTGTCCGCAGGAGCAGCTATTCGACTGCGACCTGTTTTTGTTCACGGCCTCGCGCGGCGTGCCGGGCCTGAAAAGCGGCGTACCGGACGTGCGCATGGCGCAGTACGAGGCCAACCGCGCGATGCTCGCGCACTACGCGCGCCTGGCCCGCGCGGCGCGATTCATGGGCGTGTTCTGTCAGATCTCCGACCCGGTCGATCATCTGGCGCGCTGCGTGTTTTTAGAAAGCAACCGCGACGAGGCCGGCAAGTTCGATTTTGCCGGGCTTCTGCCCGAGCAGGTGCAGGGCTTCGGCCTGGGCGTTATGGCCGCGCGCGCGGCGTACTACGCGAGAAAAGAGGGCGTATCCTTTTCAAACGGCCGCGTCTACGGCCCGCACGGTGAGGGCCTGATCGCGGCCAACAGCTTCGCGCAGGACTATGACGAATCCGTCTCGTTGCGCCTGACCGAGCTGGCCAGGACCGCGAATCTGCGCGTGCGCGAGCTGGGCTTCAAGCCGTATCTCGCGCCGGGGCTTTCCTCGGCCGCCGTCAGCGTCCTGCGTCTGGCGCGCGGCGAGGCGCACTACGGCGCCGTGCCGCTCGACGGGGCGTATTTCGGCTGCGTCAGCCGTATGACGCGGCAGGGCCTGCAGCTCGTGCGCGAGGACATCTGCCCCGCGCTTATGCGCCGGATCGCGGACGCGCATCGCGCGCTGCGCGAATTTCGTTATCTATGAGCGGGCTGTATTTGGTGCGCGCCGGGCGCGGCGCGCGGTTGGAGCAGGCGCTGCAGCAGGCGCTTTTGACCATGGACGTGCGCGAGCTGCCCGCGTCGCGCCTGGTGGAGCAGGGCGCGGGCAAGCGCCTTCTTTTCGCCGTGGCGGTGGACGAATATGGTCCCGATGAGACGTTCTGCGCGCTGCTGCGCGCGCTGCGCCGCGCGCCCGGCTGCCTTTCCGGCTGCGTGGGCGCGGTCGTGGTCGACGGCGGCGGAGAGCTGTATACCAAGCAGGCCGCGCAGGAGCTGGTGCTGGCCGCCAACCTTGCCGGCTGTGCGTTTATGGGAAAGCCGCTCGTCGAAGGCACGGCCTCGCTGTATAATCAGCACATTCTGGCGCGGCAGCTCGAGCTTGGCTGGTATGAAACGTACGTGCATCAGATCGGCCGGCTGGCCGCGCGGCTATCCGCCTTTACGCCGCCCAAATTCAGCGCGCCGCGGCTGCTCATGCTGCATGCGTCGAGCAACCAGCGCTCGAACACCGTCTGGCTCGGCCGCGAGACGCTTGCGCGCCTGCCGGATGCGATCGGCACGCGCGAGATCTGCCTGCAAAACGGCGCGATCTACGACTGCCGCGGCTGCTCGTACGCCGCGTGCGCCCACTTTGCCGAAAGCAGCACGTGTTTTTACGGCGGAACGCTCTCGAGCGAGGTGCTGCCCGTCATCACCCAAAGCGACGCGCTGCTGTTTCTGTGTCCAAACTACAACGACGCTGTAAGCGCGAACATGACGGCGCTGTTCAACCGGCTGACGAGCCTGCTTGTCAAGCAGGATTTGTTCCAAAAGTATCTCTTTGGCGTCGTCGTCTCCGGCTACTCGGGCAGCGATCTTGTGGCGCGGCAGCTCTTGGGCGCAATGTGCCTGAACAAGACCGCGATGCTGCCGCCGAATTTCTGCCTGCTGCAGACGGCGCACGACGCCGGCGCGGCGCAGCGCCTGCCCGCGATCGGCCAGACGCTTGACGCATTTGCCGCGCATATCGCGGCGACGCTGTTGGGTTGACATGCGCATGATCTGCCTACGCGGCTTTTGTCCGTAAAACAAGATCCCAATCATATGCATAGCTGAGCCAAACGTCCTTGTTTGGCTCAGTTTTTTCTTTACTTTTACATTTTCCCGTGCTATACTAGGCTTGCGACACAATCTAAATATTTTCCAATTCGAGTGTGCGTTTTTGCTTTTGGTAAAAATGCAGGCTCTTATACCGCATGCTTGAATTGGATGTGGATTGTGTCGCAGCAATCGGAGCCATGCATTTTTCGGTGCGTAGCTTCGGCTGCGCACTTTTTTGTTGGGAAAGGGGTCGATCATAGAACACATTTTTGGTTGGGATAAATTCTATAAATTTGTGGGGAGGAAATGAACATGAATGAAACGGCTGTCTACAGATCAAAAGCTCCAAAGAAAAAGGCAATTTTTATTATCGTGCTATCTATCATTTCTTTACTTTGCTCCATTACCTGCTTTGTCCTCCGAGAAGCAAAACACGAAAAAACGACCATGAGGTCGGGATATCGGGACAGCGAGGGAAATATAGTGTGGACGGATCAGAGGACCGGATACATCAACGGGCAGGTTTACGTTTTGACGGAAGATGGACGGCAAATATTTTTGATATCTGGTATTGCTTTCCTTTTGATGGGCGCCTTTTTGCTGCCCGCCGGCATAGGGATAAAACGATGCTATTTGGAAATACATAGCGACCATGTTTCTGGAGTAAAATATACGCGCTCACTTGCTAAACAACATTTTTCTATCCCATATGAGAAAATTGAGTCTGTATCGTTTCACAATGGCGTTGTTTCAATTAGGGCGGGGACATTGGTTTCTGTTATGTGTGATAACGATGAAGAAGCATACAATCAGCTTTGGACATATTGTCCTCATAAATAGCGCACTTCCATACGGGCAAGCCCGGCATACAAAGCGGAACTCCCTTGACCTCCAAACGTCAAGGGAGTTTTCCTGTTTTACGGAAACTGCTCATTTCTCCGGGCGCGGTCTTTCTCTCGCGGGCAGGAAGGGTCTTCCCCGCGCATAAAACGCCCCGCTTCCCCTGCGCCCGATTGTTGATTTTTGTCAAAAAGTATGTTAGTATGTAAACATACAGACAAAAAGGAGGTGGAGCAGCGTGAAAAGGCGGCAGAAAACGGCGTTCGGCCAGTTCCTGGTGGAGCAGATCAAGCAAGCAGGGATGTCGCAGGAGGACTTCTACCGGGCCGTGGAGATCAAAAAGCCGTATTTCTATGACCTTCTCACGGCCACGCCCCCTCCAACCGAGCTTCAAACCAGGATGCTCGCCGTGTTGGAAGAAAAAACCGGCAAGGACAGCGACCGGCAAAATCGGTTTTATGATCTCGCCGCACAGGGCAGAAACGAGATCCCCGCCGATATCGTGCGGCTCATCGAGACGCATCCCGAGGCATTGGACCAGATCCGGAAAACGCTGAAGGCGCTGCTTGTGGCGCAGCGTTAGCCCTCCGGCCTTCCCTTTGCACAGATACAGACGGCGCGGAGCGCTCATTCCCGTCAAATATGGAGGTATTTATTATGCGCGAGCAAAAAGTAATCGTCATCCCTGAGGGTAAGATCTGTGACTACATCGATGGAACATTTCGGGACGATACGCCCGAGGAATACGTCCGTCAGACGATCGAAAAGCGGCTGGTCAACGAACACAAGTACTTACCGTCGCAGATCAAGATCGAATTTGTTCTGCACAACGGCTCGCGCAAGCCCCGCGCCGACATTGTGATATGGAACAAGGGCGCCGCCGAGCAGACGCAGGGCGCCGCCAAGATCATCATCGAGTGCAAAAAAGAAACTGTGAATGCCAACAACGCCAAAGACGGCATCGGGCAGCTGCAGTCCTACATGTCGATCTGCCCCAACTGCGAATGGGGCATGTGGACGAACAGTATCCAGAAATTTGTTTACAGAAAGCGCGTCGACGCGGCGGGAAATATTTCCTTCCTGGAATATAACGACATTCCCTCCGCCGACGGCAACTTGGACGACGTGAACCGTCCGCGCCGCAAAAACCTCCGCAACGCGTCGGACGACAATCTGCTCTTTGTTTTTAAGACATGCCACAACCACATTTACGTGAATGACGGCCTGCAGAAGCAGCCGGCGTTCTTCGAGCTGCTCAAAGTCATTTTTTGTAAGATCGAGGACGAGCGCAGCTTCCCTGCTCCGCTTGAATTTTACACAACCTCGGACGAGCGCTCCAATCCAGACGGGCAGCTTACCGTGCAGAAGCGGATCTCTAAAATTTTTGCGCGGGTCAAAAAACGTCACGGTAAAATTTTTGACCCCAACGACGAAATCAAGCTGACGCCGCGCAGCCTTGCCTACATCGTCAGCGAGCTGCAGGGCTATAGCCTGCTGAACACCAATATCGATATCAAGGGCAAAGCGTACGAAGAGATTGTCGGCTCGAACCTGCGCGGCGACCGGGGCGAATTTTTCACGCCCCGCAATATCACAAAAATGGTGGTCGAAATGATCCACCCGCAGGCGAATGAACGCGTGCTGGACAGCTCCTGCGGCACCGGCAGCTTCCTTGTCACGGCAATGACGCATGTCATGGACGAGCTGGAGGCGCAGTTCGTTGCCGAGCTGGGCAGAAAAAGGCAGGATTGGGACGCCAATACCAACCGAATATTCCAGGAGCGGATCTCGGAAATGGCGGCCTCCAACTACTTCGGCTTTGACCTCAACCCCGATCTGGTCAAAGCCACCAAGATGAACATGGTCATGAACAACGACGGCAGCAGCAACATCTTGCAAACAAACTCCCTGCTGCCGCCGCATGAATGGTCGGATGAGTTCAAAACGCGGCTGGCCGAAGCGCTGAAAATCCAAAAGGCGGAGATCCGCAACCACAATTCCATCGCCTTCTTTGACGTCATCGTGACCAACCCGCCGTTCGGCAGCAAAATTCCGATCAAAGACAGGATCATCCTGGAGCAATTTGAATTGGCGCATATTTGGGAAAAGAGCAAAAGCTCCGGCAGGTGGGTCATGACCGGCAGGCTGCAATCGTCCGTACCGCCCGAGATCCTTTTCATCGAGCGCTGCACGCAGTTTCTCGTCCCCGGCGGCAGAATGGGGATCGTCCTGCCGGATTCGATCCTGGGCTCTCCCGGACTGGGCTACATCCGCGAGTGGCTGATCAAAAACCACCGCATCATTGGAAGCGTCGATCTGCACGTAGATACCTTCCAGCCCCACAACGGAACGCAGACCTCCGTGCTGCTTCTGCAGAAAAAGACGCAGGCGCAAAAGGACGCCGAGGAAAAAAGCGGCGCCATGGCGGATTACAATATTTTCATGGCCATGGTGGAAAAGGTCGGCCACGATAAGCGCGGCAACCCCATCTTCAAGCGCGACGAGCAAGGCAACGAGATCCTTGTACCCGATACCAACAGCGTTTTGGCGCTGGACGAGGCGGGCGATGTCGTGTCTCACGAGCAAAGGTGTAAGGTCGTGGACGACCAGGCGCCGGAGATCCCCGCGATTTTTGCAGCATGGAAGGTACAGGAGGGAATTGCATGGTAAGCAACCGCAATTTTTCTCACGCAGAGGCGATCGTGAACGACACGCCGGTCAAATGGTGCTCCGTCACGCTGTCCGACGTCATTGCGCGCGGCAAGCGATTTGAAGCCAGCGTCTTTGACGTGGAGGCCAAGCAGGCCCGTATGCGGATCGAGCGCGGCAAATATGGCGCCGTTCCATTCGCAGGACGCGGCGGACTGATCAAAACGGCCTTTTATCCCAACCGGTTTCGAAGAATTTACTGCAGCCGGGGCCATGGGGTGCCCTTCTATATCCCGTCGCAGATGCTGGACATTTACCCAAAGCCCGAGAAATACATCTCTGCGTCCACAAAATGCGACATGCAGGAATTGAAGCTCAAGCCCAATACGCTTCTGCTGACCCGCTCGGGAACCATCGGCAACGTTTCGCTCGTCTCGCGTACAACGCAAGGAAGCATATTTTCAGACGACGTGATCCGCGTGAGTTTCCGTGAAGAATATGACCTCGGCTTCGTCTACGCGTTTCTTCGCTCTAAAACAGGCAATCAGGTGCTGACGACCAACGGGTACGGAGCGGTCATTACGCATCTGGAGCCGGAGCATCTTGCCAGGGTCCCGATCCCCAATGCGCCGGCGGCGCTGAGAAAGAAGATCCACGACTTGATCCTCCGTTCTTTTGCTCTGCGCGACGCGGCAAACGCGCAGATCGACCAGGCCACCGAGCTTCTGGTCCAGGAGCTGCGGCTGCCCGACATCGGCGATTTTGACGTGAGCTTATACCAGAAAGCCGCGCCGGTCGATACGTTCAGCGTGAAGCTCAGCCAGATGGCCGGCCGGCTCGACGCGTCTTACCACGAGCCGATCGTAGACGCGATCGTCAAGCATCTGCGGCAGTATGCCGCACAGCTCACGACGGTTGGCGACGCGCGCATCAGCAAGTCGGTCATTCTACCCGGCAGATTCAAGCGCGTATACGTCGACGAGGGCCACGGCAGAGTGTTTATCGGCGGCAAACAGCTGTGGGAGCTTGACCCTTCGAACAAGAAATATCTTTCTCTTGTGCATCATGCCAATCGCATCGCAAGCCAGCTGGAACTGCACGAGAACATGACGCTCATCACATGCAGCGGCACAATCGGAAAGGTCGTGCTTGTCGGCAAGCATTGGGAAAATTGGACCGCAAACCAACATATCATCCGCGTCGTCCCGGCCAGCCGTGATATTGCCGGCTATCTCAATGTATTTCTTTCTTCAGAATACGCTTACCCGCTCATCACGCGCTTCACATACGGTTCCGTCGTGGATGAAATCGACGATAACCACGTTCGTCAGATTCCGTTCCCGCTGCTAAAAAACAAGGCGGTCCAAGACAGCATCAATGCGCTGGCCTTGGAAGCGAACCAGAAGCGCTACGAAGCATACCTGTTGGAGCAAGAGGCGCTGCGGATCATAGACGAAGACGTCATATACGCCCATAACGAGCCGTGATTTTGGCTTCGCACGCAAAGCCGCGCAGCGCCGAGGCGTGCATCGCAGCGCGGCAATGGATACCGGCCGGCAAGCGCCTTTTGCGCTTGCCGGCCGCTTCCGTCTGCAAATATGGCAGGCGGCATCTCAGGGCGGCTCTTGACGTGACCAGGTCTGCTTGTTATAATATGATAAAAATGGAAAAAGCCGTATCAAGAAGATGGACAAAAGCCGCTCTGCGGGGCGGTTTCTTTTGAGGCGTTAGTTAGCATAAACTAACTACGGAACTGAGAGGTGTGAAGCAGATGAAATTTTATAGCTCTGGCGATGAAAAGCGGCCCGTTATCCTCCTTCTGCCCGGCACCTGCTGCCATTGGAAGCGGAATTTTGGCCACGTCGTCGCGCTGCTGGAGCAGGATTTTCATGTCGTGTGCGTATCCTACGACGGCTTTGATGAGACGGAGCATACCGTTTTCCCGGATATGCTGACAGAGACGGCAAAAATAGAGGACTATATCCAGGA
Organism: uncultured Oscillospiraceae bacterium; assembly: GCA_964633935.1. Taxonomy (GTDB): domain Bacteria; phylum Bacillota; class Clostridia; order Oscillospirales; family Oscillospiraceae; genus CAG-170. The sequence continues at coordinate 1,786 of CAZWKZ010000021.1, read as the reverse complement.
GAGCTTCGGCGGGCGCATCTGCGCCGCCTACGGCTGCTCCATGGGCGGAAGCTTTGTGGGCTTACTCATCCAGCGGGGAAGGATACATGTGGACCACGGCATCCTGGGCAGCTCGGACTTGGACCAGGAAACCGGCCTGTCCGCCAAGCTAAAATCGCAGCTCGTCGCCCAGATGCTCTACGGCATATTCCAAAAAGGCCGGCTGCCGGGCTGGATGCAGAAGCGGCTGGATCAAAAAAGCCCGGAGGAGCGGGCCTATATGGAGCCGATGCTGAAACTGTTCGGCGTGGGCAACGGGAATATGCGCTTTGTCCAAAAGCGGAGCATCCGCAATCAGTTTTATTCCGATCTGGTAACGCCGCTGGAGGACAAGATCAGCGTCCCAGGGAGCACGGTACATATCTTTTACGCCCTGAAAATGGGAGAGACATACCTTGCTCGTTATCAGCAGCACTTTCAGGACCCGGATATCCGCCAGCATAACATGCAGCATGAGGAGCTGCTGGTGAGATACCCAGAGCAGTGGGCGGCCGAGGTGCGCCGCTGCTGCGGGATGGAGGAAAAAGATCAATGAGCGGCGGGCCTGAAAAGGAAAAGAACCTCGGGTTGTTGATACTTACGGTTTTCATTGCCGCGACCGATTATTTATGGAGCTTCTGGTATTTTAGAAGCCGGTATAGTACTGGCACGCTGCTTTCCGTTTCCCAGGTCTCGGTGGAGAATCTCGGAAATATGCTGTTTCAAAACGTTGCGGTCAACCTGATTACTCTGCTGACAGCGGCGATTCTATGGCTGATTTTACGGCGAAACTTTGGAAAAATTCTGGGGTTTGCCGGTGGAAACAGGCGCGGACATTTAGCGGCGGACATTGCGGGTGGAATATATGCTTTGTTGCTTGTTGCCGCGCTTGTGTGGAGCGGAATTTCGGTTTTGGCGTTGGTTTATCAATGGATCTATTTTCTTGTGCTTGTCGCACTGTCGGAGGAATTTCTGTTCCGGGCTGTATTCCCTTGGCTAATTGAGAAAAGCCGGCTGCCGTCGTGGTGCGTTTGGATCGTACCTGGCATTTTGTTTGGGGCGGCGCACACACTGGTTCCGCTGACTAAATTTGGTGCGTCAACGCTGTTGCCAGAATTGCTGTCCGCAGTGGCAGGCTATGCGCTTGCTTCCTGCGGGTTCTATGCCCTGCGGCGTTGGTCGGGAACCATTTGGCTTCCGGTTTTCATTCATGCAATTCTGGATTTTACAGGTGTTTTGGTTTGAGCGTGGAAGGCGGAAAACAATGAACGTATTGGTTTACGGCGCGGGGGTCATCGGCTGTTATCTGACTCATGTACTATGTGAGGCGGAGAATGATGTGACCCTGCTGGCACGTGAATTTCTCGATGAAAGCATTGAATCAGTATGAGAAGAAAGATGGAGTGTATCACAATGGAACGCAACCAAAAAGCATATGACAAGCTGCTCCGGGCTGTACGTCCGGTGCTGGTCCGCCGGTTTGGCGCAGCCCGTGCAGAACAGATCCTTCAGGATGCGGGGCCGGTTTACAGCCGCTTTCTGGAAGAGACGCCCAGCATCGGCGGCAAAGCAAATGCGATGAATCAAAACATGGATATGGCGCTGCCATTTTTTGCGGTCTATGAGGCCTCCGGACGCTCCCTTTGCGAAGCGGATCTGGATGAAATGCTGGATATTCTCATGGTTCGCCGGTTCCGGAAGGCCAGCCGCTTCATCGACATGAACCGGCTGGATAAGCCCTGGTTCCGCAAGCTGGTATACCGCCTTG
>CAZWKZ010000020.1:0-20692 GCA_964633935.1 uncultured Oscillospiraceae bacterium | reverse complement strand
CGATTTCCCGATGTATGAGATCGGCGAAGAATCCGGCGAGCTGGAGTTCTGCCACAACCCGTTCTCGATGCCGGGCGGCGGCGCGGCGACGCTGGACAAGGCCATTGCGGGCGAGATCGACCCGCTCACCATCACCGCGCAGCAGTATGATCTGGTCTGCAACGGCGTGGAGCTGTCGTCCGGCGCGGTCCGGAACCACGACCCCGAGATCATGATCAAGGCATTCCAGCTGGTGCGGCTGGGCGAGGACGACGTCAAGAGCAAGTTCCCCGCCATGTACAACGCCTTCTGCTACGGCGCGCCGCCTCACGCGGGCATCGCCCCGGGCGTTGACCGCATGGTGATGCTGCTGGCCGGCGAGGATTCCATCCGCGAGGTCATCCCGTTCCCGATGAACAAGAACGCGCAGGATATCCTCATGGGCGCGCCGAGCGAGGTGACGCAGAAGCAGCTAGACGAGCTGCACATCGCCATCACCGCAGAGCAGACGTAACGGCGCCGTCTTTTGACGAAGCGCCCCATGCTGCGGAACAAATTTTTAAGCGAACCGCCCGCTGTGTCACGTGTCTGTGCCGCAGCGGGCGGCGTTTTCCAGGCGGCCTTGCGCGCACCTGGGAAGCGGACGCGGCAGAGAAAAATCGTCAAGGCACCTTGACTTTTTTTGCACCTTCCGCTATAATATTTCTACAACGTGTAGCGTGACTGCGTAATCCCAGTTGCCGGCTGCGCGTTTATTTTTATGCGCGGAAACAGACGTGCGAAAGCGATGAAAGCGCGGCGAAAGGCCCTCTGGCCCAGGGCAGCAGCCGCCTGCATGCATGGCCGGCCTGCGCTTCACAGGCAAAACGATGAAGCAGAGCAAAACGCAAGCAATTTGAAGTGTGCGGCCAGGCGGCGTAAGTCCAGCTGTGTTGACCGCGCAATTTTTATGGAATCGCAGAGGTAAAGCAACATGGAAGAAAAATCCAACTCCTTTCTGGAAACGGAAAAAATCGGCAAACTGATGCAGAAATACGCCATTCCCTGCATCATCTCACTTCTGGTCGCGGCGCTGTACAACATCGTCGACCAGATCTTCATCGCGAACGCGGACTATCTCGGTTCGTACGGCAACGCGGCCAACACGGTCGTGTTCCCGCTGACCGTCGTCGCGCTGTCGATCGCGGTCATGATCGGCGACGGCTGCTGCGCCTTCGTCAGCATCTGTCTTGGCGCAGGAAAGCACGAGGACGCGCACAGAAGCATCGGCAATTCGATTTTGCTGTGCGTCATCAGCAGCGTGGTTTTGACGGCCGTCTATCTGATCTTTATGGAGCCGATCTTGACCTTCTTCGGCGGAAAGGTCAATCCTGAGACATATGCGTGCGCGCAGGAGTATTTCTTCTGGATCGCGCTGGGCGTTCCGTTCTATATGTTCGGCCAGGCCATGAACCCCATCATCCGCTCGGACGGCAGCCCGAAGTTCGCGATGTTCGCGACCGTGGCGGGCGCGATCACCAATATCATTCTGGACCCCATCTTCATCTATCCGCTGAAGATGGGCATGATGGGCGCGGCCGTGGCCACGGTGCTCGGCCAGATCCTGACCGCGGCGCTCTCGATCTGGTATCTGAGACACATGAAGGCAGTCAAGCTGGAAAAGCGCAGCTTTGGACTGTGGGGCAGCCTGATGAAGAAGTTTTTGGTGCTGGGCATCACGAGCTTCCTTTCGCAGATCTCGCTGGTCATCTCCATGGCTGCGGTGCAGAATATGTGCACCAAGTACGGCGCGATGGACGAGGTGTTCGGCCAGCCGGCATATGCGCAGATCCCGCTGGCGGTACTGGGCATTGTGATGAAGTTCTTCCAGATCGCCATTTCCATTTCCGTGGGCCTTGCCGCCGGCTGCATCCCCGTTGTCGGCTACAATATCGGCGCCAAGCGCAAGGACAGAGCCAAGACGCTATTTACGTATCTGCTCATCGCCGAAGCGGCCGTCGGCGCGGTAGCGCTTTTGATCGTCGAGGTATTCCCGACGCAGCTGATCGGTATCTTCGGCGCGAAAAACGAGAGCGCATACTATACGCAATTTGCCGTCAAGAGCTTCCGCATCTATCTGTGTATGATGATCCTGGCCACGGTGAACAAGGGTACGTTTATCTATCTGCAGGCGCTGGGCAAGGCGGTGGAGTCGACGCTGATCTCGATGATGCGTGAGATCGTCTTCGGCGTGCTGCTGCCGATCATCCTGCCGATCTTCTTTGGATTGGACGGCCTGCTGTACTCCTTCCCGGCGGCAGATATTCTGACGTTCGCCTTCGCGGCGTTCATCATCCGCAGGACCTATCGCCAGCTCAGCACCGGCGAGGGCAGCGCAAAGCTGCAGGAGGGACATTAAATGGGCAACAGAATCATCACCATCAGCCGTGAATTTGGCAGCGGCGGACGCACGATCGGCAGAAAGACCGCGCAAAAGCTGGGGATCGCCTGCTATGACGCGGAGCTGATCCAAAAGATCTCTGAGCAGAGCGGCTTCGCGGGCGAATATATCCAGGAAGCGGGCGAATACGCCGCGGGCGGATGGCTTTCGCCGTATCTGTCCAGCCGCGCCATGGGACCGACAAACCAGGATAAGCTGTGGGCGATCCAGAAGAAGGTCATTCTGGAGCTGGCGCAAAAAGAGCCGTGCGTGATCGTCGGCCGCTGCGCCGACTTCATTTTGAAGGATAAGGCGGACTGTCTGACGGTGTTCATCCACGCCGACATGGCCTACCGGGCCGAGCGCATCGTCAAGGAGTACGGCGAGCGCGAGGAATCGCCGGAGCGCCGACTGCGGGATAAGGATAAGCGCCGGGCGGCCTACCACCGCTTCTACACCGATATGAAATGGGGCCATGCGCAGAATTACGATCTGTGTCTGGACAGCGGCGTGATCGGGATCGACAAATGCGTCGAGATCCTTGCAAGTCTATATGAAGGGAGCAAAACATCGGATGGAACAGAATTGCCCCTGCTGTGACAACCACTGCCCCGTGACTGAGCTTGGCTGTCCAACGGGGAAGGAGCACTTTGGCGTAAAGGACGCGCAGGGCGAACGCCCCGCCGCACCGGAGAGCGCGGATGCGCGGCTGATCGTACTTCTGCGCAAATGCGGTCATTTCCTGCACCACAACGTGCGCGGCGGCGACAGCGCGCCGCTTCTGCGCGCGCTCAGCGAGCAGGAGCGCCAGACGCTGGAGACGCTGCTGGAAAAATGCCTTGCGAATTGGCAGCAGCTTTGACCGGCGCAGGCAAAACGATCAACAGGACCCGGGTCTGACGACCCGGGTCTTTTCGTTGTGCGCTTTCGCTGCCGGCGCGGAGCGCGCATCACAGAGCCGCCTCCATTTTTAAATATTTTTTACCCATATTGCATTGAAAAGGAATCAAAATCGAAGAAAAGCAAATTTTCTTGAGAAGAATTTTTGCGCAGTGAGCAAATTTCTGACATGCTTTTTTTCGAATTTCATGTTATACTATTTGCATAGTAAGAAGCTATCAGGAGAGTGCAGTTCAGCCTGACACCGCGACGGCAGCTGCGTGATCAAAGCATCCGCTGGAACATCTCTCTGCATGACGGGCGTTCTTCGCTGCCGCGACGCGGGACGCCAGAAGGAGGTGTGAGCATGAAGCGTGTAAAAGCTGCGTGTATCCTTCAGACGCTGGTCTTCTCGCAGAAGCCGGAGACGGGCTACAGCGTAGAGCGTATGCTGAAGGTCAATCAGGAAGAGATCCAGCACTACAAGGCCGTATTGGATCGGGCAAGGACCAGATACCAGATTTTGGACGAAACCGAGCAGGCCGACGGCTCTATCGTTGTACATGTCAGAAAGCAGTACAACGACAAGGCGGATGTTTCCGAGTATTTTGAATAATACACCGCAAGCGGGCGCCGGGGAAACGCGGCGCCCTGCTTTTTTTAGGAGGCTTTTTCAGCGGCCGTTCCAGCTTGCCGGCCGCAGCGTATTTTTAAGCACATATCCGTCACACGCTCTCGCGGGCAAGGCGCAGGCGCTGCTCACGGGGCGGAAGCAATCGCAGGAAAACGGAAAAATATTTCGGGAGTTGCCAGGCAATGGGCAACTCCCGTTTTTTTGCGCTGTTTGGGTGAGAGGGCAAAGGAGTGGAGACGCCGATGGCAAAAAAACGATCGGATATTGCGCGCGTGCGGCAGGAGCTGAGAAAGCTGGCGTTTGGCAGAGTAAACGACTGCGTGAAGCTGGCGCTGTGTCCGGAGGTGGACATCGAGACGCTGGATCTTTCGCTGCTGGCAGAGATCCGGCGCAGCGACAAGGGCGCGGTGGAGATCAAGCTGCTCGACAGGGCAAAGCTGCTCGAGCAGCTGGCGCGGATGGCGGAGGACGGCGACGAGAAGGCTGAGGAGTTTTTGCAGGCGCTTTTGACGGGTCTGCGGGAAGATGGCTGAGACATTTTCCGAAAAGCAACTGCGCGTACTGCGGTGGTGGACGGCGAAAAACCCGGACCGGCGCTATGACGCAATCGTCTGCGACGGCGCCGTGCGCTCAGGCAAGACGGCGGCGATGGGGCTGAGCTTCTTTTTGTGGGCGATGAGCTGCTTTACCGGCGCGGGCTTCGCGCTGTGCGGCAGATCGCCCGGCGCGGTACGGCGGAATCTTCTGTCGCAGACGCTGCCGCGGCTGCGCGCGATCGGGATGCGGATCGAACAGCGGCGGGACGAGAAGTCGCTTGCAGTACGCTTCGGCCGGCGGCGGAACACCTTCTATCTTTTCGGCGCCGCCGACGAGCGCGCGGCCGCGCGCATCCAGGGCGTCACGCTGGCGGGCGTTCTGCTCGACGAGGCGGCGCTGATGCCGCGTTCGTTTGTCGAGCAGGCCTGCGCGCGCTGCTCGCTCACAGGGAGCCGGCTGTGGTTCAACTGCAACCCCGAGGGGCCGCAGCACTGGTTCTACCGCGAGTGGATCCTACAGGCCGAACGGCACAACTGTCTGCATCTGCATTTTACGATGCAGGACAATCCGGCGCTGACGGCGCAGGTGCGCCGTCGGTATGAGCGGCTATATTCCGGCGTGTTCTACGAACGGTTCATCTTGGGGCTGTGGACGGCGGCGGAGGGGCGCGTATACGACTTTTTTGACGCGTCGATGGCAAGGCCCGTACCGGAGGGCGGGTTTCGTGAATGGTACATCTCCTGCGACTACGGCACGGTGAATCCGGCGTCGTTCGGCCTGTGGGGCGAGCAAAGCGGTGTATGGTACCGCGTGGCGGAGTTTTACTTTGATTCGCGCAGGGCCGGACGGCAGATGACGGACGCGGAATACGCGGCGGCGCTCAAAAGGCTCGCGGGCGGAAGGCATATCCGGGCGGTGATCGTCGACCCATCGGCAGCAAGCTTTCTGGAGCTTCTGCGGCGCGAAGGGTTTGCAGTGCAGAAGGCGAACAACGACGTGACGACGGGCATCCGAAAAACGGCGGACGCGCTCAAGACAGGACGGATCGTCATCTGCAGCACGTGCGCGGACTGTCTGCGGGAGATGGCGCTGTACGTCTGGGACAGCCGGGCCGGAGAAGACCGCGTGGTCAAACGGAACGACCACGCCATGGACGATATGCGGTATTTCGTGATGGGCGTACTGGAAAACCCAGGCGGCTTTGCCGCGCGCGCCGTCGCGAGAAAAAATTTTTAGAAGCTGAGGTGGAACGATGAGGAAAAAAACGGGCGCGGGTACGCCGGCGCAGGCCGTACAGCTGCGCACGCAGAGCGTGCAGCCGTTCGGACAGCTGAAGCGCTTTGTGCCGCTGGCAGACGCGCAAACGCAGCTGTACGGCACGATGCGCGAGGCGGTGCCGGTCATTGACGCGGCGATCGGAAAGCTGGTGCGGCTGACCGGCGGGTTTACCGCAGCCTGCCCGGACGCGCGGGCGCAGCGGCAGCTGCGGCAGTTTTTGTCGTGCGTGAACGTCGGGCATGGGCAGTACGGCATCGAGAGCTTTCTGTCAGCGTATCTGCAGAGCCTGCTCACCTATGGACGTGCCGTGGGCGAGATGGTCGTGAGCGGCGACGAGCTGGCGGCGGTATGCTGGGGCGATGTGACGAAAATACATGTGCAGCAGGGCCAGTCGGCGCTGGAGTTTGCGCTGGGCGTGTATGAATGCGGCGAGCTGAAGATCCTGCCATATCAGAATCTGCTGCTGTTTTCGACGCTCAATCCGGAGTCGGCGCATCCATACGGCGTGTCGCTGCTCAGGAGCATGCCGTTTTTGGCGGATATCCTGATGAAGATCTATCACACGATCGGCGTCAACTGGGAACGGGCGGGCAATGTGCGCTACTCGGTGGTATATAAGCCCGCAGCGGGCAGCGCCGACGCGGCCTGCGCAGCCGAGCGCAGCGAGCAGATCGCACGCGAGTGGTCGGCCGCGATGCAAAGCGCGGCGCCGGCAGAGGTACGCGATTTTGTGGCCGTTGGAGACGTTGAGATCAAGGTCATCGGCGCAGACGGGCCAATTTTGGATTCGGAGGTCGCCGTGCGGCAGATTTTGGAGCAGATCGTGGCAAAAACGGGCCTGCCGCCGTTTCTGCTGGGCCTGAGCTGGTCGGCCACCGAGCGCATGTCCGCGCAGCAGGCAGATCTGCTCACATCCGAGCTGTGGGCGATCCGCCGGAGCGTGCAGCCGGTATTGGAGCGCATCTGCGCGCTGTGGCTGCAGCTGCACGGCTATGGCTGCGGGGCCGAGATCGTATGGGATGAGATCAGCCTGCAGGACACCGTAGAAGAGGCGCACGCGGCGCTCTACCGCGCGCAGGCAAAGAAAATCGAACGGGAGGAAGCGTAATGCAGATCACAAAGGCGGCCGGGCTAAGTCCGGCGGGCGCGCCGGACGAGGCGCAGCTGAAAAAGATCAACGCACAAGCGAAGACGCCGCTGGCTAAGGACGAGGTCTATGTCTTTGCCGTCCGGCTGTGCGACGACCAGACGGATCGCGACTATGAGCGGTTCAGCCGACAGGCGCTCAAGGAGCTTGCGCCGATGTTCATCGGCAAGACCGGCATCGCCGACCATGCCTGGTCGGCCGAACGGCAGACGGCGCGCATCTTCGACACCAGCATCGAGTATGAACACGGCGCGATGTACATCAAGGCCTGGGCGTATATGCTGCGCACAGAGAAAAATGAGGCGCTCATCCGCGAGATCGAGGGCGGGATCAAAAGGGAGGTCTCGGTCGGCTGCGCGGTGAAAAACAGCATCTGCTCGATATGCGGCGCGCAGTACGGCAGCTGCGAGCACCGCAAGGCAGAAACCTACGCGGGGCAGCTCTGCACGGCAGTGCTCTGCGAGCCGACGGATGCGTATGAATTTTCTTTTGTGGCCGTGCCGGCGCAGAAGGCCGCGGGCGTGCTGAAAAAAAGCCTCTCCCCCGACGGGCCGGACGAGCCGGAGCTAATAGCGCTGCGCCGCGACGCAGCGCTGGGCCGGCAGTACCGCGCACAGCTGGAAGGCGAGGTGGTAAAGCTGGGGCTGCTGCTGGACATGGGCGCGGAAGCAGACTTGCTGCAGCGGATGGCAAAGGCGATGGACAGCGAGGATCTGATGCAGTTAAAAACTGCGCTGGCAAAAAAGCGAGCGGAGCTGTTTCCGCCTGCGCCGCAGCTGCAGGCGGAAAAGCAGATCCTGCAAAAGCCGGACGGCGCGTTTTTGATCTGAGGCCGCGGCGGCAGGAAAACAGGGCGCGGCAGATTCACGAGCGGCAAAAGCGAACATTGGGCGCTTTGCAAATTTAAAAACATACAGGAGGGAACAACATGGCAATTTCTTTCAATGCGATCGGGCAGACGCACGTGAGCTTCTCGGCGGCAGAAACGGCGCAGGCCGGCGCGGTGTGCAAGCTGGCAGCAAACGCCACTGTGGACGCGTGCGCGGCGGGCGAGAGCTTCTGCGGCGTGGTGGCGGACGTGCGCGGCGGCGTGGCGGCGGTCACGATGGCGGGCTACGTGGAGCTGAAGTACACCGGCACGGCCCCGACTGTGGGCTACCAGACGCTGGCGGCCGACGGCGCAGGCGGGGTAAAGACGGTGACGACGGGCGGCCGAAGCCTGCTCGTGGTCACGGTCGACAGCACGAACGAAACGGTAGGCATATTTTTGTAAGAGGAAGGAGAACAACCATGGGCTTTGAAACGATCCAGCTGGAAAAGGGTATGTACCGCGAGAGCGGCAAATCGTTTGCGCAGGTACTTGAGTCGCTGGACCCGAGCGAAAATTACAGAGGTACCGTGCTGGAGGGGACCGACGCGTATCAGCGGCAGCTCAAGCGCTTTGACATCCGCGCCAGAGGCGCGTATTCAGACGCGGTGGAGAAGTTTTTCCGCACGTCTCAGTCGAGCGTGCTGTTCCCAGAGTATATCGCGCGCGCGGTCCGGCAAGGCATGGACGAAAACAACATCCTGCCCAAGATCACCGCGAGCGTGAGCACGATCGATTCGATGGACTACAGAAGCGTATATTCCGTACCGTCGGAGCAGGACAAGCAACTGGCAAGCGTGGCCGAGGGCGCGGCGATCCCAGCCACCGAGATCAAGAGCAAGAGCAACCTGGTAAAGCTCAACAAGCGCGGCAGGATGCTGGTGGCGTCGTACGAGGCCATCCGGTTCCAGAAGCTCGATTTGTTCTCGGTCACGCTGCGGCAGATCGGCGCGTATATCCAGCAGATGCACCTTTCCGACGCGGTCGGCGTGCTGGTAAACGGCGACGGCAACGAAAACGCCGCCCAGAAGCTCACGATCGGCACATCGCCCATGTCGGGCACGAAGGGAACGCTCAGCTACAAGCAGCTCGTCGAGTTCTGGGCGCAGTTTGAGCCGTACACGCTCAACACCTTCCTGATGGGCGGCGGCGCGATGCTGAAGATGCTGAGTCTGACCGAGCTGCAGAATCCGGCGACGGGACTCAACTTCCAGGGCACGGGCACGCTGTCAAGTCCGCTGGGCGCGGAGCTGCTGCGCGCAAGCTGCGTGGCGGACGGCACGATCATTGGACTGGACCGGCGTTATGCGCTGGAGATGGTACAGGCGGGCGAGGTATCGGTAGAATACGACAAGCTGATCGACCGCCAGCTCGAGCGCGCGGCGATCACGTCGATCTCGGGCTTCGGCAAGATCATGACCCCCGCGGCGAAGGTCTTGGTGATCTGACGTGGCGCTGGCGGACGAGATCTATCAGATGGCGTCGGTGCTCGCACCGGCGCAGACGGACGAGACGATACTCGCAAGTCTGTGCCGCGCGGCCGAGCAGGCCGTTACGGCGAGGCTTCGCCCGGGTGTGACGGCGCAGAGCTGCCGCGACAGCTTTGTATACGCGGCGGCGCTGATCGCGGTGAGCTACCTGCCGCCAAGCTGCCAGAGCGCGCAGCAGCTGCGCTCGTTCACGGTGGGCGAGGTGAGCGTGACGGCGGCGGACACGGCCGCCGTTTCCGGCGCGGCGGCCTGCCTGCGCACGCAGGCGGAGCTGCTGATGGCCCCCTATTGCACGTCGGGCGGCGGATTCGCCTTTGTGGGGGTGCGCGGATGAAGCGCATGATCGAAAGCATCCTGTCCGGTTACGGCTCGGCGGTCACGATCCTGCGCGCCGACGGCGCGGCCGACGACGTGCGCGCGTTCGTGCAGCCGGTGACGGAAAAGAGCTGGCAGAGCATCCGCAAGACGATGCATGCGCTGGGCGAGGGTCCGGTGGGACGGTACGTTTACATCGGCCCCGCGGAAGCGCCGCTTGGCGAGACAGACACCGTGCGATATGGCGGACGGCGCTTTCTCGTCCGCCGGGCCGAGACGCTGGAGCTGGCCGGGCAGGCGCTGTATATCTGGGGGCTTTTGGTCCCAGACGGAGGTGAAGATCCGTGGAACAGCTTGTGACGGCCGTTATGGACATGCTCCAATCCGCCGGCATCGCCTGCGCGCGCCAGACGCCGGCGGGCGCGATGCCGCACCTGCGCGGGCCGGTGACGGCGGTAAGTCTCACGGCTGCGCGGGCGATGGAACACGCGCTGTATGAATACCTCGGTCAGACGCCGGACGGCGAGAGCTTATTTGGAAAGCGGCTGGAGGCGGACGTGCGGCTGTCGGTCGTGTGCCCCAGAGCGCTTGGCAGCGCGCGCTGCCAGCAGGAGACGTCGCGCGTGGCGCAGCTGCTTTGCACGCAGGCGGCGGGCGTGAGCATCACGGGCTACACGGTGGGCGAATGCGCATATGACGCGGCGTGCGACTGCTTTGTATGTCCGGTGACGGCGCAGCTAAAGGCGTATGTATACGCCAGAGCCAACGCAGACGAGACGGAATTTACGGACTTTATGTTGAAAGGTGAAGTTAGATGAGCATGATCTATCATGAGCGGCCGGGGGTATACTCGGACTATGACGCGTCGTCGGTCTCGGCCAGCGGCTCGACCGAGCGCGTGATCGCGCTGATCGGCATGTCGGAGGCCAAGAGCGGGCTATACACCATCACGTCGAGCGCGTCCGGCAAGCAGGCCTTCGGCGAGCAGAGCCAGCTTGGTCAGATGGTACAGCTGGCCTACCGCAACGGCGCGGGCAAGGTACTGGCCTGTCCGGTGGCCGAGAATACGCTGCAGGCGTATCAGGCGGCGTTCGGGCTAGTATTTCAGCAAAAGCTGGCGAGCTTCTGCGCGATCGGAAGCGCGCTGGAATCCGTACAGACGGCGCTGCGCGCGGCGGTAGAGGAGGCGTCGAGCCAGAAGGGCGAGTGTATCGGTCTTGTGGGGATGCAGGGCGCGTCGGTATCGGAGCTTTGCGCGCGCGCCGAGGCGCTGAACTCTGAGCGGATGGTGCTCGTGGCCCCGGATGTGTACCGCACGGGCGAAGCGGCGGCAGACGGCGGATGGATGGCGGCGGCCGCGCTGGCGGGCGTACTGAGCGACCAGTCAGACCCGTCAATGCCGCTCAATGGGCAGGTACTGCGCGGGTTTGACGCAGTATCCAGCGTATATTCAGACACGGAGTATGACGCGCTGGTCGCATCGGGCGTAACGGCGCTGGAATGCGTCGGCGGCGAGGTGAGCGTGATCCGGGGCCTTACTACCCGCACCAAGACCGGCGGCAGCGAGGATCTTACGTTCCGCGAGCTGGGAACGGTGCTGGTCATCGACGACGTGATCCCATCGATCCGCACGGCTCTGCGGCGCACATTCACGCGGGCAAAGAACAACGCGGTCACACGCAACGCCATTCGCAGCCGCGTGATCATCGAGCTGGAGGACCGCATCGCGCGCGAAATCATCGACGGCTACGACAACCTGACCGTCACGCCGCTGCAGACCGATCCCACGGTGTGCGTGGTGGAATTTGAGTTCAGCGTGGTGCACGGGCTGAACCGCATCTATCTGACCGCGCACATCAGCGTATAAGGAGGAAGGCAGATGGCGACAAAACGTATCCCCACGACGGCGGATATCTATCTGGAGGTAAACGGTATGCGGCTGGCGGTGGTACAGAGCTACCGGGTGACGGCCACGCGCTCGTCCAAGGCGATCTATGCGTTCGGGCAGACCGAGCCGGTGGCGACCATCCGCGGGCAGGGGCAGTACACGCTGGAGCTTGAACGCATCTACGCCACGGACGAGGCGCTGCGAGACGGGGTCGATTTTATGGCGCTGGACGACTTTTCGCTGGTCGTCTGTAAGCCGGACCGGAACATCATCTACGCCGGCTGCCAGTGGAGCAAGCTGCAGGAGAGCGCCGAGGTGGGCGGCAATGTGATCGAAAAGATCACAGTCGAGGCCAGCCGGCGCATTGAGACGCGCATATGACAAACAGGCTGCTTGCCTGGCTGGGCGGCGCGCACAAGGCGCGCATCGGAAAAATCGAGCTGCACCTGATCTCCGCGCACGCGCTTTTGCAGGCGCAGCAGGAGGCCGCAGCGCTTGCCGCAGGCGAGGAGGATCGGCTGGGGCTGTGCGTGAACGCGTGTATCCTCGCCCGGGCGGCAAAAAAGAACGGCCGGCCGGTCTTTGCATCCGGCGCGCAGGCGCTGCAGCGGCTGCCGGCGCAGACCATCGAGCGCTGGGCGCAGGAATATCTCACGCTGTGCGAGCGGGAGAATCCCTCGTGCTGCGCGGCGGATCACGAGGCGCTTTTGGAGCAGCTCAAGCACGAGCCGTATGAACGGCTCAAGTGGAAGGTGCTGCGCGCGTTCGGCGTGCTGCCGTCGGAGCGGCGGGCAAAGCAGATGAGCGACGGCGCGTATCTGTACTGCGTGCTGCAGCTGATGCTTGACGAGCAGGAGCAGCTGGACGCGCTGTGTCCTAGCTGCCGGCAGAAGGCGGAGCAGGCGCGCTGCCCGGCATGCGGGCAGCAGATGCCGGAGCAGAACGCCAGCTTTGATGAAGCGCGGTATGAGGAGCTGAAGAATTCGTGAGCTATATCGATAGAATGCTTGCGCGCCAGGCGGCGCTGGCCGGGCAGCTCGCGGCGGAGCGTGAGCCGGAGCTGGCGCTTTCGGCCGCGCGCGCCGTCTTTTCCCTGCGTGCGCAGCAGCCGGATGCGCAGCGGGCGCCGGATACGGATGCGGACGCGGCAGGACCGGACGCGGCGCGGCAGGCGCAGAAAACCCAGCCGCCCGGACAGTCCGCGTCCGGCGCGCAGGCGCTTTTGCAGGCATTTTCCGCACTGACGCAGCAGCGCACCGCCATCGGCGCGCTGCGCCAGGAGGCAAACGAGCGAGAGATCGCCGGCACGCGTGAGCGTCAGAGCGTATGGCTCAGCGCGCGCACGCCGCAAAATACGCCCGCAGGGCTGACGGGCGCGTATGAGCAGACGCTCACGGTGGCCGGGCCGGCAGCCGCGCCCACGACGCGGTCGATGGCGGAGATCTCGCGCTATTTTGAGCGCGACGCAAGACGATACGGAGGATAAGGAGGCAGCGGCATGGCGATGCGCTACAAATCGTTCACCTGGCCGAACGACCCCAAAACCTACACGCTCAGCTGCCAGCGGCAGACAGCGGTGCACAAGATCCCGATGGGCGGCTTTGTGGTACAGGAGTTGGGCAGGACCGGCACGGTGATGCGCGGAGAGGGCGAATTCTACGGCGCGCGCGCGTATGAGAGCTTTCGCGCGTTGCTGCAGGTGTTTCAGCAGCCGGGCGCGGGGCTGCTGATGCATCCGCTGTGGCAGACGGCGGACGCGTATTTTACAGAGCTGCGGCTGACGCAGGAGCCGCGCGAGAACTATGTGGCCTATGCGTTCTCGTTCTGCGAAGGCTCAGGCGGCGCGCAGACCGGCGCGGACGCCGCGGCCAAGGGCTATTATGTGATGCAGGAGGCAGACACGCTGTGGGCGGTCGCGCAGCGGTATGATCTGAGCATGCAGCAGCTTTTGGCGCTCAATCCGGAGATCGCGAATCCCATCGGCGTGCGCGCCGGGCAGCGGGTGCGCGTATCATGACGGGCTATGTGACGCTGCACGGCGGCGAAACGCGGCAGCTGCCGGCGCTTTTGCAGTGGGACGTGGTGCGCACAGACGCCGAGCCGTGCGGCGCGTTTCGCGTCCAGTTCGCCTATGCCCCGGCGCTGCTGCAGCAGCTGCAGACGGCAACGCGGTTCTACGCCGAGCACGGCGGCCGGCGCGTGATGACGGGCGTGGTGGATGATGTGACGGTCTGTCTGGACAAGAACGGACTTCTGGCCGAGGTCACGGGCCGGTCGATGGCGGCGCTGCTGCTTGACACGCAGGTGCGCGCGGCGGAGTATCAGAGCGCGCAGCTCAACGATATCCTTGCGCAGTATGTCAGGCCCTGCGGCGTGACGCGCATTGCCGCAGAGCCGCTCGGCGCGGTGGGAAATTTCGTGGTCGAGACGGGCTACAGCTGCTATCAGGTACTGGCGGGCTTCTGCCGCCACAGCGCGGACGTGCTGCCACGCTTTGACGCCGACGGCACGCTGATCCTCTCGCGCGCGGGCACCGGGACGCGCCGTGTGATCTGCGGCGGCTGCATCCGCGCGCAGTATATCTTTGACCGTTACGGCGCGGCGGCAAAGCAGATCCTAGTCAACACGCGAAACGGCAGCGAGATGGTCGCGCAGAACGCCGAATTTCAGGCCGTGGGCGGCTATGGCGTGCGCGTAACGGGCGTGACGGGGCAGAAGATCCGCGCCGCGTGGCGCACGGCCGAGCAGCGGCTGGCCGATAGCTGGCGGACGGCGAGAACGCTTCATCTGACGCTGCCGGGCAGCTTTCTGGCCGAGCCGGCGGACAGCGCATCGGTCACACTGCCGGAGCTTGGCATAGAGGGAACGTTTACGGTGCGGTCTGCGGAGTCGTCGTGCGACGATTCCGGCGCGATCTGTACGCTGGAACTGATACCGGAGAGGAAATGATATGTGGCTTTCTGAACAAATGATGCGCCGGCACACCGAGCCGGATCCCGCGACGCTGGGCACGGTATCGATCGGCGGCGAGGACGGCGCGGTGGTGACCGACGGAGAAAAACGCGCGGCGAAGATCATCTCGCCCGGCGGCTACTGCTGGCAGCCGGACGCGGCAGACGAGGTGCTGGTGGTCAAGGCAAACGAATTATACGTGCCCGGCAGGCTGCAGAAAAGCCCGCGCGCGCTCGGTCCCGGCGAGGTGCTCATCTACGCAGGGCAGAGCGAAATATGGATCAAAAGCAGCGGCGTGCAGATCACCGGCAAGGTAGAAATCAACGGCGAGACGCGCATTTCGGGCGATCTGTACGTGCGCGGCGTGAAAATGGAGGTGCCGTGATGGAAAATCTGTGCAGAAACGGCGACTATGTGCCGGACGGCTTCGGCGGGTTCGTGCGGCTGCAGGGCGCGCAGGCGCTGCTGCAGCGGGCGCTTTTCAAGCTGAGCTGCCGGCGCGAGAGCTTTCCCTTTTTGCCGCAGCTTGGCAGCAGGCTATACACGCTGGGGCGGGAAAAGCGCGCCGCGCGCAATGACTGCGCGCGGCAGTACGCAGCGCAGGCGCTTGCCGGTATGGGCGTGACGGTGACGCAGGCCGAAGCGGCGAGCCTGCCCGACGGCCGGGCAAGCGTGACGGTATGGCTGCGCTGTGAGGACGAAACAGCAGCTTTGGAGGTGACGGTATGAAAGAGGCAGCGCAGATCTACGAGCAGATGCTGGCGGTCTTTGAAGAGAAAACGGGCTTTCGGATGCAGGACACGGCGGATCTGGCCGTGCGGCTATATGCCGCGGCGGCGCAGATCGAGACGCTATATGCCTACGCCGACTGGGCGCTGGTACAGAGCTTTCCGCAGACGGCGACGGGAAAGTATCTGGACTACCACGCGCAGCTGCGCGGTGTGACGCGGCAGGCGGGCAAACAGGCGGCGGGCACGCTGCGCTTTCGCATCGACGCGGCGCTGTTGGAGGATCTGCCGGTGCCGGCAGGCACGGTCTGCACGACGGCGGGGCTGGTGCGCTTTGTCACGACGCAAGACGGCGTGATCCTGGCGGGGAATCTGTATACGGACGTCGCGGCCGAGGCCGAGCAGGCCGGCGCGGCGGGCAACGTCTCGCCGGGCAGCGTCGTGTGCATGACGAAGGCCCCCACGGGCGTGGCGGGCGTGACCAATCCCACGGCCTTTACCGGCGGCGGCGAGGACGAGAGCGACGAGGCGCTGCGCGCGCGGGTGCTCGACAGCTTCATCCGCCTGCCGAACGGCGCGAACGCGGCGTTCTACGAGCTGCGCGCGCTCAGCCATCCGGGCGCGGGCGCGGTGACGGTGATCCCCCGCTACGCGGGCATCGGCACGGTGGGCGTGGTGGTCGCAAGCGCGAGCGGCGAACCAGACGCGGCGCTCGTCGCCGAAATCCAGGCGGATCTGGACGCGGTGCGCGAGATCGCGGTAGATGTGACGGTCATGGCGCCGGAGGAAAAGACGCTGGACGTATCCGTGACGCTCTGGCCTAGAAGCGGCGTCAGCTTCGACGCGGCGAAGCAGGCGGTCAAAACGGCGCTGGAGGACTATTTCACCGGAAAGCTTTTGAGCAGGAGCGTATATCTGGCCGTGCTGGGCAGCGTCATCTACGGCACGGGTCTTGTGGAAAACTACACCATCGCGCAGCCCGCAGCCGACGTCGCGGGCAAGAAGACCGTCCTGCCGCGCCTCGGCACACTCACGATCACGGAGGGCGCTTGATGGGCTACACGCAGGAGCTTGTGCGGCTGCTGCGGCCGCTGGGATTTTACAGCTTTGAAGAGGGCAGCTTCTCTCTGGCGGAGCTGCAGGCGCTGGGCGGCGCGCTCGACGCGCTCGACGCGCGCGCGCAGGCGGGCCAGCGCGAATCGATCGTCATGACGGCCACCGGCGAGGGGCTGGACAAGATGCTGTCGCTGTTCCGCAGTCAAAGCGCCGCGCAGACGGTACAGGCCAAGCGCGCGGCGATCGCGGCGTTTTTGCAGATCGGCGGCGACAGTTTTACATTGAGCGCGCTGCGCGGCTGCCTTGCCGCCTGCGGGGTGACGTGCCAGCTCGACGAGACGGACACGGCCGGGCGCGTCACGGTCTCTTTTCCTGGCATCATGGGCGTGCCGGAGGGCTTTGCGCAGGCCAAGACGGTCATTGAGGACATCCTGCCCTGCCAGTTAGAGATCGTGTATGCGTTTCGCTTCTGCACCTGGGGCGAGACGATGGCCTATGGGCTTACATGGGGCGGCGTCAGCGCCATGACGTGGCACGGCTGGCAGCACTATACGCAATAGCCGGTCAAAGCCCTTTTTGGGGGCTTTGGCAAGCAGGGCCGCACGGCTTTTGCCGTGCGGCCGTATTTTTTTGCCCGGCCGCAGGCGACGGCCGGCCGGGATGAATCAAATGTTTTTCTTGTACGGCCGCGCGTTTGGCAGTATAATGGACATGGTCCGGACAAGGCGCGGCGCTTTGCCGCAAGGTCCAGAATCGTTACGGAAGGACGGTCGTCTATGAAAAGAATCGCGAGCTTTTCTGTCAACCACGACAAGCTGGAAAAAGGACTCTATATTTCACGCGTCGACGGCGATGTGATCACCTATGATCTTCGCATGAAAAAGCCCAATCAGGGAGACTATCTGTCAAACGGCACGCTGCACACGCTCGAGCATCTGCTCGCGACATATGCGCGCAACAGCGCGCTGTCAGAGCAGGTGATCTATGTCGGTCCCATGGGCTGCCGCACGGGCTTTTATGTGCTGCTGCGCCAGAGCGTATCGCCCGAGCAGGCGATCGCGCTCATCAAAGACGGCCTTGCGTTCACGGCCGGCTTCTCGGGCCAGATCCCGGGCGCAAAGCGGTGCGAATGCGGCAACTATCTTGAGCACGATCTGCCGGGCGCGAAGGCAGCGGCGGCGGACATGCTGTTGGTTTTGCAGGATTGGAAGCAGGAGAACATGCACTATGAAGCATGAACGCAGCTTGACCTTCGGCATCATCGGCGCAATGGACAGCGAGATCAAGCGGCTGTTGGAGGCGCCCGCCATGTGGCAGGCGCACGAGCGCGCGGGCCTGCGCTTTTATCTCGGCACGCTCGGCGCGCAGCAGCTCGTAGTGGTAAAAAGCGGCGTGGGGAAGGTCAACGCCGCGCGCTGCGCGCAGCTTCTGATCGACACCTACGCGCCGGATTATCTGTTCAACACCGGCATTGCGGGCGGCCTGTCGCCGGCGCTGCGCGTGGGCGATATCGTCGTGGGCGCGGAGCTGGTGCAGCACGATTTTGACGTGACGGCGTTCGGCTATGCGCGCGGCTATGTGTGCACCGGGGACGACGGCGCGCGGCCGACGATCTTCTGCTCGGACGAGCGGCTGGTCCGCCTGGCTGCCGAGACGGCGCAGCAGGACGGCCCCGCCGCCGGGCGCATCGTGCGCGGGCGGATCGCGACGGGAGATATATTCGTCTCCAGCCGGCAGCAGAAGCTAGCGCTGATCGAGCAGTTTGGCGCGGACGCGGCCGAGATGGAGGGCGCGGCGATCGCACAGACCGCTGCGGCCAGCGGCGTGCCGTTTCTTGTGATCCGGGCGATCTCGGATCTGGCGGACGGGACCGCTGCGGCGTCGATCGACGCCTTTGAGCAGGAGGCGGCTGACCGCTCCGCAGCGCTTTTGCAAAGCATCATCGGCGCGCTGAGCCGGTAGGCATGCCATCGCGCCGGGCCTGCGCCCGCGCGAGGCGTCAAAGCAAGGAGGAGATCCATGGAGCTTCTGTTTCCGGGGGCGGTGATCCGGCGCGAGCGGCTGCGGCGCAATTGGAGCCAGGAAGGGCTTTGCCGCGGGATCTGCGCCGTGTCGTACCTGTCCAAGATCGAACAGGGCAAGACCGAGGCGAGCAGCGAGATCCTGCATCTGCTGTTCGCGCGGCTGGAACTGCCGTGGTATGACGATGAAGAAACGCTGCGGATGGCCGAATCGCTGATCGGGCGCTGCTACGAGGCGCTGCTTTCGTGTGACGATGCCGCGCTGCAGGCGCTGCAGGGCGAATTTTCTGCCGCCGAGGCGCGTCTTGAAAACAGCCCGCGCGCGCTTGACGCGGCGATCCTGCGCGCCTTTCTGTCCCAGCCCTATCACGCGGCGGACGAGACGCTCGAGCCGTTTTTTGACCGGCGGCAGCTTGCGCTGCAGCGGCTGCTGCAGGGCCGGCACGACGAGGCGCTGCGGCTGTTTCCCTGCGCGTATCTCTACCTGATGGCGGGCCTTGACCGGTACGAAACGGGGCGGAACTATGCCGCGGCGCTGGAATATCTGAGCCAGGCATATGACATGGCGGCCCAGGAGGGGCGCGTGCGCGTGATGCTGTTCGCGCGCATGAACATGGGAAGCTGCTACTGCAACCAGCTCGATGTGGAAAATATGAACGCGCAGTATCGCGTGGCGCGGCGGCTGGCGCGGGCGCTGGACGATCAGAACACGCTGCGGATGATCGCGTACAACACCGCCGCCACATATCTCGAGTCTGGGCGCTATGACGCAGCATACGACTATTTCGCGGCGGTGGAGCAGCCGACGCGCCTGGATCTGCATAAGCTGGCGATCTGCTGTGAAAAGCTGGGCCGGCGCGAGCAGGCATTGGCTGCGCTCGATCGCGCCGGCAGCATGCCGGACGACGACCGGCTCAGCGCGCAGATGTGCGAGCTGGTCCGCTTTCGTCTCGAGCACGAGGACTATCTGCGCCGGGCAGAGTACGGCCAGGCGCTGCTGCAGGTGTTCGGCGAATGCCGCCGGACGCGGCCCATCGGCTACGCGGCGTTTCATCTGCCGTGGGTGCTGGAATGGTACAGCGCGGCGCGGCAGTACCGCGCGGCGTACGAGCTGATACGGGATTTTCCCATTAAGCTCCCACTAAAATAGAATCAACCGCCTGTTTTGGAGAAGATTTTCCCAAAACAGGCGGCTTTTTTATCCTTCACGAATACGGTAGAATGTGTTCAGAGGTGATAAGATGAAACAAACGCTCTGGACAAGGAATTTTACGCTGGTCACCGTCGCCACCGCGCTTGGCGCGATCGGCGGCATCGCGGGCGGCTTTGCGCTGTCGTTTCTGGTGTTCGATGAGACGGGCAGCACGCTCGCCTCGGCGCTGATCGTCGCCATCCGGCTCATTCCGTATTTTGTGATCCCGCTGTTCGTCGCGCCGCTCATGGACCGCCTGCCGCGCAAGCCGTTTCTGGTGGGCGGCGATCTGCTCAACGGCGTGCTGTACGCGATAGCGGGCATATACCTGATGCGCGGCCGCTTTTCGTACGTGGGATATCTCGGCTTCTCTTTGCTGCTGTCCTCGCTCGGCGCGTTCGACGAGCTGGCGTACAACAGCATCTATCCCAAGCTGATCCCCGCAGGGATAGAGGAAAAGGGATATACCGTCTCCGCGATGCTCTACCCCGTGCTCAAGGTCGTGATGACGCCGCTGGCGGCGGTGCTGTTCGAGCGCTTGGGCGTGGCGTGGATCTTGCTTCTGCAGGCCGCGCTTTCGCTCCTGGCGGCGGCAGTAGAGAGCCGCATCCAGATCCGCGAGCAGCGGCGCATGGACACCAAGCGCTTCTCGCTGCGGCAGTGGTGGGGCGATATCTGCGAGGCGGCGCGGTATCTGAAAAACGAGCGCGGCCTGCGCAGCATATACAACTATATGGCGGTGACGAACGGCGTGGCCAGCGGCTATTCCCCGCTTTTGATCGCTTATTTCCGCACGGCGCCAGGGCTGAGCGCGGCGATGTACTCGCTGTTTTCCGTCGCCGAGTTTTTGGGCCGCAGCGTCGGCGGCGCGGTGCAGTACCGCATGAAGCTGCCGGCAAAGAAGAAATTCGCCTTCACCTTCGGCGTATACCAGTTCTACGAGACAATGGACATGAGTCTGCTGTGGCTGCCGTACCCGCTCATGCTCGTCAACCGCGCGTGCGCCGGCTTTCTCGGCATCAACAGCGCGACGATGCGCCAGGCGGCGGTGCAGCGCTATCTGCCCGAGCAGCTGCGCGCGCGTGTGAACGCGTATGAAAACATGTGCATCACGGCGCTGAGCAGCCTGTTCAGCCTCATTCTCGGCGCGCTGGGCGAGGTGCTGGATTACCGGCTGTGCGTCACGGCCGCAGCGGCGTTCACGCTGGCCGTGTGCTGGCTGAGCATCTGGCGCAACCGCCGGCACGTGCGCGCAGTCTACGAGGCGCAGCCGCCGGCACGCCAATCAGACGGCGCTACATAACCGCCG
>CAZWKZ010000019.1:0-20830 GCA_964633935.1 uncultured Oscillospiraceae bacterium | reverse complement strand
AGCACACCGGACTCTGACTCCGTTTGCGGGGGTTCGAATCCCTCATCCCCTGCCATCAAAAGGGTACGAAAAAGATGTACCCGGCAAAAAAAGCCCGATTTTATCGGGCTTTTTTGCTTCCCACAAACCGTTCTTTTATCGTTAAAATTTGTAGATAAAAACGGTTTTCTCCCTTTGAGAATCGATAGAAACCCAAGTAACAACGGAATACCGAACAAAGACGGCAGATAGTAAGAAATACTACCTGCCGATTTTTGTTGTCCTCGGCCAATATTGACCGATATTGTTCTGCGCCCACAAAATACCCTGTCTGGTTTATGTACTCTACGCTCAGCGGATTTGCCGTCTTACTTCCTCCACTCATGAATGATTTGGTCAGCATTTTTTTGTTCGAATGCCATTACAAATGAAAACTCATCAAACGACCTTTTCACCGTTGAATCTTCCTCAGCCCATTCTGGAAATTGAACAACTCCATTTCCTTCGATCCTACAAATATCATCACGAATCGAAATTGATTTGATAGCTGCTTTCTTGATAATATACACAAATTTATCTTCGTCCATATAGACTGCTCGCTTACTGCTATATGCTGCAGGCTCTTGCGGCCCTACTCGCCAGAAAATATATTCCAATGCGTCATCAAGCAAGAGGAGCGAACCATTTGCATAACTGCTATACGGTAGTGCGTATTTATATTTCGCTGTATTTTTTACTGATAAGGAGAAGGCATATGGCACGACTGCCATGCATATTCCTGCGGCAAGAAAGATAAAAACGCCTTCAGTTGATGTAGGATGCCGGAATAACAGATAGGCCACGCCTCCCATTATACCAATCGCAAAAATAACGAGGATACCAGCTATCGCGATGCGGCCTTTCCACTGCGGATGGTTCTTGCTCATACGCTTCAGTACGCGCTTCCTTTCGGATAGATCTGGCGTTAATGTCTTCATATCATCCACCTCAGACTGCCGAAGCCATTCTACTCGCGCTTAAGGCACGTCCGCTTCTTATCCTGAAGATCAAACAGGCTAGATGCTAACTACCTGCCGTTTTTGTCCCAGGCCAATCGGCCAGCGTTTGCACCTGTTACGCCCGCTGACAGCCGCCGCGCTGCGCGGCCTCAATCCAGCTGACTGTGAACAGAGGACGTGTCAAAAAAATACTGCAGCTGCTCACGCTCAAGCGTGTCGCGCAAAAGCGGCGCCGACTCGCGGATCACAATGCTCTGCTTGAGCACAACGTGCCGCGGATGCTCTTCATGGCACAGCTCTGCATACAGCATATCGAATGTTTTATTTGCCAGCAGCCGGGGCTGCTGACGGACCGTGCTCAGCCGCGGCGTGGAGAAGCTGGCATGGCTGGTATCATCGAAGCCAACGACCCTAAAATCCTCAGGAATGCTCAGCCCGGCAGATCTCGCCGTATACGCAATCGCCATTGCAATGGCGTCGTGCGCGCACAGGATCACCTCGGGCCAGCTGTCGCGGGGCCTAGCCAGCAGGCTGTTGACAAAGCGGTCAAACCGCTTCGTTGTTGCAAAATACTTTGTCTCGTCGTCTGTCAACGCAAACAGGTACTCGTTGGGCGGAAGGCCCTCATCCCGCAGGCCCTGGGCATATCCCAGATAGCGCTGCTGCTGGTTGATCTGCAGTCTGGCAGAATTATCAATGTAGGCAATTTTTCGGTAGCCCTCGGCAACAAAGCAGTGCACCAGCCGCCGCATAGTCTCATAGTTGTTCCATTCCACGCTGCAATAGCTCGGCTGATACTGGTCGCACAGCACAATATGGATACCGCTTTTCTGCGCCTTGTTCAGACTGCTCGCCTGCACGCAGCTGCCGACGACAATGATCCCCTTTACCTTCTGCTGAATGAGAATGTCGATATTTTTGGCATTCAGTTCCACGTCATTTTTGCCGCACAAAATCAGCAGAATATAGCCGTTTCTTTGCGCGCGCAGCAGCAGTTCCTCGTACATGATCGAATAGAACTCGCTGGTCATATCCTGCACGATCAGACCGATCGTATTGGTCTCCTGCTTGCGAAGCGCTCTTGCCGCGTTGTTGGGCCGGTACTGTAATGCCTCAATCGACTCCAATACCTTTTCACGCGTCAGCTCCGAGATGGTCGCTGAATTGTTGATCACATGCGACACAGTGGAAGGAGAGACGCCAGCCTCTTTTGCAACATCATAAATGGTAGCGCTTCGCGGAGTGGTATCCTGCAATTCGTTCTTTTTCATGGTTGATCTTCCTTCTCTGTTTTCTATGGAGCCGAGCAGCATCTTCTATCAGTCGTTATTTCTATCATATTCGGCCTGCAGAAAATATGCAAGCTTAATTTGAAAAAAACTGCAGCGGCCAGTATCCAACATACCGGCCGCTACAGCAGTGCAGGTAGAAATTAATCTTTTTTCAGCAGGCCGTTTCTCAAAGAGTCTACGAAAACGGCAAGCAGCAGGATAAAGCCACGCAGAACCTTCTGCCAATAGACAGGTACATTCATCATGGTCATACCGTTAAACAGGACCGAGAGAATCGTAATACCGATCAGAGTGCCGGTCATTTTGCCCTTGCCGCCGGCCAGCGCCAGACCGCCGAGCGTAACTGCCGCTACGCAGTCCATATCAGAGCCTTCACCGGCATTACACATCGAGGCCGTGTTCTGGCACGTCATAATGATGCCGCCCATGGCCGCGCACGCGGAGGAGATCATGTGCGCATAGTAGCGCATGGCGTAGATATTGATGCCGGCCAGCTGCGCAGCCTTCTGATTACCGCCGCAGGCATAGACATTCCGGCCAAACTTTGTGTACTTCATCACATACCACAAGATCACGTAGACAATGGCCATGATGATCAGGCAGAACGGCACAATGCCAAACAGCTTACCGTTGCCAATGTAGTCAAATACATCGCTCTTCAAATACACATACGAACCGTTCGTAGACAGATAGCAGAAGCCGCGCAGGACAAACTGCATACCCATGGTAGCGATCATCGGGCTGATCTTCAGATTGCAGATCAAAAACGCGTTAAACGCACCCAATGCCGCTCCGCAGGCAATGACGATCAGGATGACCAGATACTCGTTGATCCCGGACTCCCACAGAATACCAAGGATCATGCCGCACAGGCCGGCAACGGAGAACTGCGAAACGTCCATACCGCCGAAGAGCATACACACGGTAAGGCCAGCGGCCATGGTTCCCTGGATCGATTCGTAGGAACCGATCGACATGAAATTCCTGACGGTCAGGAAGTACGGACTCATGCAGGAGAAGAAAATAATCATCAGCGCCAGTGTAATGAGGGTGCTGAGGTCTCCCTTCAACAG
Source organism: uncultured Oscillospiraceae bacterium (assembly GCA_964633935.1). GTDB lineage: Bacteria > Bacillota > Clostridia > Oscillospirales > Oscillospiraceae > CAG-170. The sequence goes on along the minus strand of CAZWKZ010000019.1, from coordinate 17,488 downwards.
ATGTCCGAAATTGAATTGCTTCTTTTCCAATGTTTTCGTACCCATATCAATCAGTTTCTCCTATTGCGTATTTTACCAGGATTTCCTGTGAGAAATCAGCTTTCTGGACCTCGCCTGTCACGCGGCCTTCACAAACGACGTAAATTCGATCGGACATGGACATGATTTCCGGAAGCTCCGACGAAATCATCAGAACGGCCTTTCCCTGCGCGCACAGGTCATTGATCAGGTTATAAATCTCAACCTTTGCGCCGACATCAATGCCGCGCGTCGGCTCATTGAGAATGATCAGATCCGGTTCCGTATTCAGCGATTTGGCTACGGCGACCTTCTGCTGATTGCCGCCGGAAAGAGATTCGATGATCGTCTCGGCACTGGGCGTCTTGACGCGAAGCTTGTGAATCCACTCGTTAGCCAGCTCCCGCTCTTTTTTCAGATTCATCTTTCCATTCTTAATGAACGCGTCCAGATTGGAAATTGTGATATTTTCTCTGACGGAAAGCGCCAGGAACAGGCCGTCAATTTTCCGTTCTGCTGGAACATAGGTGATTTTATTTGCCAGCGCATTGGAAGGAGACGACGGGGTATACGGCTTGCCGCAGATACGCATGGTGGATGACTGGCGGTATTTCATGCCGACAATGCACGATGCAATCTCGCTGCGTCCGGCGCCCATCAGTCCAAACAGGCCGACCACCTCGCCGGCACGGATGTTGAACGAAACATCCTTCAGCCAGTTGGTCGTCAGGTGTTCCACGGCGAATATTTCGCTGCCGATCTCCACATTTCTGGATGGATACATGTCCGTGATCTTACGGCCGACCATGTAGGCCACCAATTCATCTGTATTTGTGTCTGCAACTTTTACCTTCGCTATGTATTTTCCATCGCGCATAATCATGGCGGAACTGGCAACACGGTAGATTTCGCTCATCCGGTGAGAAATATAAATGATGGATACTCCAGAGTCTCTCAGCTTCAGGATCAAATCAAACAGGTTGTCTGTCTCTGCGTCGTTTAATGCGGAGGTCGGCTCGTCCATGACAAGGACTTTTACATTTTTTGAAATTGCCTTTGCAATTTCGATCAGCTGCTTTTCGGCCACGGGCAAGGTGCCCAGATCCGCTTTCGGATCGATATGACCCAGCCCCACGGTCTTCAGGACCTCGACGGAATCGGCATACAGTTTCTTGTAATTGATTTTACCGGGGCCTTTGGTCGGCAAATTGTTGAGAAACAGATTTTCAGCTACACTGATATTGGGGATGTTGTTCAACTCCTGATAGACAATGGAGATGCCCATGTCGATGGCTCCCTGCGTGGAATAGCCCTTGATCTCCTTGCCTTCCAGGAAAACCTGCCCTTCATCTGCACGATAAGCGCCGGACAATATTTTCATCAAGGTCGATTTTCCGGCGCCGTTTTCGCCCAGCAGCGCCATGACCTCTCCCTGTTCTAGTTCGAGCGTGACATGGTCCAGTGCGACAACGCCGGGAAATGCCTTGTATATGTCCCGCATTTCAAGAATGTTCATCTTTGCACTCCTTGACATCTAAGGTTTTGCGTTCTCCGCTGCATTGCTGCAGCGGAGAACCAGAGCAGATTATTCTTCGCCGATCTCCTTCAGGTAGTCTACGACATTGTCGACCGTCAGACCGGTAATTTGGGCGGGATATCTGGCTTCAGCCTTGCCGGCAAAGATTTCCTTGGCGTAGGCAACCAATCCCTCACCGTAACGCTGGGGGTTAAAGGCAACAGACGCAACCCACGGGCTGTTGTAGTTCGGATCATCGACCTGCTGCTTGAGGTCCGTTCTGGCGGAAGGGTCGCCGTTATAGCTGAGGACAGCGCAGTCGTCCTCACGGCCGAGCGCGATGATCTGTGAAACCGCCGCAAAGCCGCGGTCATCGTTGTTGCAGACAAACACGATATTGCTGTCATCGGGATGCGCGTTCAAAAAGTCGCGGGTCAGGCTGGCTGCGCGGACGTTATCCGTACGGGCGTCCAGAATCGGAGCATGCTCCTCGTCCAGCTCGACGTCGAACGCGGCAAGGATGGCGTCAGAACAGGAATACTGACGGACCTTCACCGTGGGGGACATTGCGGCGCTGGACAGGTGGACGCACCAGGTGATGGTATCAAACTTCTCCTTCAGGAAGGGAATGGCGACTTCGGCAAGCGTCTCGCCGGCCTGCTGGTTGTCGACGCCAAAATAGTAGGCGTCTTCGCCGTAATCGACGTCAACCGTTACCAGCGGGATACCGGCTTCCTTGGCGTTGGCCGCTTCACGCGAGCCACTGTCGGGTAAACAGGCGAAGTCAACGATCAGATCGACCCTTCTGTTGATAAAGCTTTCCACAGCGGTGATATGCTTCATGGCGTCACCGTCGCAGATCGCCGCTTCCAGCTCCCAGCCCTCTGCCTCACAGGCGGCAACCAGGCCGTTATACATATTCACATGGAACGGCTCTGACCGGTTGTTCTGTACCAGACCGATACGAACGGTCTTGCCATCATTCGGGACATACTCTGTGGCTTCGTCGCCGGTAGCATCGGGTTCTTCAGAAGGGTCTTTCGCTTGTTCTTCCGTGGACGCCGGTTCATTGGCGGCGGTAGGCGCTGCCGGTTTTTCCGCACAGCCGGCTAGCAGCATGCAAAGCGTCAGAACTGCAAGCAGGATCGCAAGAAGCTTTTTCATTTGTTTGTCCTCCAGTTTCTAAATTTAGTAATAGCTCAAGTCCAATCCATTTCGCTTCCATATGAGATTGAGCCACGATCTCACAGAAAACTATCATTAACGCAGGCCGGCCTGCGGTCATGACGTCTGGGCGCCAGAGGCGCGGGCAGAAATCTCTTTGCCCGTGTGCAAACATGCAAAGGCGGTTTGCTACAAATCTCTGGCCAGCAGCCATTTCATGCAATTTCTTAAATATGTAACATAAACGCTGTTCTGAAATGAATCCGCGTTGTGTCCCGGGCAGCTATAGAGCAGCTTGCCCTTGCAGAAGCGCAGCCTCCACGAAAGCGGGACGCGGATCCCGCTGCTCTGCGCGTAGATATCCTGATGGGGGTTGACGCCGGGGTCATATTCTTTTCCGTCATTATTGATGGCGGAAAGAAGGACTTCTTTGTTCGCCAGCCGTTCGGTAAACAGCATGTGCGCCTCATCACTGATCGTAAATGCATCCGCACCGTCCAAATACGCCCTCCCGGCCTCCGAAGGGACGAAGGTATACGGCTGGTACGGCGGGTGCATCCGGAACGCGCCGCCATACAGCTGCGCGCCCTCCGGGAATTTCCCAAGGCTGGCAATATGCAGCAGCAGGACACTGCCGCCTGAGGCCAGGAAGCTTGTCAGGTTGACTGTGAAACCATCCTGTCCGCCGACGCCCCAGGTCGCCGCGCAAAACAGCAGCACGCAGTCAAACGACTGCAGCTCTTCAGCCCCAAGGGCCGCAAAATTCTCCGTTTCGACGATGGTATCAAAAAAGGGAGAAAAGATCCTGTGAATCTGCGTGTCAATTCCGTCACGATAATTATGGAAGTTCTGCTGATAGCTCGTAATTACAAGAAGCCTTGCCATGATGCTCAGTCTCCTTTCAGCATGGACGCAAGCAGCCGTTCCACCACAGGCCTGTAATATGCCGCGGCCGACGGCGTCAGCGCGGTGGACACGCAGGCGACGCGTCCGCGGAACCAAGGCCGCTGCCACATGGTGGGATAGCGCTGTGTGCCGATCTGCATGCTGACAAGCGCAGTGTCGTTAGCAAATACGCTGCGCTCAAATATATCCGGGGCGTCCCAAATCTCGTCCGGCGCATCGCTTTCGTCCGAGTAAACCTCGATCTGCCCGCAGGGATGGCTGCGAAGGAACCGCGCGCCCATCATCAGATGCAGCTCATGACTGGCACATGCGCGGCTTGCCGCGCCGCAGATCAAAAGCCGTCCGCCGCCTGTTACGGCCAAAACCATGGCGGTAAGCAGATCCTCGGATACATGCAGGTCCCATTCGCCCGGACAGAACAACATGACATCCTCCGCGCCAAAGCTCAAACCGGCATCCAGCCCCGCCTCACAGTTCACGCGGCGCAGGCAGACATCCTGCAGCGATTTTACCGAACCCTGCAAAAATTCCAGCAATCGCTCGCTTGTTGCGCTGTCATAGATCAACCAGATGTTTTTCATATATGCGAGTCCTCCTGATCACTGGCGGGTAAGCCAGTTCGCCGCTTGGATCACCAGCCTTTGAAACGCCGGCTCTGCAAAAGCGTCTGCGCTATGCCCCGGAGCAAGATAAATCACGCGACCTTCTCCAAACTCCACCGACCATCCGGCAGGAACGGTCATACCATCGTCCCCGGTGGCATACAAGAACACATGCCGGTCTGTAAACGGCGCATAGTCCAACGCAAACCGCTCTTCCAGCAGCGAGAATTCCGCAATCCCCTCCGCCGCAGGATGCGACGGGTCAAGCGTATACCGCTGCTTCAGCAGTCCGCCCTGATCCTGCAGCGGGTGGCGCAGCCTTGCGCCAACCATCTGCGCCAGCTCTTTGTCCACGCCGATATCCAGATTATGCAGGACCAGAAGCGCGCCGCCGCCGGCGACGTAATCGACCAGCGCCTGCACCTGTTGGTGGGACGTGCCGGTCTTATCGATCCAGTGATCGGTATAGAACACGGCAAGATCAAATTTCTGATAGTCCTGCGTTTCAAACGTCTCATAGTGCTCTGAGACATAACTCAGCTCGTAGCCGGAGAAGATTTTCTCCAGCAGCGCCGAAACATTCTGAAAGCGGTGAAACAGCGGATGCGTGGGATCGCCAGATAAGAATACCTTTTTCATGCGGGACCTCACAATCTGTTCAGGAACCATTCTCCGGTTCGCCAGAATATTTTTCGCAGCATCGGCAGATAGGACTCCGGAAGATTGCCAACGGTAATACAGAAGACCTTTCCCCACGCGTAGCTGTGGTGCCACGCAGCCGGATACTGCTTGCCGGCATAATTCAGCTCTAAAAGCACGTTCGGGTTCATGATGGGGTCAAGCTCATAAAAGCACGGATACTCCGTCACGCTGAATGGCTCGACATACTCGGTAATCCCATGCCGGCCTGTGCACGACAGATCCAGAAGGCATGGCGTCCCGGCGCCAAGCTGCTTTGCGCCAAATAACGCATTCATTTCAAAGTAGCGCGCAGCTCCCAGTGCATCTGCAATTGCAAGCAGCGAGCCGCCGCAGGCGACATAGCGGATCAGCGCTGCTACCGACTGCCGGCTGGCGCCGCAATCCCAATTCGCCGCAGCCAGGATGACGGTATGATACTGTGACAGCCGCCGATACGTCAGCGCGTCATATTGGGTAGCGCTGTCCATGCTGTACATTCCGTCATAGATATCCACCAGCACGTCCCGCAGGCGATCGCCGCTCTCATCGAAGCGGGTACTGCGGTCATAGATCAACAAGGCTTTTTTCATAAGTCCGTCTCCTGATACCTCGCCTAACATTTGGATTCATTTCTTCAATCGATTTAACACCTTAAGGATAAACCAATTTTCCAAAAACTACAATATGGAAATTTGAACGTATAATTTTGATTTTTTATATGAAATCAACAAGAATTAACAAGATTCTAAAAAAATATTGTGTTTTCATGTTCGATGATGTATAAATTTTGATAAGAGCATGTTGGTGCAACTATGCAGGCTTTTCCCGCTTCGTAATAAAATCGATTAAATAGTTTCAGAAAAATATTCGGTTAATTCCGACGTGACTGCGTCCTGTACATTTCACCGGCAGAATCAAACCATTTTTATAGGAGGAAACACCATGCAACACATTCTGATTCCCACCATCGACGGGAAGCAGCTGCGTCTATCCAAATTTATTATGGGCAGCTCGTTCAGCAAGAGCCGTCCAGAAGAAGAGGTCTTCGCGCTATTCGACCGCTACCGTGAACTCGGCGGCAACGCCTTTGATACCGCCCGCGCCTACGGCGGCATTGAGGACGGCCTTTCCTTCGGCTCATGTGAGCGCAGGATCGGCGATTATATCCGCGCCAGGAACTGCCGCGATGATGTCGTTGTGATCACCAAGGGCGGCTTCCCCACGCTGAATCCCGATTTCACGTTTAAGCGCCTGCGCATCACCCGCGAGGCCATTCTCGGCGATTTCTACACCAGCTACGACAATCTTCAGATCGGGCCAATCGACCTATATCTGCTGCACCGCGACGACCCGACGCTTCCGGTATCCTATATCATGGATATTATGAACGAAATCGTAAAGTCCGGCGACGTGCGGGCCATCGGCGTTTCCAACTGGTCTGTCGACCGCATTCTCGAGGCGAACGCGTATGCCGAGTCCATCGGTATGCCGAAACTTGTCATCAACGAGATCCAGTGGGGCTATGCCTATCTCAACCACAAAATGCGCAACGACGATACTGTCAGCATCATGAATCCCGAGCTTTACAAGCAGTATGAGCAGACCAAGATCCCCATCATCTCCTTCACCTCGCAGGACAGCGGCCTGTGGAGCTATCTATATACCGGCAAGGAGACGTGGGATACGCTCTCCAAACACCGGAAGATGTACGACTGCCCAATCAACCGCAAAAAGTACGAAAAGGTCAAGCAGTACTGCGACGAGCACCACGTCTCTGCCTCTGCGCTCGTAACGGCGTACCTCGCCTGCAACAAGGTCACCTGTGGTCCGATCATCGGCAGCCACACCATGGAACAGCTGAACGACAGCATGTCCGGCGCGGAGCTGGTGCTGGATCAGGCGACGATCGATTGGCTGGATGACGTGAAGTGAGGATCGCCGTTTTGTCCGCAGCCAAACAAATTCAAAAGAAGCAGGGAAAAACATATGCAAGAGAACCGTAAAAAAATATATGTCGTGGCATATTTGGGCTGTTTCATGATCTTGTTCGCCGTTATTGCGTCCATGTTCAGCACGATCCTGCCAAAGATCACCGAGCGATACGCCCTCACCTTGACGCAGGTCAGTACCTTTACCATAGTACAAAACTACGTGGCGAATTTCATTGGTACTTTCTTCCTGGTCGGCTGGGGAGACCGCTTCCCGAAGGGCATTGTCATAGGCGTGGATGCGGTGCTGCTGGCGCTTCTGCTGCTTTTGATCGACGCGCTGCCGCCGTATCTGCTTTTGATGATTGCCTTCAGCGCCCTGCATCTGTCCACCGGGATCATCAACAACATGGTCACTGCGTTTATCGCAGATCTGTACGGTGAGAAGCGCTCGCGCTACATCAGCATGATGCACATCTTTTACAGCATCGGCGCGCTGTTCGGTCCGAAATTCCCGCAGCTGATCGAAAAGATGGGCTTCGGCTGGAATACGTCCTATGCCGTCATGGCGGCTTTGTTCCTGGTTGTGACCGCCGCCTATTTTGTCACAATGACGCGCACGCATCAGCTGAGCTACCGGCTGGACAAGGTGGATACTCCCAAAGTAAAGCAGGCGTCGGAATACCGGCTGCTTGACATTTTGAAGCATCCGATGTTCATCTCTCTCTGCCTGCTGCAAACCGTCTACATGAGCGGCCACCAAAATCTGTTCGGCAACTGGTTCCAGCTGTTTTTGCAGCGGAGCTATCCGGAAAAATACACCGCCTCCTTTACCGCGACCTGCATGACGGTCTATTGGTTCGGTATGCTGGGCAGCCGCTTGATCAGCATGATCACGGCGGAAAAGGTCACACCAGTGCAGTTTATCACAATCGGCTCCGCGGTGGGTGTTTTGGCGCAGTTGTTGGGGCTGTTTGGTAATACGCCTGCACTGTGGGTTGTCACATGCCTGCTGCTTGGTCTTTGTACCGGCGGCATCTATCCGCTGACCTTCTCCATTTCCATTTCCTATTTCCCCAAAAACTCGGCAAGGATCACCAGCTTAATGGGAATCGTGTCCTCCATCGGCGGTATTTTGCTGAGTATGCTGATGGGCCGGCTGGCGGAAGCATCGATGTTCCTGGCGATGTTCCTTCCGGTCGCCTGCTTGCTGTTTGTATTTGCTTTGATTCGTCTCCGCTTTGCAAAGCAGCCGCAGCAGACAGCCTGAAACAAGGAGGTGCGGCGCAATCCGCCGCAATGCACCTCGTGGGGCAGCGTTTCAAACGCCGCCCCACGATTCCGGTTATTCCCAAATACGATAGCAATCCGCCAAGGGATGGACAACGATGAGAACAACGATACAAAAGCTGCTGTCGATTGACAAAAATCTGTATATCATCCAAACAGGGCGTCAATCGCTGAACCTGTTCCACATTTTCTACCCGCTGTATCTGGAGTCCCTGCTCAATAACACCCTGGGAACCATCAATACCGCAATCATCAGCGCAATCTCAGAGGATGCCGTCGGCGCCATCGGCGCATGTAACCAGCTGATGATGATGTATACGACGCTTTTTTCCGTCATTGTCATGGGGGTGACGGCCGTTGTCAGCAATTATCTGGGCGCAGGCCACGAGAAGCGGGCCTATGCCGCATCCTATGTTTCCGTGGCGGTCACGGCAGTTGCCAGCGCAATCTTCGGCGGTATCATGTACGCGCTCCGGCGGCCAACCTTGCAGCTCATGCATGTGGATGCGTCGCTGCTGGAATATACCATGCTCTATTATGGCCTGCGGGTTTTGTTTTTGATCGCCACGACCGTGACTGCCGTGCTCAACGCACTGATGCGCTGTTATGGGATCTCCCACCCCAGCGTCTATTCCGGCGTCATCAGCAATGTGGTCAACCTGCTGGGCAGTGTTTTTGCCGTTTATTTTCTGCAAGACGATCTGCACGCGGTCATCCTTGGCTTAGCCGTCGCCTGCGCACTGGGTCAGTCGGGCGGCCTATTCAGCTCGTGGCTCCTGTTCCGCAGACACAAAATCATCCTGCGGCGTCCGGAAAGCCGAAAAGAATACCGCCACTACCTGAACGCAATGCTGAAGATCGGCGTGCCAAGCGGCCTTTCCTCGCTGGGTTACACGATCTCGCAGACGGTGAGCACCTCATTTGTCGGAATCCTGGGCAAAACCGCGCTGTCCGCAAAAATCTATTTTTCTACACTCACGTTCTACTGCTGCATGTTCAGCGCCTCCATGGGCAATGCCAACGCAGTATTGGTCGGCCATCTGTGCGGCAAGCGCGAGTACGAACACGCAATTCGGCTGTGCCGGCAGCTGAGCCGGCTTACGATCGCAGTAAATCTTCTGGCCTGTCTGCTTCTGCTCGGCTTCTCGCGGCCAATTCTGTCGCTCTTCACGCATCAAGAGCAAATCATGGCGATGGCCATCGGCGTTTTCATCGTCAATATTTTTCAGGAGGAGGCGCGCGCGGTCAGCCAAATCTATGAGTACGCGCTGCGCGCCACCGGCGATATCCTGTTTGCAATGGTCGGGATCCTGATCTCGTGCTGGATAAACGGCGTTGGCGTGTCCTATTTGCTTGGGATCAAGCTGGGGCTGGGACTGACCGGCGTCTGGATCGGCTTTGCATTGGACGAGATCAGCAGGGCCGCTGTTACCGTCTATCGCTGGCGCTCGAGGAAGTGGATCGATACGAACCAAAAGCTGCAATAGCCTAAAACGCGGCCAGAGCATGACAAAAACCGCCGCCCCGCATCTTTTTGCAGATACGGAAGCGGCGGTTTCTATTACAAACAAAGGCCCCTTTCGGGGCAGCCCGTAGCGGTCTGCGGTTGGCAGACTTTCAGTGCGCCTACCGGCGCAGCCGAGGGCATGCCCCAAAGGGGTCAGTGCATAGCGCCGGTACAGCAGGCGCTTTTATTTTCCCAAATTTTGCAGCTTGATGGTACGGCGGTTTTTGACCTCCTCGCTCATTGGATGGATGTCGCCGGCCTTGGTGAGCGCCATCTTGGTGAGCATCGGACCAAACAGCTCGTAGACGAGCACGGCAAAGAGCGTAATATTGCGAATCAGATCGCCCTGTGCGCCCAGCTCTTTGGCCGTCACGCACATACCCAGCGCCACGCCCGCCTGCGGCAGCAGCGTAATGCCGAGATACCGGCAGATCTTCTGACTGCAATGCGTCATCTTTGCGCTGGCAAAAGCGCCAAAGTACTTGCCCAGCGAACGCGCAACGATATAGACGACGCCGACGCCGACGATCATCACGTCGGAAAACACGCCCAGATCCAGCTCTGCGCCGCTGATGACGAAAAACAACGCGAAAAGCGGCGAGGTCCACTTATCCGCCTGCCCCATCAGATCGCCAGACAGCGGGCAGATATTGCAGAACACCGTGCCGAGCATCATGCACACGAGCAGCGAAGAAAAGCCGATCGTGACCGGCCCAATCGTAAATTCGAGCTTCGCCAGCGCGACGGTCAGGAACACGAACGCGATGGTCATGTTGAGGCGGTTGGTATTGGAGTTGAAGAGCTTTTCCAGCTGCGTCAATCCCCAGCCCATCAGCGCTCCGAGCAGCAAAGAGCATACGATCTCCAACAGCGGATTGACCAAAATCGCCACCATGTCGACCGCGCCAAAGCTGACGGCCTTGGCAATGCCAAACGAAATGGCGAACACGACCAGGCCCACGGCGTCGTCCAGCGCAACGATCGGCAGCAGCAGATCCACCACCGGGCCTTTCGCCTTATACTGCCGCACGACCATGAGCGTCGCGGCCGGCGCGGTGGCGGTGGCGATGGCGCCGAGCGTGATAGCCTGCGCAACGCTGACGCGGCCGTTCGTCAGCACACTGGCAAGCAGCAGCGCCAGATCGACCAGCAGCGTCGCCGTCAGCGCCTGAAAAATCGCAATGATCGTAGCCTGATGGCCTGTCTGTCTGAGCTGAGACAGGCGGAACTCGTTGCCGATGGAAAACGCGATAAAGCCCAGCGCGACGTCGGAGACGAGTGAAAGATGCTCAACATTTTCCAAACTGACGAAGCCCAGTCCGTCGATGCCCAGCCTGCCGAGACAGTATGGACCGACCAGAATACCGGCTACAAGATACGCCGTGACCGACGGCAGCTTCAAGGGCTTCGCCAGACGCGTCATCAAAAGGCCGGCCAAAATGGCGATGGAGAGCGATAATAGAGTATTCATAAAATGACCTGCGATTCTATATCTGTGATTGCCATGCTCGATGCACGGCGCTTTCATTATATGCTTTTTGTCCAAAAAATCAACTGCAATTTCAGCAAAATACCGAACCAGACCAGTTCTCCATCTCCTGTAGCGTTCGCAGCCATTTACAAAGCGGGCAAATTCTTTTTAGCACGCGCAGCCCGGCCGCCCTATTTGGCGGCCGGGCTATGCCGGTCCTTTAAAGCATGATACAGATAAGTCCGCCGGTGTTTTCATTGATGATACGGCTGATGGTCTGCTTGAGCTTCATACGCACGTCGTCCGGCATGCGCTTGATCTTGGTGTTCAGTCCGTCGCTCACCAGCTCGTAGAGGGATTTTCCAAAAATATTGCTCTCCCACAGCTTTTCCGTGTTTCCCTCGTACTCGCCGAGCAGGTATTCGATCAGCTGCGCCGACTGCTGCTCGTCGCCCACCATGGGGCTGAGTTCCGTTTCAATGTCCGCGCGCAGCATGTGGATCGACGGCGCGCTGGCCTTGAGCCGGATGGCATAGCTGCCGTTTTTGTGGATGATCTGCGGCACCTCCAGATGCATCTGCTCCGGCGCGGGCATGACGATGCCGTAGCCGGTAGCGCTCACCTGCTCAAGCGCCGAAGCGACCTTGTCGTATTCGCGCTTGGCCCCGGAAAGCTCGCGCAGCAGCCGCATCAGCTCTGCGTCGTCCGGAATCTCGAAGCCGGACTGCTCTGAGAGCACCTGATAAAACAGCGCTTCCGGGAAATCCAGCATACAGTCGATCGCGCCCGTACCGAGATCGACGGACAGAATATGAAAATTTTCCACCTGTTCCAGCTCACGCAGGCGCGCAATGGCCGGCTCCGCCTCGCTCAGACGGGAAATCTCCGCTGCGCGATTGCGCAGCGCCTCATAAAGCCCGCGCTTGATCTCATGCCCCAGCGGCAGCGCCTGTACCCACCCCGGCATATAGAAGCGCAGCTCCGTCAGCGGGAACTCGTACATCAGCCCGGTCAAGATCTGCTGGATCTGCGCCACATGCATCGTCAGGCAGTCAGCCGCCATACAGCTGACGTGGTATTTTTCGTGCAGCTGCTTGCAGAGCGTCTGTGCAGGCTCTGCGAGCGGCTGTGTAGAATTGACGATCACAAGAAAGGGCTTGCCCGTTGCCTGCATATCCGCGATGGCGCGCGCCTCGGCCTCAAGATAATCCTCGCGCGCAATGTCCGTAATGCTGCCGTCGGTCGTCATGACGATGCCGATGCTGCAATGCTCCTCCATCACCTTTTTTGTGCCAAGCTCCGCCGCCTGCAGCATGGGGATCTCATGGTCAAACCACGGCGTAGTGACCATGCGCGGCTCTCCGTCCTCCTCGGCGCCGATCGCGCCCGGCACGATGTAGCCCACGCTGTCGATCAGGCGCACGGAAAACTTCGACGTATTGTCAGGACTGATCTGCACTGCCTCCTCGGGCACGAATTTCGGCTCCGAGGTCATGATGGTCTTGCCCGAGCCGCTCTGCGGCAGTTCGTCCTTTGCGCGCTCGCGCTGATAGACGTTTTCAATATTCGGCAGCACAAGCTGCTCCATAAAACGCTTGATAAAGGTGGATTTCCCCGTCCTGACCGGGCCGACCACGCCGATGTACACATTGCCTTCTGTGCGTTGGCTGATCTGCTCATATAATGTGCGTTCGTCCATGTTCCCGCCTCCTTGTTTTATGTTAACCGCCGCGCCTACGCCTGTATCGGGATCAGAAGCAGCTCGCCGCGCTCCACCTGCTCGCTGGAAAGCTGGTTGGCCTGCGTGATAGCCTGCACAGTCGTGCCGTAGCGCTTGGCAAGCTCCCACACGCTCTGCGCGCGCGCCGCCTGTCGGACGATCACGGCCGGCTTTCTTTCCTCGCTGCGCGCGCCGGCTTCCAGCTTGCCGCCGCAGAGGCTCTGCATCTGCTGCCGGGCGCTGCACTCCAGATCGAACAGCACGTCGTAGCGGATATCCGCCCCGTCGGAGCCGGGCGCGGCGAATCCGTCCCGGCCCGCGCTCACGCGCGCAGCGCACACGCCGTTTTCTGACAGCGCGATCTCACTTTCCGCCTGCGCGCGGCCCATCAGGCCCTGTACAGCGCCGTCATTATCGATGTAGACGATATTGACCGTACAGGGCGCCTTGACCTGAACGCCCGTCTGTGTGCGGCTTTGCTCGGGATAGTCCAGATAAAGCGTGCTGTCGATCACCGCGCGCACCGGCGCGCGGAAGCTCTCGCGCAGCGTCTCGTGCAGCTCCTGCCGGTCGAGACGGCAGTCCAGCTGATACTGCTTCCATTCCGGTTCAAGCGTGCCGCGCGTAACGTATGCGTCCTCGCACAGCTCGACCTGCTGCGTCGCCTGCACAAGCGCCTGCATGAGAAGATTCGCCGTCAGCTGTACCCGCTTTCCCTGACTCTCCGGCGCAATTTCCAGCTCCACACCCGTCACCGCCGGCAATAGCACCAGCGCATCTTCTTCATAGTCCTGCTCCAGCTCGCAGTACTGCGAAAACGGAAGCTCCTGCGTAAAGACGTTTAAGCTCCCATCTGCCGCCTGGTAGAGCGTTTTGACAAGCAGCAGCCCCTTGAACACCGCCTTGTTGCCGATGAGCTTGCTCTCTGTGACGAGCGGCTGCGCGGTATACCAGCAGATATTCTGGATTTCCGGCTTTCCCGCCGGCAGCTCCAGCTCCTCGCTGACGGCGAAGGTCCGTTCCGCCGTCTCTGCCGGCAGAAGCAGCAGATACGTCTGCTTTTTCACCTGCAGCTCGCCCGGCGCCTCGCCCAGCGTATAAAAGGTCTCGCTCGTCTGCTCAAAGCCCATCAGCTCGCAGCCGAGATTCACGCGCAGCAGCACCTTTCTTGAGTGAATCATCCGCGCGTCCACACTGCGCACGCGCAGATCCAGCAGCGACGCCATCTGCTCGCTCGCCGCCGGATGATCGATCCGCAATGAAAACGGCACATATGCGTCCAGCGCGCGCGGCGCCGACTCATCCTCCGGCATATACAAAACGCCCGCGCGGATGGCGCCGGTCACAGTGACGCTCCCCTGCCTGCACTCCTTGCCGCGCAAAATGGCCTGCGCGCAGCACGATATGATGCGCGCGCTGTCCGGAAAGCTGTCCGGTACGATCAGTTCCGCCGTCTGCTCCTGGCTGCGCGTTTCATGCAGGATCTTTTGCAGAAAGGCGGACGTTTTATTCTGAAACACTAGCTCCATGTTCTGCCTCCTTGTAGGTTCTGCAAAATATATACGCGCGGCCGGACAAAGATAGACCACGGCGGACAAAAATAACTGACAAGCCCGCTGCCTCTAAGATCCGCCGGCTGTTGAAGCGTTCATGGCCGCAGACGCAAAACAAACGCGCAGGAGACTCCTGCGCGTCGTTCTATTCTCCCTGATAAGCGGCGCGCTTTTTTCCGGCGCTCTCATCCGCTTCGCTAGCAGCACTCGCTCAAAAACCAGCCCAGCGCTATAAGGCCGACGCCCAGCACGACCCGCAGAAACCATCCGCCAAACAGCAGCGACAAAAGAAGCCCGATTCCAAGCCCCATCAGCAAAAAGCCCGCCTTGTCGGCCCGATGACACATACGATCACCCCCTATCAGCCTACGCGCACGCGGCAAGAATCGTTCCAAAAAAGCGCGGCGGCGAAGAAATGCGCTTCGCCGCCGTTTCGCTTTATTTGATTTCCCACGTTTTGATCTGCTTTGCCATTTCATAGAGCCTGACATAGCTGTCATAGCGCGTAGGCTCGATCTCGCCGCTCGCAAGCGCCTGGCGCACCGCGCAGCCCGGCTCTTTCAGGTGCGCGCAGTCGTGGAACTGGCACTTCCCCAGATACGGCGCAAAGTCCTGAAACGCGTACTGCAGCTGCTCCTTGAGGACAAGATCCATCCGTTCGGTATCGAATGAGGAAAACCCCGGGGTATCTGCCACAAACGTGTCCTCGTCAAGCCGGTACAGTTCGATGTGCCGCGTAGTGTGCCGCCCGCGGCCCAGCTTCTCGGATACCTCACCCACCGGCAGCGCCAGCTGCTGCGACAGGCAGTTGAGCAGGCTGCTCTTTCCCACGCCGGAATTGCCGGTAAACGCAGAAAATTTACCTTGGATAGCCGCGCGCAGCGCTTCGACGCCCTCGCCGGTGCGCGCAGAGGTGCGAATGACCGCAAATCCCGCGCGCGCATAGATGCGTGCCAGCGGCTCGGCAGGCGATGCGTCGTCCTTGTTCACACAAACCACGGCCGGCACGTTCTGCTTGCCCGCAATGGCAAGCACGCGGTCGATCAGAAACGGCTCCGTCACCGGGACCGCGCACGAGGCCAGCAATACCAGCACGTCGATATTCGCGATCGCTGGGCGGATAAAGCAGTTTCTGCGCGGCAAGATTTCTTCTAGCATGCCCCTGCCGTTTTCCACGCTGATCTGCGCCAGATCCCCCACCATGGGCGTGATCTGCTCTTTTCGGAAACGGCCTCTGGCCTTGCATTCCACCAAGGCGTCCGGCGTCTGCACATAGTAGAAGCCGCTCAGCGCCTTCATGATTCTTCCTGTCTGCATCCGCTACCCTGCCATATCAAAATCGATCGTCTGGCTGTCGTACAAAATGCCGTCGAGATAGATATCCACATCCTGTACGCCGGAGCCTGTGACCTGGATGTCGATGCTTGTGAGCCACTCGTCCGTCGTATCGACGATATACGGCTCGCCCTGCGTCTCGCCGCCGACCTTGACCGTCACCTCGTACACGCCCGGTTCCGACGGCAGCATCAGCGTGATCAGCCTGTCGTGCAGCTGATTGGTCTGCATGACGACGACCTCGATCAGATCCGACGTGACGGAGGCCGTCGACTCTCCCAGCGTGTTGACGATCTTACAGAAGTAATAGTACACACCGGGCGCGGAGGTATCCGCGTTGCAGGTGGTATTGTTCTCTGCGCTGCGCGATACAAGCACCGCGTCGTCCTCGCTGCCGGTCAAAGAGGCGTACCACGCGTAGGTCAGAACGCCGCCGTCTTCGGTGCTGGCCTTTACCTGCAGCTGAAGCTTGCCGCCCTGATCGACGGCGCTGTCCTTCGTCTGCTCATAAATAAACGGCGTTTCGGCCTTCTGCGGGCCTTTGGAGATCTGCAGATTGACGACGGTGCCCATCTTTACCTTCTCGCCGGCGTCAATGCTCTGGAACGTGACCGTCCCCTCCGGCAGATCGCTGTCGACATAGCGGATGCTGCCGCGCCCCAGCCCCGCCGCGTCGATGGCGGACAGCGCCTTCTCCAGATCCTCTCCGACCAGCGCCGGCACGCCCACAAGCTTGATTTCTGAGCCTTGGCTCACCGTCAGCGTGACCGTCTGGCCGTCTGTCAGCGTCTCGCCCTCGACAGGGTCGGTGCGCATCACAAAGCCGTCGGTGTAGACGTCGCTGTTTTCATACTCTACCTTTACGATCACATTGACCGCTATTTTGCTCAGATACGACTGCGCGCTCTGCAAGGACGTGTTAATCAGATCCGGCATCGTGTCGCTCTCAACGCCCATGGAAACCGTCAGCTCGATCTTGGTGCCGACCTTGACCGTGCGCTCGGCCACGGGCGACTGATCGATGACATAGCCGTACTCATAGTTCTCGCTCGGTCTCCATTCGCTGATCTCAATGATGAAATTCGGATACTGGCTCTCGTCGATGCTTTCATAGTACTGGCCGATAAAATTGGGGACCGTATCCTCCTCCGTCCTGCTGAAAAGGTCTGAGAAGAAATAGCTGTATAAAAAGTATCCAATGGCCAGAAACGCCGCCGCCAGGCACACGATCCCGGCAATGAGCGCCACGCGCCCGCCGCCCGATTTTTCCGGCTGCTTCGGCTGCTGCGGCTTTTGCTTCTGCGCCGACGCAGCGGCCGCGCGCGCGGCGTTTGTACGCGTTCTGGGCGTGACAGGCTCGCGCAGCACAGCGCCGATGTCCAGCTCGTCGCGCGCGCTGAAATCGAACACGCAGTTCGGGTTGCGGCGGAATTCCTCAAGATCGGAGAGCGCCTGCGTCGCGCTGGCGTAGCGCTCGTTCAGATCCGCCGCCATTGCGTGCATCGTGATCTGCTCAAGGCCCACCGGGATGGCGGGATTCAGCTCGCGCGGCATCGTCGCCTTGGCGTTAATATGCTGAATGGCGACGCTTACAGGCGTATCGCCGTCAAACGGTGGACGGCCGGTAAGCATCTCATACATGACAACACCGAGGGAATACAGGTCGGTACGGAAATCGACATGCGCGCCCTTGGCCTGCTCGGGCGAAATGTAATGCACCGAGCCAAGCGCCTCGCGCGTGAGCGTATTCTGTGCCGACGAAACGCGTGCAATGCCAAAGTCGGCCACCTTCACGCT
>CAZWKZ010000018.1:0-21115 GCA_964633935.1 uncultured Oscillospiraceae bacterium | reverse complement strand
AAACAAATTCCATTTGATTCGCGGCGTGCGCGCCGCGAACGCTACGAGCTTTTTTGACACGCTGACGCAGCCCGGCGGGCGATAGACCCGCCGGGCTGCGATTTTGTTTCCGTTATTTCTTTGGCCGCAGGCGGGCGAGCCAATAGGATTTTCCGTAGACAAGCAGTTCCGCGAGCAGGCCCAGCGGCAGCGCCGCGAGCACGTCCAGCGCGGAGTGCTGCTTGACGAACATCGTGGACAAGCAGATGAGAATCACGGCGATGACGATAAACGCCTTCCACGCCTTGCTGACCCCGCCTTCCTTCAGCCAGACCGACGCGATGCCAAGGGAGTACGCTACATGCAGCGACGGACATACGCCGGTACTGGTGTCGAAGGCGTAGATCAGCGCCATGAGCTGCGTCAGCACATTTTCCCGGGGAAATTCCGCCGGGCGCAGATCCTGCCGGCTGGGGAAGAGGATATAGATGGCCATGGCGACGAGCTGCGTGATGATGATGTAGGTCTGCAGGCGCTTGAAGCTGTCGACATTATACAGCAAAAAGTACACCAGGGAGATCACGATCAGCAGATACCAGAACACATAGGGAATCAAAAACAGCTCGCAGAACGGGATCACATCGTCCAGCCAGCAGTGGACCGGGTAGCACCGCTCGGCCGGTATCAGATTTTCGGTCAGAAAATAGAGAATGAAATATACGACCCAGCCGAGCAGCAGCTTCAGGTGGGCAAACTGCGGGTCGTTGATTTTTTTCAGGCGGAATGTGCGGTAATCAATCACTGGCTTCTTCATGGCTTGTCTCCTCGGGAAGATTGGAAGGATAGTCTTTGCGGGGAATGTTCTTATACGGAATGACCGTATGCGCGGGCAGCGCGCACGCGATCTGTGTGATCTGCGTCATCAGATAGCGGCAGATCCGCTCGCGCTCGCGCTCGATCGGGTCGGCCGCACAGAAGCGGATGGCTTCGCCGAGGTACATCGTTTTGAGCCTCGGCGCAATGTACATCGGGACAAAGAGCAGCTCTTTGCCCGTTTTTTTGTAGTAGAGCTTCGCCACGTCGATAAAGCGGTCTTGAAACTGATAGATGATGTTGTTATACGGCGCGTCATGCTCGGGGAAGATCACCACGCTGTAGCCCTCGGACAGCCGCTTTACCGTGGTTTTGAAGGTGGAGATGATTCTGGAATCCCGGTAGACGCCGATGGTGTCGGCACTGTTGAAGATGCAGACGGACAAAGGCGCAATGAGATACGACAGCAGCTTGTAAAACGGGCGTAAAAGCTTCGGCTTCTGCGACCAGAAGTCCTGATAGGCGTATGCGGGCACCTCTTTTAGATGCATCATCTGCCCGGCGCACCAGATGTACGGCTGCTTTGGAAAGTATAGCTCACAGGCGATCGGCCCGTTCATCTGGGCGTGGTTCGCCACGATCACAGCGGGTTCGTCCGGCAGATTTTGACTGCCGGCGATCGCGATCCTTGGATAAAATAGCTGTACCAGCCATTTGATCACCCGGTAGAACGGCGATCGCTTTTGTTCCTGCATTTGCTTGCGCGCCTCCTCTGGCTGCTCTGCATGTAGAAAAACACATTGTGCCTTGAACGTTGAGCAGATTTGTGTTACTATAATATTGCAAAATTCTGAACAGAAAATGAACGATCGCGCTTTTTTCGGCAGAAGCAGCGCTTCATTCTGCGTTCAGAGCGCAGCGCCGAAGGCGTTTGCGGAAACCAAGACAGAAACTAGAGAGTGTGTGTGAAAAAATATGAGAAAAAAGTTTGGTGACAGAAAAGACGGTACACGGCTGCGCAATATTAATTCCATGCATTTTGTCATGCCGCTGATGTATCCGAACCGCTGCGACAACGAGGCGTTTATTTCAGAGCGTATCGATCTGACCAATATTGACCGGTATCTGGAAAAGAAAAATGCGCAGAATCCCGCGTACAGCTACAACCTCTTCCAGATCATGGTCACAGCCATGCTGAAGGTCATCACCCTGCGGCCAAAGATGAACCGCTTCATCGCCAACCAGAGGATGTATCAGCGCAATGAGGTGACGGCCGCCTTCACGGTCAAGAAGGTCTTTGCAGACGACGGCGGCGAGGCGCTGGCCAGCATCCACTCCAAGGGCAGCGATACGATCGACACCATCCACGACGAGATCTACCGGCAGGTATCGTTCTGCCGCAGCGAGGAAAAGGACCCCTCTACCGCCACCATGGACCTGGTGCAGAGACTGCCGGGCGGGGTGACGAGGCTGGTAGGCTGGGGCGCGCGCTTTTTGGACCGGCACGGCTGGATGCCGCAGTCGGCCATTGCCACGGACCCGTTCTATTCTTCGGTCGTGCTGGCCAACCTCGGCTCGATCGAGCTGCATGCGGGCTATCACCATCTGACCAACTGGGGCACGACGTCCGTATTCTGTGTGGTGGGCGAGCGAAAAAAGCGCCCGTTCTATGATGAGGATGGCAATATCCAGATGCGCGACAGCGTCGATCTGGGCCTGATCATCGACGAGCGCCTTGCCGACGGCTACTATTATTCGCAGACAGTGAAGCTGCTGCGGACGCTTCTGGAACAGCCGGAGCTGCTGGAGCTTCCGCTCAGCGAAGAGGTGGCGTACCAGCACAGCCGATAAGTTCAAATCAAGCGGCCGGAAAAGAGCGATCTTTTCCGGCCGCTTTCCAATGCTGCCTGTTTTGGCCGAGCTGACGGCAATTCGCGCCGCCAGGCTCAGTCGCCCATGGAAAGGCCCAGCTCTCTGGCCGTGGCGATCAGCTCGCTGTCGACCGGCACGGTCTTGAGCTTGCCCGCGACCTCCTTGAGCGGGACGGGCACGATCTTGTTGTTCTGCACGGCGACCATATTGCCGAACTTACCGTCGCGGATCAGCTCTGCCGCAGCTACGCCCAGGCGCGTGCACAAAAGCCGGTCGGCCGGGCACGGCGCGCCGCCGCGCTGGAAATGGCCGGGGATGGTGACGCGGATCTCCTGTCCGGTCAGCTCCTTTAATTCCTCGGCCAGACGGTAGGAGATGGAGGGGTACGGCATCTGCGCGCGCGCAGCCTTGAACTCCTTCTTGCTCATCTTGGCCTCTTCCTTGCTGATCGCGCCCTCGGCCACCGCGACGATGGAAAAGCGCTTGCCGTTGCGGTTGCGCCGCTCGATCGCGCTGGCCACGGCCTTGGCCGAGTAGGGGATCTCAGGAATGATGATAACGTCCGCGCCCGAGGCGATGCCCGCGTGCAGCGTCAGCCAGCCGGCCTTGTGGCCCATCACCTCGACGATGAACACGCGGCTGTGCGAGAACGCCGTAGAGTGGATCGAGTCGATGACCTGCACGGCGATGTCCATCGCGGACTGGAAGCCGAAGGTCATCTGTGTGCCCCACAGATCGTTGTCGATGGTCTTGGGCAGCGTCACGACGTTCACGCCGTGCTCGCTCAGCAGGTTCGCGGTCTTATGCGTGCCGTTGCCGCCGAGAATGACCAGACAGTCAAAATCCGCGCGCTTGCACGTGAGCAGCATTTTTTCCAGCTTCGTATCGTCATTTTCCTCGGCCGTCTGCATAGACTTAAAAGGTTGGCGCGACGTGCCGAGGATCGTGCCGCCCAGGGTGAGGATGTCGGAAAAGTCTCTCGGCGACATGGGGTGATAGTCGCCCTCGATCAGACCGCGGTAGCCGTCGCGGATGCCGCAGATGGTCACGTTGCTGCCGAATTCGTTGTAGAGCGCTTTGGCTACGCCGCGCAGAGCCGCATTCAGACCCTGGCAGTCGCCGCCGCTGGTAAGCAGGCCAATTTTCATTTGTAAGTCCTCCCTCAGCTTGTATTGCATCTATATCATACGACATTTTGAGGCGATTGTGAAGATATTTCCATAAAAAAGCTGAGAAAAAATACGGGGATTTCGGAAAGATTTCGCAGAACGGCATTGCGGCGGTTCCAAGAATCTAGTATAATAAACTTAATTCGACAAGCAGAAGGGAGCGGTTTTCATGGCCGCAGCGATTTGGGAACAGGGGTATACGCAGAACCGGGAGCTGTCCTGGCTGCAGTTCAACGCCCGCGTGCTGGACGAGGCGCAGGACGAGCGCGTGCCGCTGCTTGAGCGGACGAAGTTCTTGTCGATCTTTACGAGCAATTTGGACGAATTTTATATGATCCGCGTGGGCAGCCTCGGCGACATTGCCGCCGTGGATAAAAACGGCGTGGACAATAAGTCCGGCCTTACGGCAAAAGAGCAGCTTGAGCGCATCTACGCCGCGACTGCGCCGCTGTATGAGCGCCGGGATGCGATCTTCGCCGGCGTGGAAAAGCGGCTGGCCGAGCAGGGGCTGCAGCATGTACAGATGAACGAGCTTACGCCGGCCGAGCAGAAGCAGCTCAAACACTATTTCCGCACCACTGTGCAGCCGATCCTCTCGCCGCAGATCGTCGACAGCCACCACCCGTTTCCGCATTTGGGCAGCAAGCTCACGCATGTGGCGGCGCTGCTGGGCCGGAAAAAGGGCGAGCTGCTGGGGCTGATCCCCGTGCCCGGCTCGCTGCCGAGCGTCGTGCCGCTGCAGTCCGGCTCTGCGCGGTATGTGCTGCTGGAAGAGGTACTGCTCGCCTATGCCGGGACGGTGTTTGAGATGTACGACGTGCTGGAAAAGACGCTGTTCTGCGTCACGCGCAACGCGGACATCAATCCCGACGACGAGCCGTTCAACTCCGTGCTCGACAATCAGGAGGTCGACGTGCGCGCGAAGATGGAGAAGCTGCTGCGGCGCCGCACCCGGCTGCGCGTCGTGCGAATCGAGCTGTCCAGACCCATCAGCCACCATTTTAGCGAGTATTTCCGCACCCGCTTTCATGTAGACGATAGCCAGATCTTTCTTTCGCGCAAGGCGCCGCTCGATCTGTCGTATGTGTTTTCGCTGGGCGAATTTTTTTCCGAGGACCGGCGCGCAGCGCTGCTTGACGCGCCCTTCGCTCCGCAGCAGCCGGCCATGCTGCGTCCCGGGCAGAGCCTCTTGCGCGCGGCCATGAAGCAGGACATCCTGCTGTCGTACCCGTATGAGTCGATGGAGCCGTTCTTGCAGATGATCCGCGAGGCGGCCAACGCCCCCGACGTTGTCAGCATCCGCATCACCATCTACCGTCTGGCGAGGAAGGCCAAGCTTGTGGAATACCTGTGCGCCGCGGCGGAAAACGGCAAGGACGTGACCGTGCTCATCGAGCTGCGCGCCCGCTTTGACGAGCAGAACAACATCGACTGGTCTGAACGGCTTGAGGAGGCGGGCTGCAAGATCATCTACGGCTTTGAGGAATACAAGGTCCACTCGAAGGTCTGCCTCATTACCCGCAACGACCGCGGCGTGATGCGCCACATCACGCAGGTCGGCACCGGAAACTACAACGAAAAGACCGCCGCGCAGTATACCGACGTCTCGCTTGTCACCGCGTCCGAGTCCATCGGCGCGGACGCGGCCGCGTTCTTCAAGAACATGGCGCTGGCGAATCTGCAGGGCAGCTACCAGCGGCTGCTGGTCGCGCCCAACGGCTTTAAAAACCAGATCTTGTTCATGATAAACGAACAGATCAGGCTTGGCGCAGAGGGTTATATCCTGCTCAAGTTTAACTCGCTGACGGACATCGACATCATCCAGAAGCTCTCCGAGGCCTCGTGCGCCGGCGTGCAGGTCGAGATGATCGTGCGCGGCATCTGCTGCCTGCTGCCCGGTATACCGGGCAAGACCGAGAATATCCGCGTCACCAGCATCGTCGGCCGCTATCTGGAGCATTCGCGTATTTTTTGCTTTGGCCGCGGAGAGAACGAGAAGATGTATATCAGCTCGGCTGATTTTATGACGCGCAATACCGTCCGCCGCGTAGAGATCGCATGCCCGATCGACTCGCCCGAGGTGCGTGCGCGCCTGCACGGGATTTTGGACGCGATGCTGCGCGACACCGTCAAGGCCCGCGCGCTGCAGTCCGACGGCAGCTACCGCCGCAAGCAGTCGGACGGAGAACCCATCTGCGCGCAGGAGCTTTTGATGCAGCGGGCCGCAGAGGACGCGCGGCTCGCCGCAGCGAGCGCGCCCGAGCCGGAGCGCCGCGGCTTCTGGAGCCGGGTGCGCTGCGCGCTGCGGCGCGAATAGCGCAAAGCAGAGCAAGATCTGAGGAAACGCCCCGCCGCATCGTAGCATGCGGCGGGGCGTTTCCCGACAAAGGAGGAAAGATATGAAAAAAAGAAGCTTTCTTTCGCGCTTTCAGCGCCTTTTCTTGATTTCAGGATACCACAAGACGCCGGCGATGTCCAGCGCTTTTTGTGATGTTCCGGCAAAATTATCTTCCGCCCAAGGCAGAACGCGCCCCGGCAAAAAGCGGCGGGGCGCATGCGCTGCGGCTCGCTGCGCGAAAGGCAAAGCTCTGCGCGGCAATATTGTTCGGAAATGAAAATTTACGAACAAAAATCAAACAATAATTGTTGACAAAACAGCGCCGCGCGCATATACTTGAATTGAGAAGAGATCAAGAAAAGCTTGTCCGGCATCAGCGTGTCTGCAGCATGAAAGCCGACTTCTTGAGACGCCGGACGCCTTTGCGTTTCATTGTAAGGAGGTGATTGGGTGAATGGCCTGTTTGATCTGATTGCCGAGCTGGTTGCCGGATATATTGCGTCCCGGCCTGCGCATGAGCCGGAGGTACTATCTGAACAGTGCGAGACGGCCATGCTTGGCGAGGTGCGTTCCTGCTTGGACCGATGGAAAGGCGGGCGGGATGGGCCTGCCGCGTCCGGCCTTTCTTCACAGGCGTGCAGCGAGATCCTGGCGTGGGCAAAGGAAAAAAACGATTACTACGTATACCGCTTTTTGTTGTGCGAGCTTGACGCCGACCCTGCCTTTGGCATGGAGCGCGCGGCGCAGCAGGTTGGCAGCTTTGAATCGTGCAACAGCAATTCAGATGAAACGGGCATTTGCATTCTGCCGAAGGTCCGCGGCCCCAAAACGACACATTTGCTTGCGTCAGGCGAAATGCAGGAAGAAGAACGAAGGACCCGCAAGAACGCGCATACGTGGTCGGATCCGCTGAACGAGCTGAACAATTTCTATTACCTCACGCAAGAGGAGAGAAAGGGCTACCGCGTATACAATTATGTGTGCGATCCAATGCTTGGCGCGCCGGTAAAGGAATTGAAGATCGGGCTGTCGCCGGTGATGAATCAGCCGTTGGAGGCGGTATTCGAGTATGACGACAACGTCATGGAGAAAGACGGACAGGGCCATGAGTTTCAGCATTTTGAGGTTCTCGGTATAAAGCCGCAGGAGGAGATCCAAACGCGCGTGGAGGCTTCGATCAAAGCCGCCGCCAAAGAGCAGGTGGATCTGCTCATGCTTCCGGAGATGTTCGGTACGGACGCGCTTTACGAGCTGGACGAATACGGGTTCAATCCGCTGCTGCGCCGCGCCTGCAAGCAGTTTCCGGGCGATATGCCGAAGCTGATCGTAGCGCCGTCGAGATGGCACGCCAATCAGAATTATGTGCACGTATACGATTCGTCCGGCCGCAGGCTGTGCGAGCAATACAAGCAGCATAGATATGTGTTTCATGGGAAGAATGGAAAGTGTCGGGAGCATTTGATCGACCCGCCCAAGCAGATCAGCCTGATCCATGTGCCGGGATGGGGACGGATCGCGATTGCGATCTGCATGGATTTTCTGCATCCGGAATATCTGGATTTTCTGGTCACAAAGCTCAAGGCAGATATCCTGCTTTGCCCGTCCTATTCGTCGGGGGAATACAATTTCTTGCAGAGTGTCGATGCATATTCAAAATATGGTACGTATGCCGTATGGCTAAATTCCTGCTCGGCGCTGCAAAGAGGCGGGGCGGAAGCGCCGGCCACAGTTCCGCAGATCGTCGGCGCGGCAAGCGCGCCCGTTGTGTCCAGCCAATCCCGCATCTGCCGGCTTGTTCCGGCGTGTACAGGCGCGTGCAGAGCGGGGTGCCTGTTCGTGGTCACGCTGCCGCTGGATTGCGCGGGCGTGTCGGCCTACGAAGGAACGGGCGTGCAGGTGCGGCACGTCCTGCCGTGACTGACGGCGTCAGAGCGTGCACAGAGACGGCCGCGCGGGGAGGGCCGAACGGCTTGACCTGCGGCCGCAACATCTTTTATCTTATATATCTAGGAGGGCGCGTATGGCCGAGTATAGAGATAGTCTTTGCTTCGATTGTGATATAGAACAGGCGGCACTGCAGGGCGAGGCGGAGCAGGTCCGGAACTACACGGACTTGCTGCGCTCGAAATTACAGCAGCTGGTTTCAGAGCGGCTGTTGGATGAACTGCATAAGACGGTGCTTGCCGAGAGCAGAAAGCTGGCCTGGATCGTTCAAAAGTATACGGCAGAACAGGATATGGGCTTTCTGATCGGTGTGTGCGCAGGCGCGCTTTCGTGCCTTGAGGAGTATCTGCGGCAGCAACATCAGACCGAACGGGCGGGGGAATTCGCCGGAGAACTGAAAGCGGCGTCTTTGCCGCATGCACGCCAGATCCTGTTTACGATAGAAGCGCACGAGGGCATCCGGCATGGGCAGCTGGCCGAGCAGATCGGCATTGAGAAAAGCACATTATCGGGGATCATGGATAAGCTGGTCGCGTCCGGCGCGGTGGTTTTTTCCAGACCCGGCAAGTTCAAGTATTATTTTCTGTCGCAGATGGGCAAACGCTATTGCGATCAGAACCGCGGGCAATATGAGGCGTCGAAGGATTTTGACACGCTCATGGAGCAGCTGTTGGAGCTGATCGACCAAGATAAAGCGCCGTCCGAGCTGGTCGGCAGGATCGTGCGGACAATATACGACCGGAAAAAGGAGGACGCTGCGGCGCAGCCGGTCACAACAAGACATGAGGAACTGACAGAACTGGTAAAGAGACTAAACGCGGCGAAGCCATCGGTCAGCTTGGAAGACGATCCGTCAAACAGCGTCTACAGAGTCGAAGAAGCGTATTCCATACAGTATATTTTTGACAAAGAGGAAAGACTCGTCCTCAAAACAAATGAAATTTCACAAAGACAGAATGCAGCGGCCCGGTCGAATTTGGAGGGAGTATCATGAGCGCAAACAGTAAAATCGTAACATACCTAAGTCATGTCGACGGACCACTTTTAGATGTTTATGCTGATTTTTATTTCCGCTTTCTGAAGGACAGCGAAAAAGCGCCCGCGAACCTGCAGCAGTTCTTGGAGCTTCGAAATGAAGTCACGACGGACAAAGCCAGCCCCGTAAAGCAGTATTTCACGAACGCAGAATATGAAGAAAACGTCAATAAGGTCAAGCCGATCATGGACCGGCTGCTGTTCAATCTGGTGCAGGAGAACAATGTGCCGGAGGTTTTTTATTCCAATCTGTGGAAGAACATCAACAATCCGGCCTTTTTCCGGACCGACATTGAAAAGGTCAGCGCGCTGCTGCTGGTAGCGACCTCTGCGGTGATCCCCTATTTTCAAATGGGCGAGGCGATGCGGATGGATGACGAAGAATTCAAGCAGACCGCAAGCGAAGTCTATCCCTACTTTCAGAAGGCGCGCTTCGCGCTGAACCGGGGCTATGAGCAGCGCACGGAGATCGCGTCGCAGCTCATTTCCATTTTGAAAGAGCTGGACGGCGAAAAGCGGCAGATCATCTATGTCGCGCAGCTGCTGGCCTATTTTGAGAGGAAGCTGCGCAAAAAGGACGAGACCATTGAGCGGCTGAAATCCTCCAAGCAGGGCAGCGAGGCGCAGGCGCAGCCGGAATAGGCCTGGGCGGCGCGGATCTGTGCAAAAAACGGGCTGCAGCGGAACCTTTGTTCCGCTGCAGCCCGTTTTTCCTGCGCCGGATCGCGCAGGCTGTTTCGCCAAAGAAGCATTTCTGGATCTACAGTGAAACTTCCTGCAGGCCGCTTGACGTAAGAATGCAGCGTGAGACAAAGCCCGCGCGCCTGGCAAGCGCGGCCGCGCTGTCAAAGCTATAACACAGACCGCCGAGATCGTGGCAGTCGCTGCTTAGGATGATGCGCGCGCCCTTTTCCCGCAGCCGACGGAGGATCGCGAGGCTGGGATACGGCGCGCTCCGGTAGCCGCGGCGCATGGCGCCGGTGTTGATCTCAAATACGGCGTCCTGCGCGCAGAGCGCGTCCGCCGCGTCAAACGCCAGCGTGAGATATGCCTCGTCTTCCGTGAAAAACGCGCCGCCTTCGTTGAACTTGGATAGAAGATCGAAATGACCGATGAAGGTACAGCTTGTTTTGCGCTGCATATCGGCCATCTGGGCGTAGTAGCGCCGGGCGAGCTGCAAAAAATCGCCGGAGAAGCCTTCCTTGACGGCCCGGCGCAGCCACATGGCGCTTTCGTCGACGGGGTAGTACATGCCGTTTGCCTCGACATAGTGGCACGAGCCGATGATATAATCGTACGCGATCTCGGGCGGGGGGCTAAAATAGTCCAGCTCGGTGCCGATGAGGATCTCAAGCCGGTCCGCGTACGTCTGCCGCAGGCGCTGCAGCAGCGCGTAGTACAGCCGTGTGCCGCTGCGGCTCATGCAGTAGCTTTCATCGATCTGCGTGTAGGCGTGACCGGAAAAGCCGATCGACGTTAGACCCAGCGCGAGCGCCTGCTCGGCCAGCTCTTCGGCTGTGGCGCTGCCGTCGCAGAACGTCGTATGGACGTGGTAGTCTCCCAGCCAGTTCATACCATCTTCTCCTGCTTGCATTTGTGGTCTATGATGTGGCGCGAAGCCAGCTCGCGGTGGATGTCCGCCACGTCGATGCCCATCTGCACCATCAGTACCATCACGTGGTAGGCAAGATCCGCGATCTCATAGACCGTCTCGGCCTTGTCCTGGCCCTTGCCGGCGATGATGACCTCGGTCGCCTCCTCGCCCACCTTTTTGAGAATCTTATCCAGACCCTTTTCAAACAGGTAGCTCGTATAAGAGCCTGCGGGCAGCTGCTCCTTGCGGCCTTTCAGCAGGGCGTAGAGACCCTCCAAAGAGAACTCAGAGAGCGTATCGCTCTGGTAGACAGGCTGAAAAAAGCAGCTGTCGCTGCCCGTGTGGCAGGCGGGGCCGTCCTTTTTCACGACGACTTTCAGCGCATCGCCGTCGCAGTCGGCGGTGATGGAAACAATGTGCTGGTAATTGCCGGACGTCTCGCCCTTGCGCCAGAGCGTCTGGCGGCTGCGCGAGAAAAAGCAGGTCCTGCCTTCCTGCAGGCTGATCTGCAGACTTTCGCGGCTCATATATGCAAGGGTGAGGACCTGTTTTGTGGCCTCGTCGACGACGATCGCCGGGATCAGGCCGGCCTCATCAAATGTAAGCTGATCCAAATTCATGCGCTTTTTTCCTTTCCTTTTATCTGACGAGAATGTGGTTTGCACGCAGCTCGCGCTTGAGCGCGGGGATGCTGAGCGTGCCATAGTGGAAAACGGAGGCGGCAAGCCCCGCGTCCACGCCGGGGACCTGCTGAAACAGCGCAATGAAATCGCGCGCGCTGCCCGCGCCGCCCGAGGCGATGACCGGTACGTCGACTGCGCTGCACACCAGCTGCAGCAGCTCTAGGTCAAAGCCGCCCTTCACGCCGTCGGTATCGATGGAGTTGACGACCACCTCGCCCGCGCCGCGCTCAACACACGCCTTGATCCAGCCGATGGCCTCCATGCCGGTGTCGTCGCGCCCGCCGCGGGCAAAGACGCGAAACGAGCCGTCTACGCGCTTGACGTCTGTCGAGAGCACCACGCACTGGCTGCCGTAGAGACGGGCGGCGTCTGTGATCAGCTGCGGGTCGGCGATGGCGCCGGAGTTGACCGATACCTTATCCGCGCCGCAGGCAAGCACGCGCTCAAAATCCGCCAGCGTGTTGATGCCGCCGCCCACGGTGAGCGGGATAAAGACGCGGCTGGCCGTCTGGCGCAGGATGTCGGTAAAAAGACCGCGCCCCTCGGCCGAGGCGGTGATGTCGTAAAAAACAAGCTCGTCCGCGCCGCAATCGCTGTACATGGCGGCAAGCTCCACCGGAGAGGATACGTCCTGCAGACCCTGAAAATGCTTCCCCTTGACGACCCGGCCGTCTTTGACGTCCAGACAGGGGATGATCCGTTTTGTGATCATTGCGCCACCTCGATCGCTTCTTTCAGGTCGATGGCGCCGGTGTAATATGCCTTGCCGATGATCGCGCCGGACAGGCCCAGCGCGCGCAGCGTGCGGATATCGTCAAGGCTGGAAACGCCGCCCGAGGCGATGATGTCCATGGAAAACTGCGTGCAGAGCGCGCCGTAGAGCGCACTGTTCGTGCCGCGCATCGCGCCGTCGCGCGAAATATCCGTGCAGATGACGCTCTGCACGCCGTCGCGCTGCAGCTTCTGGAAAAAAGCTTCATATGTGTATGCGCTCGTCTGCGTCCAGCCGTGCGTAGCGACGCGGCCGCCGGCAAGATCGACGCCAACGGCGATCTTACTGCCGTAGGCTTCGACGGCCCGGCGCAAAAACGCCTCGTCATATACCGCCGCCGTACCCAGGATCACGCGAGACGCGCCGCACGAGAGATAGCGCTCTACCGTCTGCATGTCGCGTATGCCGCCGCCGACCTCAAGAAAAAGGCCGCTCTGGCGCGCAATGCGGCGGATCGTCTCAAAGTTGGGCGTGCCGCCGTCGCGCGCGCCCTCTAGATCGACGACATGTACGAACGACGCGCCGCAAAGCGCAAAGTCCCGCGCGACGGCCAGCGGATCGTCGTTATATACGCGCATCTGCGCGTAATCGCCCTTGTATAGCCGGACGGCCTTGCCGCCGTACAGATCGATGGCAGGGAAAATGTTCATAGGCGTTATCCTCTGATTTCACAAAATGACCGCAGGATGGATAGCCCGACCCTGCCGCTTTTTTCCGGGTGGAACTGACAGCCGAACAGGTTGTCCTTGCTTACGGCGGCGGGGATCGCGCGGCCGTATTCGGCCGTGGCGATGCAGCGCTTGCCGCAGCCGGACGCGTAGAACGAATGCACGAAGTAGACGCAGTCGCCCTGCTGGGTGTATTTGAAAATGGGGCTTTTTTCGTCCAGAATGTGCAGCGCGTTCCAGCCAATGTGTGGGATCTTCAGCCCCGCCGGGATCGTCCCCGCCATGGGAACGACCTCGCCCGGCAGAAGCGACAGTCCTGCGTGCTCGCCGAATTCATAGCTTTTCTCAAACAAAAGCTGCATGCCCAGGCAGATGCCCATGACGGGCTTGCCTTTTTTGATCTCGCCGCGCAGCACCTCGTCAAGCCCCCTGGCGCGAAGCTTCTCCGCCGCGTCGGCAAAGGCGCCCACCCCGGGCAGGATCACCCGGTCGGCGGCGGCAATGTGCTGCGCGTCGCCGGTCACGATGCTCGGCTGGCCGATGGCCTGAAACGACGAGTGCAAGGAGAACAGATTTCCCACGCCGTAGTCGATGATCGCAACCATTTACAAAACTCCCTTGCTGGACGCGATCGCGTCGGGCCGCTCGGCATCGATCCGGACGGCCGCGCGCAGCGCCCGCGCAAACGCCTTGAACATGCCCTCGATGATGTGGTGGGAGTTTTCGCCGTCGAGCTGACGGATGTGCAGCGTCATTGCCGCGTGCATGGCGAGGGCGGTAAAAAACTCCTGCACAAGCTCGGTATCGAATGTGCCGACCTTCTGCGCGGGGATCTGCGCGCGGTAGCGCAGATATGGCCGGCCGGAGAGGTCGACGGCGCACAAAATGAGCGCCTCGTCCATGGCAAGCGTGATATCGCCGTAGCGCGTGACGCCGCGCCGGTCGCCTAGCGCCTGCCGGAGCGCCTGCCCCAGACAGATGCCGACGTCCTCAACGCTGTGGTGGTCGTCAACGACGGTATCGCCGGCGCAGCGCACGGTGAGATCGAACCCGCCATGCACGGCAAACAGCGTCAGCATATGGTCGAGAAAGCCGACGCCGGTCTGGATATCCGCCCGGCCGCTGCCGTCAAGACACAGCTCGACGCGGACGTCGGTCTCGGTGGTCGCTCGTGTGATGTGTGCCGCTCTCATAGGCTGCCTCCTAAAATTTCGTCCAGCGCGCGCAGCAGCGCGTCCATCTGCTCTGCGGTTCCGATGCTGATCCGGATGTAGTCGCGGATGCGCGCGTCGGAGAAATGGCGCACCAGAATGCCGCGCCGCTTGAGCGCTTCATAAAGCGTCTGTGCGTCGATGCGGCCGGACTTTGCCAGGACAAAGTTTGCCGCCGAGTCCGTCACGCAGAACCCGCGCGCGAGCAGCTTCTGCCGGATATCGTCGCGTGTGGCGGCGATCTGCCGGCAGTTGGCGGTGTAGTAGGCGTCATCCTCGAGCGCCGCGAGACCTGCCAGCTGCGTCAGACGGTTGATATTATACGGGTTGGTGGAATATTTGAGCCGGTTCAGATCCGCGATCAGCCCCGCCGAGCCGATCGCAAAGCCCAGCCTTGCTCCGGCGAGACTGCGGGATTTGGAGAAGGTCTGGCAGACGAGCAGATTCTCGTACCGCTTGGTCAGCGCGACGCAGCTGCGCGCGCCGAAATCGACATACGCCTCGTCGATCAGCACCAGATGGCCGGGATTTGCCGCCGCGATCTGTTCGATCTGCTCGACGCCGATCGCCTTGCCGGTTTGCGCGTTGGGATTGGCCAGCACCACGGCCCGGCCGGCACCGCAGTAATCGCGGTAGTCCAGGGCGAAATCCTCGTTCAGCGGGAGCTTTTCATAGCTGATGTGATAGAGATTTGCGTACACCTCGTAAAAGCCGTAAGTGATATCGGGAAAGACCACGCCGCCGTCGCAAAAGCCCATGAAGCAGAAATTCAAAATATCGTCCGAGCCGTTTGCCAGAAACACACACTCCGGCGCCACGTCATAGCGCGCGGCGATGGCGCGGCAAAGCGACCGGCAGTCGGGGTCGGGATAGAGGTTGAGCTTTGCCACCTCCTCACGGCAGATGGCGTCCAGAAGATGGCCAGACGGGGGATACGGCGATTCGTTGGTATTGAGCTTGATATACGCCATGTCCTGCGGCTGCTCGCCGGGGACATAGGCCTGCAGCTGCGCGAAGCGGGCGTTCAGAAAGCGGCTCATGCCTCCAGCGCCTCCTTTCGGATCGTAACGGCGCGCGCGTGGGCGTGCAGGCCCTCGGACGCGGCGAACAGGGCGACGTCATCCGCCGCGCGCAGCAGCGCGTCCTTGGTATAGTAGGTGAAGCTGGACTTTTTGACAAAGTCGTCTACGCCGAGCGGGCTGGAAAAGCGGGCCGTGCCCATCGTGGGCAGCGTGTGGTTCGGCCCCGCGTAGTAGTCGCCCAGCGACTCGCAGCTGTATTTGCCCAAAAACACCGAGCCGGCGTTTTTGATCTGGTCGAGAAAATCGAACGGCGCTTCCACACAAAGCTCGAGATGCTCGGGCGCAAGCTCGTTTGCAAGGGCAATGGCCTGCGCGATCGAGTCCGTCACGATGATTTTGCCGTTTTGCTCGATCGATGCGCGCGCGATCTGCTGGCGGGGCAGCGCTGCGAGCTGCGTTTCCAGCTCGCGCTGCACGTCGGCGGCCAGCGCCGGAGAGTCGGTCAGCAAGATCGCCGTGGCCAGCCGGTCATGCTCGGCCTGGCTCAGAAGATCCGCCGCCAAAAAGGCGGGGCTTGCGCTCTGATCGGCAATGACAAGGATCTCGCTTGGTCCGGCGATCATGTCGATCGCCACCTGCCCAAAGACCTGCCGTTTGGCCTCTGCGACATAGGCGCTGCCGGGGCCGACGATCTTGTCGACGCGCGGCACGCTCTCGGTGCCGTAGGCTAGCGCGGCGATCGCCTGCGCGCCGCCGAGCTTGAAGATGCGGTCCACGCCCGCCAGCTGCGCCGCCGCGAGGATCGCGGGGCTGATTGCGCCGCCCGTGGCGGGCGAGACCATGATAAGCTCTTTCACACCGGCGAGCTTTGCCGGGATGCAGTCCATCAAAACGGTGGAGGGGTAGCTGGCCGTGCCGCCCGGCACATAGACGCCTACGCGCGCGAGCGGGATCACGCGCTGGCCCAGGACGATACCGTCCGGGCCGGTCAGCACATAGCTGCTGCGCAGCTGCTTTTCATGATAGGCGCGGATGTTCGCGGCGGCGCGCTCCATGACCGCCAGAAGCTCGGGCGAAACTGCCGCGCGCGCGGCGGCCTTTTCCTGCTCGCTTACCTCGAGCGCGTCGAGCGTCACGCGGTCAAACTGCTCGCTGTACGCGCGCAGCGCCTGGTCGCCGTTTTTACGGACCTCTGCGATGATCTGGGCGACGGTCTGCTCGACGCCGCTCGCGCCTGCGCTGCGCGTAAGCAGCTGGCCGGCGTCTATCTGGCCGTATTTGCATATGTTTATCATGCGTCTCTCCTGTCTGCAAGGGCGCTGATGCGCCGTGTGAGCGTTTCGATCTCGTCATAGGCAAAGGCGTAGCTTGCCTTGTTTGCGATGAGTCTTGCGCTGATGGGTAGGATCTCGGCCAGCACGGCCAGATCGTTTTCCTTCAGGGTAGTCCCCGTTTCGACGATGTCTACGATGACGTCGGACAGGCCGAGGATCGGCGCAAGCTCGATCGAGCCGTTCAGATGGATGATATCGATCAGACGGCTTCTGGCGCTGTAGTACCGCCGCGCGATATTGGGGAATTTTGTCGCCACGCGCAGCGTCCGGTCGGGATCGTCGTAAAAATCTGCAAAGCCCGCGACGCACATCCTGCACCGGCCCACGCCAAGATCCGCCAGCTCGTAGACCTCTGGCTCGTATTCCAGCAGAATGTCCTTGCCCGCTACGCCGATATCGGCTGCGCCGCGCTCGACATAGATCGAGACGTCCGAGGGCTTGACCCAGAAGTAGCGGACGCCGCGCGGCGCATGCTCAAAGATCAGCTTGCGGCTTGTCTCGCGGATGGCCGGGCAGTCGTAGCCCGCCGCGGCAAACATGTCATAGACGGCCTCGCCGAGCCGCCCTTTGGGAAGCGCGATATTAAGCATTCGTTTCAACACATTCCACCACCGTATCGTTCATCCGCAGCAGCCTGCGATAGCGGAGCTTGCCGGGCGATCCTTTTTGTACGCGCACGCGCTGGCCGGTCTGCAGAAGCGACTGCACCTGCACAGACAGCGCGGCCAGATCCGCGCCGTCGTCATAGCAGATCAGTACGTCCGTATCGTAGGCGCTTGCCGGCGCGCCCAGCCGTTCAAGCAAGTTGAGATAGACGGCGAAGCCGACCGCGCCCGCGTGCTTGCCCAGCTTTTCCAGCAGCCCGTCATACCGGCCGCCCGAGAGGACAGCCGCCGGCACGCCGTCGACGAAGCCCTTGAAGACTACGCCGTTGTAGTACGCGGTCTGACTGGCGAGGGAAAAGTCCAGACAGATCTTTTGCCCGCAATCCCACGCGCAAAGCAGCGTATGCAGCGCGTGCAGCTCGCGGCAGGCGTCGTCGGCCGCCTTGTTGACCGACAGCGCCGCAAGCGCCGGCAGCTGATCGCCAAGCGGCCCGTGCAGCGCCGCCAGATCGCACACGGTCTGCCGCAATCGCTCGTCTATCTTCCACGCCTGCAGTTTCTGGCGCAGTTCTGCGGTATTTTTGCCGCAAATCGCGCGCAGCAGCTGCGACGATTGCTGCTCGGTCAGATGCATCTCGTCAAACAGCGCGCGCAGAAAGCCCATGTGCGCCAGGCCGAGCAGATACTCGTCCTTGATCAGCGCCAGGCTCGCGGCGGCCAGGCGGATCACCTCGGCCGTCGCGTACTCGTCCAGACGGCCGATGCACTCAAGTCCGGCCTGCGTGATCTGCTGATAGCCGGAATCGTAGCTGCCGGCGCGGTAGACGCTCTCGTCATAATAGACCTTTTCCATCAC
This sequence comes from uncultured Oscillospiraceae bacterium, assembly GCA_964633935.1. GTDB lineage: Bacteria > Bacillota > Clostridia > Oscillospirales > Oscillospiraceae > CAG-170. The sequence goes on along the minus strand of CAZWKZ010000018.1, from coordinate 3,220 downwards.
GCCGTCGTCGGGATAGTTCTTGATGATCGACAGCGTGACGTCCGGCTTCAGCGCCAGCAGCTTTCCGTTGAGGTCGGTGAAGGTGATGATGTTTCCGCTGACGAGAAAGCCCTTGTTTTCCGCGTATAGGTCGTATTCTTCGAATTTGCTCATGCGGTACGGGCGGTAGCCGTTCTGCCCGTACAGCGCGCGCAGCTTGAATACCGTCTGCTCTTCATAGCTCAAGATTTCGTCCATACCTGCTCCTCCGGTCCGCCGTCAGCTGCCAATGCGCGAGAGCACCGTCATGTAGCCGCCGGCGCCATAGTTGCAGCAGCGGTTGACGCGCGTGATCGTGGCGGAGCTGGCGCCGGTTTTTGTGGAGATCTCAGCAAACCGCTCGCCGCCGTACAGACAGCGCGCGACCTCCAGCCGCTGCGTCATGTCGCGCAGCTCTTTGATGGTCATCAGATCCTCAAGAAACGCCCTGCATTCGTCCTCTGTCTGCAGGCACAAAAGCGCCTGGACCAGCAGCGCGGTCTTGCTGTCGTCATATGCGTGCATCGCTTTTCCTCACTTTAACATGATAATGTGATAATATGATAGCACGTTAGCAGAAAAATGTAAAGTACATTTTGCTCGAAAAAGCGCCGGTATTTTGCATGAAAAAAACGGCCGCTTTTGCGCTCGTTTCGGTCATGCCTCCAGGCGCTGCCTTGCCCGCGCGCTTCGCGCCGGCGTATCCGTCTGTGTTCCATGTGACGTGCGCGCTTTGGCGCGGGGCAGTCGCAGGCGGTCATGGGGCCGGAAATGGCGTTTGCGTCGGCGCCGGCAAGCAGGCCGGTTTCGGTTCTGAAAAAATAAGTGGAAATTATGTGCATTTGGTGTTACAATCGAAACATCATTTGAAAGAAGGAACCCGGGCATGAAGAAGCGGGAAACGACGATTTTGGAATTGTTGTCAGAACACGGGCGGATGGAGGTCGCGGCGCTGTCGCAGGCGCTGGGCGTTTCGCAGGTGACGGTGCGCAAGGATCTCGATGCGATGGAGCAGAAGGGCATCCTTCGCCGCGAGCATGGCTGCGCCGTCTTCGGCGGTACGGACGATATCAACAACCGGCTGGCGTTCCACTATGAAGAAAAGCGCCGGATCGCCCAGCGGGCGGCGGCGCTGGTATCGCCGGGCGAAACGGTGATGATCGAAAACGGTAGCTGCTGCGCGCTTCTGGCCGAGGAGATCGCAAGGAGCAAGTCCGGCGCGACCATCATCACCAACAGCGCGTTCATCGCCAGCTATATCCGCCGCATCGACGGTGCGCGGGTGGTGCTGCTGGGCGGCGATTTTCAGAACGACGCGCAGGTGATGGTGGGACCGATCCTGCGGACCTGCGCGGAGCAGTTTTATGTAAACAAGCTGTTCGTGGGCGCGGACGGCTATTCCGAGCAGCTGGGCTTTACCGGCAACGATCATCTGCGCGTGCAGGCCGTGCGGGATATGGCCGGGCAGGCTGAGCAGGTCATCGTCGTGACTGAGAGCGTGAAATTTTCTCAGCGCGGCGTTGTCCCGCTGGCTCTGGCGGGGCGGCCCATGCAGGTGGTGACGGACGGACAGCTGCGCGCAGACGAGCAGGCCGCGCTTGAACGCGCCGGCATCCGGGTTTACAAGGCAGATTGAAGACAGAAGCAGGCGGGACCATTGGCCCTGCCTGCTTTGCGCTTTTTCGCAGCGCGGCCCTGCGGCTGTATTCCGGCAAAATACGGCGGAAACGCTGTACATTTTTGCCAATTGACTGTATAATACCATACAGCAAGGCCGCGAACTGCTTCGCGGCGTTTTGGCGATGGAGCCGCTGCAAAAGGCGGCGCAATGTGTGGCCGCGTGTGCGCGGCCGGAGAGAGAGGACGCTTATGCAGCAGGAATATTTGTTTTCTGCGCCCGGCCGCACAGAGCTGAGCGGCAACCATACCGACCACCAGCACGGCTGTGTGCTGGCCGCGGCCGTGGATCTGGAAACGACGGCGCGCGTGCGGCGCAACGGCACGGATGTCATCCGCGTGGCCTCTGAAGGCTACGCGCCGGTGGAGGTCGATCTGCGCGAGCTTGCGCCGCGCGAGGAGGAAAAAAACACCACCGCCGCGCTCGTTCGCGGCGTGGCGGCGGCTTTTGTGCAGCGCGGCGCGCAGCTCCACGGCTTTGACGCGCAGGTGCGCTCAAGCGTGCTGCCCGGCAGCGGACTGTCAAGCTCCGCTGCGTTCGAGGTGCTGCTTGGGACCATTTTGAACGAGCTGTTTTTTGCGCGCAGCTTGTCCGCCGTCGAGATCGCGCAGGCGGGGCAGTATGCCGAAAACGTCTATTTTGGCAAGCCCTGCGGACTGATGGACCAGATGGCGTCGAGCGTGGGCGGCATGGTGTATATCGACTTTGCCGATCCCGCCGGACCGGTGGTCGAAAAGCTGGATTTTGACTTTGCAGGCGCGCGGCATGCGCTTTGTATCATCGATTCCGGCGCCGACCATGCCGGCCTGACGGACGAGTACGCCGCCATTCCGGAGGAGATGTGCGCGGTGGCGCGCGTGTTCGGCAAGCAGGTGCTGCGCAGCGTCTGTGAAGATTCGTTTTACGCGCGTCTGGGCGAGGTCAGAGCGCAGTGCGGCGACCGCGCCATGCTGCGCGCCATGCATTTTTTTGAAGAGAACCGGCGCGTACAGGCGCAGGCGGACGCGCTCAGAAAGGGAGATTTTAACGGCTTCCTGCGCCTGGTCAACGAATCTGGAAACAGCTCGTGGATGTATCTGCAGAACATCACGCCGCCGGGGGCGGCGCGGCATCAGCAGATGGCGGCGGCGCTGGCGCTGTGCCGGAAGCTTCTTTGTGGACGCGGCGCGTGCCGCGTGCACGGCGGCGGCTTTGCCGGGACGGCGCAGGCGTTCGTGCCGGTGGATATGCTGCGCGAATTCAAAGCAGGCGTCGAGGCCACGCTTGGCGCGGGCAGCTGCCATGTGCTGTCCGTCAGGCGCGACGGCGGCATGCGCGTGGAATAAGGAGCGGCGTATGGATACGAGTACATATCTTTTGGGCCTTGTGCAGTACGGCCTGTCGCGCGGGCTGATCGAGCCGTGCGACAAAACGTACGTGGTCAATCAGCTGCTGCAGATCATGCAGCTGGACAGCCTGGAGGCGGCGGCGCCTGCGGCGCTGCCGCTGGAGGAGCTTTTGCAGCATCTTGTAGACGACGCTGTG
>CAZWKZ010000017.1:0-21125 GCA_964633935.1 uncultured Oscillospiraceae bacterium | reverse complement strand
AAAGATTCAAAAAAGGAAAAGCAGCCGCCCGCCGCGCGATTCGCGGCGAGGCGGCTGCTTTGTGCAGGGTGTGCTCTTGACGTGGCGGTTTTCGTGTAATATACTATATAAAAGGAAGAAATATGCAGAAAGTGGGAGAATCCTACCAGCGAGTGTCGAAATATTCCGCTTTGCTGTGCTGCCATATGGAAATGAGTGGTGTGTGTGAAATGGAAGGCGGATAGATCCCGGCTGTACCGCCAGCGGCGCGCGGCGCTTGTGCTGGCATTCGTGCTAGCCGCTTTATGCCTGCCGGCTTGCGCGGAACAGGGCTCGCAGGAGCCTGCGCCGGAATTTGCACAACAGAGCGTTTTGCCTGCGGCGGATGAGCAGGCTCTGCCGGTGGCTGTGGCTACACAGCCAGAGATCGTATATGAGCGTCACACAGCGTATATGTTTGGTCAGGACGGCTATTTTTTTCCCGACCGCGCGCTCACCCGGGCAGAGGCGGCAAAGGCTCTGACGTATGTATTTGCTGTGCAGGCATCGACGCAGACAACGTTTACAGATGTGCCTGAGGACAGCTGGTTTTACCGCTGCACGTCAGATGCGGCGGCGCTGCTGCCGGCAGATGAAGACGGCGCGTTCCGGCCGTACGATGCAATCACACGTTCCGACTTTCTCGCGGCTATCTGCCGCGGCGTGGACCATTGGCTCTGTGAAGATGGCCAGGAGCCACCGACGCTTGACGCAGCGATGCGCTATGCGGCGCTGCTTGACTGGGTCGGGCCGGAGTCTGATGATACGCAGTGTGTGACGCGCGCGCAGGCGGTTGAGATGCTCAATCGCGCGCTGGACCGTACGCCTGATCGTGAAGCGATCGATGCGCTGCAATCGCGCGTATTTCTTGACGTATCGCCCGAGCATGAGGCATATTACGATATTATGGAGGCTGCGTTGGGGCACAGCTTTGCCTGCGGCGAGGATGGGACCGAGCGCTGGGATGACGAAAGCGTGTCCTGTAGGCCGCTGTCCGAGGGCCTGCACATGGCGGGCGGCAACGCGCAATATGTGCTTGCGGATGGCGCCGTCGTTACCGAGCCAGGTCTGTTCACTGTGGGCCGGTTCACATATCTAGTATCAGAGCAAAACGGTCAAATCTATGCCGACGACGCGTTGCATCTGGTGGGCGATACGGTAGTGTTTGCCACACACACCGGCGTTATTTTAAAAAATGCCCGCCGCTACGACTACTGTTTTGATGAAAGCGGTGCATATACCACAGGCGACGAGGCGCTCGACGCGCAGGTCGCTGCGACGATCGCGGCGTGTACGACGGACGAGATGACACAGGAAGAAAAACTGCGCGCATGCTATGAGCATGTACGCGATTTCCAATATCTCGGGCGCAACGCGGCGCTGCCGTCTACGGTCAAGACCATGCCGCATGAAAATGCGGTGGCCTACGCCAGCAAGATCTTCGAGACAGACAAAGGCGACTGCTATAACTTTGCTGCCTCGTTCTGCTTTTTGGCGCGTGCGTTGGGGTATGAGGCTACGGCCGTTGTTGGTACATGCGGCTATGCGTGGAGCCAAAACGCGATCGTGCACGGCTGGGTCGAGATCGTGATAGATGGCCAGACGTATCTATTCGATCCGCAGATCGAAAATTATAACCTGCGCGCGGGCATCAGTAACGAAACGCATGGTGCCTACTGGGTCAGCTATGACAGCGCGCCGGGCAGATACAATAAAAACTGAAAAATTGAGAGAAAACAGGAGAAACAATCGCATGAAACGGATATGGATGATTGTGGCGGCGTGTGTGTTGCTGGCGCTGCTGGCGGCCTGCGCCGGATCGGACGAGCCGGTTGAGGCTGTCCAACCGGTGGCAGAGGAGGCGCCGGTTGAGGCTGTCCAACCGGCGGTAGAGGAGGCGCCGGCGCACGTAAGTGAGCCAGAGCAGGCCGAAGCAGCGGAAGCGGAAGAGGAATCTGCTCAGGAAGAGATCGCCGCATCTGTGCCGGACGGGCAGAGCGATGAAGCGCAGACGCTCGCCGAAGGCGAAGCCCCGTCCGGCCCGACAGCAGAGGCCGCGCAGGCGTTCATCGATCAAGATGTGAGCGCATTGATTGAAGCGTTCGGCGAGCCGGTGAGCGCCAGCTATGAGGCATCGTGTATGGGCGACGGCGACGATGGCATTTTGCAGTATGATGGGTTTGTTGTTTTTACCTACCGCGAGCCTGACGGCAGCGCTGAGACGGTGATCGATGCGGAGTGACGGAGAGAAGAAAATGAAAGTTAGAGCCTATCTGGCTGCGGGAGTGCTTTTGCTCGTGCTCTTTCTGGGCGGGTGTGCAAAATCCGGTGCGGCCTTTTCTGAGGACGATCTGCGATTGACGCTCGCTGGCAGCGAGATTACCGCTGAAACACCGGTGGATGAGATCCTTTCTGCGCTTGGCGACGGGTATGAATACGCCGAGGCGATCTCGTGCGTCTATACCGGTATGGACAAGACCTATATTTACGATGCCGCGACGCTCTACACATATCCTGACGGTGAGACTGACTGGCTGATGGAGCTATACTGTGAGGCCGATGTGCAAACATCCCGCGGCATTGGCATCGGTGCGAGCAAGGATGATATCTTGGCGCAGTATGGGGATGGATTTGTAGAAACTGGCAGTCTTTTGAGCTACGAGCTGCCGGTATCCGAAGGAGAAAATCTACCGGCGTCGCTGTATTTTGTGATGCTGGACGGCAAGGTGGCCGCCATTGCCATCACGGCGGAGCACCGTGCGGAGTAAAGCGCATATGAAAGAAACACTTTGCGTGATTTTGGCGCTGCTGTTGGCCGCTTCGTGCATCGCCTGCGCGCCGCAGCAATATACGCCGGCCGGACAGCAAACCGGTGACGCAGCGCTTGACGAGCAGGTACTTTCTGTTTTGCAGGAGGTTTGCAGCGCACAGGACAGTTTGACGGAAAACGTCCGCGCCGTATACGAGTGGGTGGCAAACGAGATCCAATACCGCGCCAGCACGGCCGATACATCAGGCGGATTCACTGACGCAGTGATTGCGCAGCTTGCCGGCGATGTGCTCGCTAAACGGCGCGGCGCGTGCGATGGTGAGGCCGCGCTGATGGCAGTGCTGCTGCAGCGGCTTGGCTGCGAGGCGCTGATCGTCGAGGGCGAATTTTTACGCAGCGACGGCTCCGAGTGGGTCGAGCATGCATGGGTGATCGCGGAGATCGACGGCGAATACTATCACTTTGATCCGCTATACGGGCGATATTACGCGCAGGACGCGGCCGGCGGCTGCTGCATGGTGACAGATGCGTTTATGCAGGCTACGCATCGCTGGGACGCCGGACGCTATCCCGCCTGCAGCTGAGGAGAAGACGATGTTCATTTTAGAAATGCTTGCGCGCTACGCCCGGACGGCGCGTACTGCGATCATCTATGCTGGTGATACGCTCAGTTTTGCTGCGCTCGAGCAGCAGTCGAACGCCTTTGCGCAGTATCTGCTTGATATGTTTGGGGAAGATCGCACGCCGGTTTTGCTCTACGGGCACAAACAGTTGAGCATCCCGGCGTGTATGTTCGGCTGTCTCAAGGCCGGGTTCGGCTATGTGCCTGTGGATACGACGTTTCCGCCAGAGCGTGTGCGGCAGATTGCTGAACAGGTGCGCCCGAAGCTGATCGTGGATCTGGAGGGGATCGGCGTAGACGCGCCGAACGTGTTGGACGCGGCGGCACTGGAACAGGTGCTTGCGTCACCGGCCCGGCCGGCGGCGCGTGAGCATTGGCTGCGCCCGGAGCAGACGGCGTATATCCTGTTTACTTCAGGTTCGACGGGCACGCCCAAGGGCGTACAGATTACGGCGGGCAACCTTGCCGCCTTTCATGCGGGCGTGCGGCCGTGCTTCGGTGAAGGACTTGACGGCGGGCGTTTCCTTAACGAGATTTCCTATTCGTTCGACGTATCCGTGTGTGCGCTTTACGAGGCGCTCAGCCGCGGCATGACGCTGTACACGGTCGATAAACAGACACTTTCCGATCCCAGCAGGCTGTTTGCCGCGCTGCGCGCATCAGAGATCGACGTCTGGGTCTCTACGCCGTCTCTGGCGGAGATCTGCGTGCAGTCTGAGCAGTTTACACGCGCGCTGCTGCCGCGCATCAAGCGCTTTGTGTTCTGCGGCGAGGTGTTGACCAAAAAGCTTGCTGGGCAGATGTTTGCGCGCTTTCCAGGCGTGCCCGTGCTGAACGCCTACGGACCGACTGAGGCGACCGTGCTTGTTACAGCAGCTGAAATGACGCAGCAGATGCTAACGTCACAGCGGCCCATGCCCATTGGCCGCGCGTTTGAAAACGTACAGGTACGGATCGTGGATGAGACCGGCGCGGCGCTGCCGGATGGTGAGGCGGGCGAGCTGCTGCTGATCGGCGACAGCATCAGTCCCGGATATCTTAACCGCCCGGAACTGAACGAAGCGGCGTTTTTTACCGACAAGGAAACGGGCTTGCGCGGCTACCATACGGGCGATCTGTGCTATGCGGATGAGGGCATGCTCTACTACTGCGGCCGGCTTGATGGACAGGTGAAGCTCAACGGCTTCCGCGTAGAGCTTGAGGACGTAGAAAACAATCTGGTGCGGGTGGAGAACGTTGCGCGTGCGGCGGTGCTGCCGGTCATGACCGATGGGAAGGTCACATCGCTCACGGCGTTTATTCTATTGGAAAACCCCGACGGACTTAGCTCTCTCAAGCGTACGCAGAAGATCAAGGCGGCGCTAGCAGGCATACTGCCATCATATATGATCCCGCGCAAATTTGTGGCGCTGGATGTGTTTCCGCTCAACACCAACGGCAAAGTCGACAAGAAGGCGCTTGCCGCAAAGCTGTAACGGGAGGCGCTTATGATTCCGTATCAGGGGCTGTTGTTTTTTGGGATCCTGCTTTTGGCGCTTCTGCCGGCGGCAGCTTTAGGCTTGTGCGGCAAACGGCTGCGCGGCTATGGCGCTGCAGCGACAGCACTGCTGCTGCTCACTGCCTTCGACTCGCCCAAAGCGATCGCCGCGCTGGCGATTTTTTGGCTGTGGCAGTGTGGACTGTGCTTTGGCTATCTTTTGCTGCGAAAGCGCTGCGCTAGGCGCTGGGTATTGTGGATCTTTGCGCTGGCGTCGCTTATGCCGTTGATATTGGTCAAGCTCAGCGCGCTTGTGCCGCCGCTGCGTGTGATATCGTTTCTTGGCGTGAGCTATATGAGCTTTCGCGCGGTGCAGGTGCTGATCGAGAGTTATGACGGGCGTATCAAGCAGCTGGATTTTTGGGATTTTAGCTATTTTCTCCTGTTCTTTCCGTCCGTCTCATCTGGCCCCATCGACCGCTATCGCCGTTTTGCGGCGGATCTGCACGCAGAACCGGATGCCGAGGAATACCGCGTTATGCTGCAGTCGGGTGTGTGGAAGCTGATGACGGGCGCACTGTATAATTTTGTGTTTGCAAATCTGATCTGGCAGTTCTGGCTGACAAGACTTCCGGAGCATGGCTTTTTCGCCGCTTGGAGCTACCTGTATGGCTACACCTTTTATATGTTCTTCAATTTTGCCGGCTACAGCCGTATGGCGATCGGTACGGCGTATGTGCTGGGGGTGAAGCTGCCTGAGAATTTTGACCGGCCGTTTTTGAGCTGTGATATGAAGCAGTTTTGGTCGCGCTGGCACATTTCTCTCTCCACCTGGCTGCGTGATTACGTCTACACACGCTTTTGCATGGCGGCGCTGCGAGGCAAATGGTTCAGCAACCAGCGCACAAGCTCGTATCTGGGATATTTGCTCACCATGACGCTGATGGGCCTGTGGCATGGGCTTACGCCGGCGTATTTAGTGTACGGCGTGTACCATGGGCTTTTGATGGGCGTCAATGAGGCGCTTGATACCAAATGGAAGCGGTTTAAGAAGCTCAAAAAACAGCCTGCCGCGCGCGCAGCCATGACAGTAGTCACGTTCCATCTGTTTGGTTTTGGGCTGTTGATCTTTTCCGGAAGACTTTTTTAAGGAGAATATGCTATGATAGATAAGATTCTTAAAATCCTCAATGAGATCACAGGCGCAGACGAGGGCGAAATTCAGCCCGATACGGAGCTGTTCGCTGAGGGCATCCTGGACTCCTTCGGCCTCGTGCAGCTGCTTGTGGCTTTGGAAGAGCAGGGCACGGCACTTGATGCGGCGGAGCTTGACCGCGATGCGATCTCCACACCGGGGAAGATCGCCGTGCTGGTGGAGCAGGCAGGATGAAGCAAAGCCTTCTCACCGCTGTCCTGACACTGGCGCTGAGCGCGCTGCTGCTCGTTGGCATCACGGCGCTCGTCTATACGGGCGCGGGCGATTACCCAGACGCAATCGGGCTGGATCCTGAGGTCACGCAAAAGATCACGGGCGAATATTTGCTCACCGCTGCGGCAGCTGAACCGGACAGCCTGATCATCTTCGGCTCGAGCGAGCTGAAGACCACCGATATTTGTACGCACCCGGCCAATTTCTTTTTTGACAAGCGCTGCGGCTTTCAGATAGATCTTGTTGGGCGCGGCTCGTGCCAGTCGCTGGTGCATGCACTGAGTATTGCAGGCTCGGGTGAGGCGCTGTGCGGGAAAAAGGTCGTGCTTATCACCGCGCCGCAGTCGTATGTGGCGGACGGCATTGCGCCCGATCTTTTCATGGCGAATTTCTCTGAACAGCAGGCGCTTCATATGCTTGCCGATGAGACGATCCCGGATGATATCAAGCAGTATCTTTCCATGCGTGTGCAGCAGATGTTCGCCGCCTATGCCGGAGAATACGGCGCTGCGCCGCAAAGCGGTACGGCGGCGGACGATTTGACGCAGGCTGTGGTCGAGGGCAGCAGATGGAAGCAGACGCTTCTGCAGCCGTATGCGGCCGTGTCGCGCTGGCTGCTCGATGTCAAGGATGCGGCCGCATCCGGTGTGATCATGCGCGGCTATGGCGATGCCGCGGCGCAGCCGCGGGCGATTGATTGGGATGCGGAGCTGGAAACGGCGCTGCTGCAAGCGCAGCAGATGGTTACAAACAACGACTTTTTTATGCAGGATGGCTACTATAGCACTTACGTCGGCCGCAAGCTGGCACAGCTTGAGGACCGGGATGCGGATCTGAGCTATGCCGTGTCGCCCGAATATGACGATCTGCGTTGCCTGCTTGCACTGTGCCAGGCGAAGGAGATCGCGGTTTTGTTCGTGCATGTTCCGATGCATGGCAGTTGGAGCGACTATACCGGCTTCACGGCAAACAGGCGCGGGGTCTACTATGAAAATGTGCGAAGCATCGTGCAGGCATATGACAATGTGACGTTGCTGGATCTGACGCAGGAGGAATACGAGCCGTATTTTTTGTGTGATACAATGCATTTGGGCTGGAAGGGATGGTTGGAAGTTGATCGCGCGATTGTCGATTTTTATGCGATGGATTAAAGACGCTGTCTATACGCGATGGTATCTGCGCGCGGCGTTCTATGCGCTGGTCATTGCCGCTGTTTTTGTGACGTGGCTGGTACTTGACAGCGAGAGCGTGGGATTTGTCTACAGCGAGTTTTAGGAGGGATATCGAATGAAACAACGTCTGTTGGCGCTTGCCCTGGTGCTGGCGTTTGTATGCACGGCGAGCGGGTGCGCAGCAAAGAGGGCCGATCCGTATGAGACAGCTTCGGAGATGATCGGCACGGACATCCAATCGCTTTATGATGCCATCGGAGAGCCGGAGGACAGTATGTACGCCTCGTCCTGCTTGGGCGAGGGCGAGGATGGAGAGCTATACTATAGCGGTTTTACCGTGTATACTTATCGTGATACAGACGGCACGGAGACTGTGTATGATGTGATGCAGACGGAAGTTTGAAGCGGAAAGGAGACCGCATGCTAAGGCGTTTGATGATCCGGCTGCTGTTGTGCGCGCTTGCGTGCGCGGCGGTGTGCTTTGGCGCGATCGTGTTTGCCGGCGCACGGCAGGTAGCATCGACAGACGGGCTGCTTGAGCAGGTGTGTGTGCCGCAGGTGCTGGGCGACGGGACATTTACATACGGCGGGCAGACATTCCACCGTCTGCTGCTGCCGCGCTATGTGATCGAGCAGTTTGATCACTCGGATTATGCCGTCGCGCCGGGGCAGTGCGACGCGCGCGTAACACAGATCAAGGAGTATCTGATTTCCAACGACAATTTCCCGTACAATGAATATGTGACTTATACCCAGGTCCGCCCGCCCTATGCTGCGGGCGAGGAGAGCGAGTGGATCGAGACATACTTTGATGAGCATCTTGCCATCTTTCTGCAGACGCTCTATCGTTTCTGCGCGCTGGAGGACAAGGAGCCGGTCATCGACGAACTGACGTGCTATCTGCTCGAGTGCCTGCCGAATGTGAGTCAGAGCATGAGTTGGGATATTGAATCCGCCTATAAATACGAGCTGATTCAACAGGGCAAGCAGGGAACGGTCGGCCGAGACGGTACGACGGATAACCTCTATTATTTCGCCCAGACCGATCCGGACTGGGCAAATGAGGAGTTTCAGTTTTTCAAAACGGAAGGAAATCCCATATACCCCAACGGCGTGACCATCAAGGACCGCGGCTGTGGCTGCGCGTGCGCGTCGATGGTATTTTCGACGTATCACATGGTCGAGATCACGCCGCGCATTACAGCCCGCTACGCCGACGCGGGCAGCTGGCATGTGAGCTACGGGCTGCCAAACGAGTATTTTGAGGGCATCGCTAAATATTACCGCGATTTTGAAAAAGACCGCTACGGCACAACGCTGGAGCTGCCGCAGATCCTGGAAAAGGATGAGTTTACCATTGACGAGCTGAAAAGCTGGCTTGGCGAGGAAAAATACATGGCCATCATTCATGTCGGCCCCGGCGCGTTTACCAGTCAGGAGCATTATATGGTGATTGAGGACTATCGCGAGATCGACGGCGAGGGCTATTTTCTGGTGGCCGATCCCTATGTACAGCCGAGCCGGTATAAAGATACCGATCAGATGCGAAAGGTGGAGGATGTGTCCAACGAGGGCCTGGTCTATGCCGCGCCGGAGCTGATTTACCGCGACTGTATGGCCATCGTGCTGTTCCGACAGAATCGGGAGTATTTCCCGCTTTCGTGTAAAACTGTGGCGCCGGAGGCAGGATGGCTGAGCTGAGGAGATACCATGCCGAGAAATAAAAAGAAAACAGTCGTGCGTTTTTTGAAGCGCAATACGCTGAATATCGCAATTATCCTCGTTATCGTGCTGGTGATCGCGGCAATTTTTGCCGTGGCTGTGTTGGTGGTGGATCTGAGCCGTCCGGCGCAGCCTGCGCAGACGCAGCAGCCGGAGCAAAGCACGCAGCCCGTGCAGACGCAGCAGCCTGAACAGCCGGACGAACTGCGGCCCGCCGATTCCGTCGGGATGGAGGATGAGATCACGCCGCCCTTTGACGGCTGCATGGAGTTTTTGGCGGATGATCGTCTGATTTTGACCTACGACGATACGAAGCTGAAATTTATAAGCAGCGCGAGCGGCCTTTTCTCTCTCGTTGGCCTGGACGAAGAAGAAACGCCCCGTATGGATCTGCAGCGGCTTTCTACTTCGCTCGGCGAGCTGGAAACGAGCGAGTTGGAACGGCTGGCCATTGGGATTTTGCAGGCGTACTATTACGTAGCGCCGCAGACCGAGCAGATCACAGTACAAAACGCTTCGCGTAGCGCTGAAGCCTATACGGCAGAGCTTTCGGCGCCTGCATACGATAGCGCGCCGGCTGTGACGGCAAAGATCCGAATGATGCAGCTGGACAAGCAGTTCTGGTATGCGATTGCGCTAATGCCCGAGGGCGCGGATACGGCGGCGGTGGAACAGGCGTTTGATAACCTGACGGTACAGTAGAGGAAACACGAATGAGACGCTTGAGATCTTTGCCGGCGCTGCTGGCAGCGCTGTGTCTGCTTTGCGCCTGCCGGGCGCAGATGCCTGCGGCTGCGCCTACCAAGGCTGTTGTGCAGACGCCTCCGGCGCAGAGCGACCAGATGCCGGACGGACTTGTCCGTGAGGCGGACGGACGTGTGATATATTATGAAGCCGGCGCGCCGGTCCAGCTTAGTCCCGGCGTGCAGATGTTGGGCGGCAAGGCGTATTTTGTAGAGGAGACCGGCGGCATCTGCGTGCTGCAGGACTGTGTAGCCGAGACTGGCGACGGCAGGCGGTATTACTTTGAGAATGATTGCAGTCTGCGCTGTTTTACAGCAGGCTTTGCAGAACTGCCGGACGGCACGTATTACGTTGAAGCAGACGGCTATGCGTTGGCCAGCTTTACATCCGAGGTTGTGCAAATCGGCGGCTCGCTGTACGCATTTGATGAAGCAGGGCGCGTGCTGTATCTGGAAGCGGGCGTACAGCAGATCTTCGGAAGCACCTATCTTGTAGAAACGGCTGGAAGCGCGATTGCGCTGTATGCTCCGGGGCCCCTTCTGCGAGAGGATGGACTGTATTTCGTGCGGCCGGACGGCGCGCTTTTGACGGATACAGCCGAGGAATATCTTTTCTTTGGCAGCGACGGCCGCTACACTAGTGGGAATGAAACGCTGGATGTGGAGATCGACGCGCTGCTGCGCGCCGGCTGCAGCGAAGCGGCCGAGCCGGAAGATATGCTGCGCGCGGCATACAACTATATCCGCGACAACTTTACCTATCTCAGCATGGAGCATCAGACGCCTGGCACGACAGACTGGGCCGAGACGTGCGCGCTGACGTTTTTCGATCTCGGCAAGGGCAATTGCTACTGCTGGGCGGCGGCGCTCATGTACTGTGCGCGGCGGCTGGGCTATCAGGCATACGTTGTCGCGGGCTGGGAGAGCAACACCGACAACGACCACGCATGGACGATGATCGACTGGCCCGACGGCGAGACGTATCTGTTTGACGCGCAGTTAGAATATGCCTACTGGTATATGTTCAGCGGAAAGCCAAAGATCGACATGTTCAAGGCCGCCGGCGACGGGACGTACTATGGCACTGGCAGCGATGTTTTTGCCTATTTTTTCCCATAGGCCGTAGCTGCCCGCCGCATTCCAAAAGTGAGGAATCGCATGGAACTTAATTCTGCCAGCTTTCTGTTTGCGTTTTTGCCCCTGCTTCTCATCGTGTACCATCTGGTGCCGGGGATGCGGGGCAAGAACGCATGCGTCGTTTTGGCAAGCCTTTTGTTTTACGCCTTCGGCGATCTGCGCCATCTGTCGGTGCTGTTTGCTTCGGCAGCGCTGCATTATGCCGTGGGACTGTTGCTTTTGAAGCTGAAGCAGGGCAGGCGCGTGGTGCTTGCGCTATGCGTGACGCTGGACGCCGCGGCGCTGCTTGGCTTCAAGCTGACAAGATGCCTGCCGCTGGGCGTGTCCTTTTTTACGTTTCAGGCCATCAGTTATGTTGCGGATATCTATTGGGAGCGCGAGAACGGCAGCCGCAATTTTTTTGAGGTTTTGCAGTATATTACCTTCTTTCCGCAAATCGTTGCGGGACCGCTGATGAAATTTTCTGAGACCCGGCCCTATTTCACTGCGCGCACCGCAAATGCGGCGCAGACAGCGAGCGGACTGCGCCGATTTACCGTGGGCCTGGCGAAAAAGTTATTGCTCAGCAGCGCTGCGGCGGGTCTTGCCGATGCAGTATTTGCGCTTTCGCCTGCTGCATTGGATATCCGCGCGGCGTGGCTGGGCGCGGTGTGCTACAGCCTGCAGCTGTATTTCGATTTTTCCGGCTACAGCGATATGGCTGTGGGCCTGGGCAGGCTGTTTGGGTTTGCGTTGCCGGAAAACTTCCGGTATCCTTATTGTGCCAGCTCTGTGAGCGATTTTTGGCGGCGCTGGCACATCTCGCTTTCAAGCTGGTTTCGCGACTATGTGTATATTCCACTGGGCGGCAACCGCAAGGGAAAGCTACGCACGGTATGCAACAAGCTCGTTGTGTTCGCTGCTACAGGCTTGTGGCACGGCGCGAGTCTCAACTTTATCCTCTGGGGTCTGTGGCATGGGACGCTCAGCGCGCTCGAAACGCTCAGCGGCGCGGCGAAACGGTTGGAAAAGCGGTGGTATGGGCATGGATATACGCTTTTGGCGGTGGTGCTTGGCTTCGTGATTTTCCGAGCTGAGACGCCTGCGCAGGCGGGGCATATGTTTGCGGCCATGTTTATGGGCCTGCAGCTCACAGCAGACAGCGGCGCGATCTTTACGCATCTCATCGGCGCGAAGGAGTTGGTTTTTCTGCTGCTTGGGTGTGTTTTGTGTACGCCCGTTGCGCCGCGGCTGCAGCGCGTGCTTAGCAGATGCGGCGTGTATGAGCCGGTTTCCCTGGTGCTTACGCTGATGCTGTTTGCGCTGTGCGTGCTGGCAATGGCGTCCGGCTCGTTCCGGCCGTTCATCTACGCGCAGTTTTAGGAGGGCAGTATGGGGAAAAACCGATTGTATACTGTGTTCTGCGCGCTGTTTATCTCGGCGCTGCTTGTACCGGCCATTTTGTCGTTGGCGCTCGGCCCGAGCGAGGCGGGCGCGAATGAGCAGTTGGCCCGCGTACCGCAGCTCGCCAAGGCCGGAACGGTTAACTTTGATGTGCTGTCTGATGCATGCGCATATTTTGACGACCATTTTGCTCTGCGTCAGGAGTTGATTACGGCCAATGCCGCCATAACGGCGGTGGTATTTCATGAATCGGCATCGTCGGATGTGATCTTGGGCAGCAAGGGCTGGCTCTACTACGCTGAAACGCTGGCGGATTATGAGGCAACGGCGCTCATGACTGAGCGTCAACTCTGGTGCGCTGCGCACACGCTTCGGCTCGTACAGGAATATGCTGAAGCGCAGGGCTGCCAGTTTGTCTTTACCGCTGTGCCCAATAAAAATACGCTGTATCCGGAAGGTATGCCCACGCGGTATCAAAAGAATGTAGCGCCGTCTAATCTAGAACGGCTCTCGGCATATCTTGCGCGGGAAGAGGTGCAGTACTGCGATCTGCTTTCGGCGCTCGCAGCGCAAAGCGAGCCTGTCTATTATAAGACCGATAGCCACTGGACGGGGTATGGTTCTGCGCTGGCGCACGACGCACTTTTGTCGGCGCTTGGCCGCGAAGGCGCGTTGGCCGGGGAAGCATTCACATATGTGCCGCATATGGGCGATCTATATGAAATGCTCTATCCGGTGGGCACACAGCGCGAGCAGGGGCTAATGCTTGCGCGCGAACGCACGTTTTCTTACGTCGGCACGGTACATGGGGCGGACGATATGACGATCCGTACGGTTTGCGGCGGTGAGGAAGGGCGCTTGCTCATGTTCCGGGACTCGTTCGGCAACGCGCTGCATGCGGATCTGGCGGAGTCATTTGGCACAGCATGCTTTTCTCGCGCGATGCCATATGATCTGACGCTGCTGCAGCAGGAACAGGCCGATACGCTCATCATCGAACTGGTCGAGCGTAATCTTGTCCGGCTTGCCGTGCAGCCGCCTGTTATGCCGGGGCCGGTACGCGAGCTTTCCGTACCGGAAAAAACGGTATCCGCGCAGCTTCTGTTTACGCAAAAGGAAAGCAAGCTAGACGGGTGTGTGCAGTATTCCGGAACGGTGTTGTGCGGCGCGATGGACAGCGAGTCTCCCATCTATCTGGCGCTGGACGGCGTCGTCTATGAGGCTTGCCCAACCATGAACGGCGAGGCGGGCTTTTCGCTCTATGCGCCTGCAGCGCAGGAGATTGCAGTGCTTGTTGTGGCGGATGGAGTGCTAGCACGCTGCACAGAAGAATAAGGGCGCAGCCGCCTGAATGCTAGGCAGCTGCGCCTTGTTTTGCGCCTGCGGCGAGGCGGCGGTTTGTATAGAATCGATAAATCAAAGGGCCATAATCTGTAGACAGTATGTATTGAAGCGCGCGCGGCCGGCATGGTATGATGAAAACATGAGAGGTGTCGAAAGTAAGTAAAAAGACGGCAGAAAGTTTGTTGTATGATTTGGTTGTAAAAATACAAGCAGATTATTATAAAAGCAGCAGAGTATGTTATTGCTGCATTAGAGGAACGTTTTGGTAAGATCGGCCGCCGAACCGACGGCGGAAGATGCGGGGCGGGAATGGAAAAAGCGCAGCTTGCGTTTACAAAAAGGAGTTCGCATGAAAAAGCATATTTTGTGTATGGTGTTTCTTTTGGCGTGTTTGTTGCTGTGGCTGTGTGCCTGTAGTGCAGCGCTGTCGCGTCAGGACGCCGCGCTTGATGCGCGCCAGAGCGATATGGACGAGAGTGCAATGGTTGTTCAGACGGACGATATCCGTGATATGCAGCCGATACAAATCGATCCGGTTGATTCGGCTGACGCAGTTGACGCTCCGCCGGATGAGGGTACACAGGATACGCCGGAAAAGGAAAAAACGAAACTTGTCATTGCAGGGGTGGGCTGCACAAACAGCAAGATCAGAATGGTCATCAATGCTTTCAATAAGCAGAACGAGGACTACCGCATCAGCCTGATCGACTATGCCTATGACGGTGCAAGCGTGGAGCAGGCGCAGATGCGCATGCAAACCCAGATGCTGGCGGGTGATCCGCCGGACATGCTGCTGTTTGAGGACTACGCCGAGCAGGTCTTTCTTTCCACCGGAGAGGTAGTTCAGAACGTGTCGCCGCTGCCCTATATCTCTGCGGGGATGCTGATGGATTTGGACGCGTTTTTGGAAAATGACCCAGAGCTTTCTCAAGAGGACTTTATCATCGATGACGCGCTGCACGAATATGGCGGGATGTACCTGATTGCCCCGAAGTTCTTGATTTTAGCGGTCTATACACTGCCAGAGACGGCGGCGCAATACCCAAACTGGACGCTGGCGGATTATCTCGAGATCCAGAATTCTCTACAGCCGGGACAAGATATGTTTTACGGCATCACGCCGGAGCAATTTCTCTGGTTTGTCGGCAGCCGCTACATCCAGGAGGCCATCGACATCGAAGCTGCGACGTGTGATTTTGACAACCCGCAGTTTGTTTTGCTGCTGGAGACGGCCTGCCACGTCAACAGCTGCAACACGGAAGCGAAGCATATGCAGACGGACGGCAGTTTCAAAAGCGCGCAGGAAATGATGGTAGATGGTGAACTAATGTTCTCGTTTATCGAGCTTCGCTCCGCAGCAGACGTGTCGTTCGGCCGCTTTAACGCGGGTGGGGTTCGTGTGTGGTATGGCGAGGGGGAGAATCCCTATACAAACACGGGTATGGGAGAGCGGCTGGCGTATGTCGGTCCACCCACGCCTGACGGCAGCAACGGAATGTATGTGGAGCTGATGATGCCGCTTGGCATCTGTTCCGGAACCGAGCATGCTGAGGGCTGCTGGAATTCATCAAATTTATGCTGCAAAATCCAATCTACCAGACCTACTGCGATGGCACGCCGGTATTGGAGTCCCTGCTGCCAGACAATCTCGCCAGTATTCAGAAGCTGAGCGCAGGTATTAAGTGGGAAACAGATCAGGCCGATCAGACCGCTCTGGTCAAGGCGGCCAGAGACTGCCAGGCGATGTCGTTTTATGATGAAGATATTATGGCAATTGTTGAGGAGGAAGCGGCGGGGGTCCTGACAGGAAACATTACGGCAGAGCAGGCGGCAAAGCGCGTGCAGAACCGCGCCAGCGTGCTGGTCATGGAGCGGTATGGGTAAGGCCGACGTCAGGTCCGATTTCAATCTAGTTTATGATTTCCGTTTTGACTAAAATGATCCAGAGACGGTCAGTGTATCCTTATGGGCTGCGAGTTCCATATTGACATAGCTGTAAAACGTGCGCTAAGATCGAGAAGAATCGAATTTCGTCGAAAGGAGTGGTGGGATGTCCGTAACGTGGACGTTCATGCTGACGCTTGTATTTCTGATCGGTATGGTCGGTCTTGTTTGGCTGATCTGCAAATTCCTGCGTGACAGAAATATTTCAGTCAAAGGCGCGGCTGCTGCTGTTGTGTGCGTGATGGCCGTAGGTGTGAGCGTCTGGTATTTTGCCCCGCGTACGCTTGACGGCTATGAGGCGCAAATCACGCAGCAAAGCGCTCGCTGGTCTGGGGTGGAGCAGGCAGACACGCAGCCGGCTTGCGCGCAGTTGAAACAGCTCCCGGATGGCCTTGCATTGCGCCGCTATCGCCTTGGCGATACGCCAATGCCGGGGTCTGGTGTGGGAACGCGCGCGGTGCAGATCGAGCTGACGTTTGCAGATGGGAAAACGGCTGTCCTGATGCTTTGCCCTGAACGCCCGGCCAGTTCGCGAATCTGGCTCTATGACGCGCCTTATGGCCTGTCGATTTGGTTTTTGACGAAGCAAAGCGCCATGCGCTGCCTGGCCGCGTTTTTGCCCGAAGGGGCGTAGACCGTAACGCCGCGAGATCGCGGCGAAAAACAGCCCCGCCCGTATGGGCGAGCTGAAAGCGCGCAGCCGGCATGGTATGATGAAAACATGAGAGGTGTCGAAAGTAAGTAAAAAGACGGCAGAAAGTTTGTTGTATGTTTCCAGGAAGTAGATAATGAAATGTAAAGATAAGAAGATTGTAATTGCAATACTGGTGATTTTCTTTTGTGTCATTGTGTTCTGCACGACGCGCTGTGACGGCGCAATACAGGCGTCACAGATCGACGCAAAGGCGTTTCCCAGTGGGAATGTCCTATCAATTCAGATACCGGCCAAGCTGCCCGGCGGCAGCTACGCGGCGTATTGGGGTCACGAGTTTTCTTCAGAGCAGACGTTTTTTGAGCTTCAGCGGCGGTTGAGTCAGGACTGCGTGAAGCACGTGATCCGGCATGCGCAAAGCGAGAATGCGGCCATGCGCTTTGACGTGATGCAGGCAGATGGGACGACAGACTACTATCTGCTTGCGCCGGTCGAACGGGCGGAAACGTCTGACCGGTACGTCTTTACGCCCATGCGTGCGCGCTGCGCAGAGGAAGCCGGCGCTGGCAGCGGGGATTACCTGCTGCTGCCCAGTTACTGGCTGGAGCCAGCGCTGTGGCAGACAGCAGACCTGCGCGTAGCGTATGACACGCCATATCGGTGCGGCCCTATTGAGATGGACGGGGAGCCATGCAGTGATGTGACGGATGCCTTCGCGGAGTTCTATTGCAGCAGCGGCTGGTATCAGGCGAAAAGGACGGATATGCGGCTCATACTTACGCCAAAGGCTGGTGCGGAGAATGCAGCAGCGTTCTCGCTGTCTTTTACAGAGATGGACAAACAGGTCTTTGTGACAATTCATAAAGCCCCACCAGATGATACGTGATTTAAAAAACTGAAAAAAGGAGTTGGGCTGACGCATGACAGCAAAAAAGCATATCAAGCGGATTATCATTGCGCTACTGGCCGCGCTGCTGTCAGCGATCCTGCTTTGGTACTACCTTCCGGTTCGTATTTCGGATGAAATCGTCGTGCAGAATAATGACGGACAGCAAATGGTCTTGGCCGCTGAGCTGACGGTTCACCGGTGCATATTCAAACGGGCGAAGATCGAGGGTACGGTCCGGCTTGGAACCGAGGAGTATTCTGCGTTCGGCCGTTACGATGATTCTCCGGGATCGGGTATTGGGCAATTTATTGAAAATTTGCAGGGGCGATATTCCTATTTCACTTTTTTCCCTTATGTGAAACAGCTTCCGATGGGTGAAAGTGACGAGCAGGAAACAAGGCAGATCATGCATGCTCACATGTTCTTCAGTATTTCACTGCGGGAGCACGGATTTCGGCGTGTGCATTTTCATGACACGAACGGAAATGATTGGCTAGATCTCGCTTTTTGGTCTGGCTCAGGAGCAAACGGATGATTCACGCATATCCTGCGCCGTGCGTGAGCATGCCAGCGTGCTGGTCATGGAGCGGTATGGATAAGGCCGGCGGCAGGTCCGATCGCTGTTAAACTTCTCGCGGATTGCGCGCGCCCCCGCCCGTATGGGCGGGGGCCATAGCCGCAGCTGGTACATTTCACCAAAATTCGGCGTGAAAATTTGGTTCGCCCGATGGTTGACGTAATTATATAAATTATGTTACCATAAAGAAAAGGACAGTGGCAAACAATTCAGCATCGAGGACAGGAGGACCCCATGAAAAGAACGATTTGCCTGCTAATGGCGCTGTCGCTGCTGTTGGCGGCGCTGTGTGCGTGTAATAGCGCGACACACAGTGAGATACGCCCGCCGACGGAGCAGCTGACCGAAGAACCGGAAGCGCCCGCTTCCTCTGACGATGCAGACAATAGCAAACCGAAACAGAAGATCCACTTGACGATTGCGGGAATCAACTGCAGCAATGAAGCGGCCTCGTCCATACAGCTTGCTGCATTCCAATTCAATAGGCAAAGTGAAGATTATGAAGTCGGCATTCAAGATTATATGTATGGTGCGAAAAGCCGTGAACAGGCGCTAATGAACCTACATACGAAGATCCTGGCGGGGGACGGACCGGATATGTTGCTGTTTGGGGATATCTGGTCTACTGAGTATGACAATGGCTTTGCGCAGAGCGCACTTTCCCCGCTTCCCTATATCAGCAGCGGAATGCTGCTGGATCTGGATGAATATGTGCAGAACGACCCGGAGCTTACGCCGGGCGATTTTATTATCTGGGACGCGCTGCATGAACACGGCGGCATGTATGTGCTAGCGCCGAAATATATGGTGGAAGCGATGTACTGCCTGCCGGAGATGGCCAAGAAATATAGCAACTGGACATTTGCAGATTTTCTGGATTTGCAGGATTCTCTCAAACCAAATCAGGATCTGTGCTACAACATGTCGCCGGAAACCTTCTTGTTTGGAGTTGGCAGCCGCTTTATTCGTGAGGCCATGAATGTGGAGACTGCGACGTGCGATTTTGAGACGCCAGAGTTCCTTTCGATTCTGGAGACGACCCGGCATATCAAGAGCTATGACACCGCAGACAGACATTTACAGGCGGACGGCTCCTTTAAAACTGCACAGGAGATGCTGATGGATGGAGAATTCCTGTTCTCGTATACGCTGATTGCATCAGGAAATAGTATTGCCTATGACCGCTATTGTGCGGGCGGGCCGCGCATCTGGTATGGCGAAGGGGAAAGTCCTTATAAAAGCAAAGACGTCGTACCGGCTGAAAAAATGGGCTATATCGGCTATCCAACACCGGACGGGAAGAACGGGATGCTGATAGAATTGCTGATGCCGGTCGGCATCATGGCGGGAACGGAATATGCCGACGGCTGCTGGGAGTTCATCCGCTATATCATGCAGCATCCGGTCTATCGGGATGCTGATGATGGTACGCCGATCCTTGTGTCCCAGTTGGCGGAGAATCTAAAGAAGATGGAAGAACTGACAGTAAGCAACCCGTGGGAGGTCACGAAGGCCGACCAAGATGTCATTGTCGATTTAGGACGGCAATGCACTGCAATGTCATTTTTAGATTTTGACGCATTGGGTATTGTGATGGAGGAGGCAGAGGTGATGCTGGCCGGCGACGCCACACCGGAACAGGCTGCTGCCAATATCCAAAACCGCGCCAGCGTGCTGGTCATGGAGCGGTATGGATAAATAGCGCAAGCTTCTTGTGTAGGTGTGTTTTCATGCGGTGCAGGCCGGCAAGCCTAGGGGGGAGAGTATGAAAAAAAGGACGGTCCTCGCAGCCCTCTGTTTGATCGTGGGTATCTGCCTGTCGGCGTGTTCATCTGCGCGCAGCGGTATAGAGGTGGAGGGAGAGGTTGCCACAGATAAGTTAGATGAGATGACAATGATGCACGGCCTGCCGGCCAAGGGACTTCCGGACAGCACGCCAGAGGAGGAAACGCCAGAGACACAGACGTCTGATCAGCCGAAGAAGGAAAAGATCAAGCTGACGATCGGCGGCATCGGCAGCGAGAAGAGCAATCTCAAGATCGTCATTTATGAGTTCAATAAGCGCAGCGAGGATTATACTGTCGGCTTGATCGATTATGCCTATGGAAATGTCAGTGTTGAGCAGGCGCAGACACGCATGCAAACCCAGATGCTGGCGGGCGATCCGCCGGATATGCTGCTGTTTGAGGATTATGCCGAGCAGGTCTGGGCGGCAACGGGTGAGGATATCCACAATCCTTCGCCGCTGCCCTATATCTCTGCGGGGATGCTGATGGATCTGGACGCGTTTTTGGAAAATGACCCGGAGCTTTCTCAAGAGGACTTTATCATCGATGACGCGCTGCACGAATATGGCGGGATGTACTTGCTGGGTTCAAAGTTTACCCTGAGTGTGATCTACACGCTTCCGCAGACGGCACAGAAGTACAGCGGCTGGACCCTTGAAGATTATATTGCGATCCAAAACACCTTGACCGACGGGCAGGATATGCTCTATGGCGTGACGCCGGAACGCTTTCTGGAGCTGGTCGGCAGCCGGTATATACAACAGGCGATCGACATGGACGCCGGGACGTGCGATTTTGACAATCCGACGTTTATTTCGCTGTTGGAGACGGCCTGTCATGTCAACAGCTACGACACAGAAGCAAAGCATATGCAGACCGACGGCAGCTTTAAACTTGCACAGAGTATGGTAACAGAAGGCTCTTTGATGTTTGCCAGCACAAGGCTGTGCTCTGCCTTTGGCGTTGCATTTGACCGTTACAGTGCGGGCGGGGGGCGGATCTGGTACGGTGAGGGCGAAAGTCCGGAAGCGTATCTGCCAACGCGTGAGGGAAAGCGGCTTGCCTATATTGGCGCGCCTACGCCGGACGGCAGTAATGGCATGCTTGCGACGATTCTTACGCCGGTCGGAATTTGCGCCGGAACGGAGCACGCCGAGGGGTGTTGGGAATTTATCAAATTTATGGTGCAGCATCCCATTTATCAGAATTTGCAAGACGGTACGCCGCTTTTGGAATCGTTGCTGGATGAAAACCTTGAAACGATTTTGTCATTTACGACGCAAGACGCGAGCTTTATAACAGAACAGGCGGATATGGACATTATGATTGAAACGGCGCGAAGCTGTAAGCGGCTTTCCTTCTATGACGAAGACGTCATGGACATCATAAAAGAGGAAGCAGCGGGAGTATTTTTGGGCCAGATCACTGCCGAACAGGCCGCCGCCCGCATCCAAAACCG
>CAZWKZ010000016.1:0-21869 GCA_964633935.1 uncultured Oscillospiraceae bacterium | reverse complement strand
CGGCTGGACGGGTCCGGACGTGTGGTACGCGCACGGCATCCATTTTAACGACGAGGAGCTGAGGCTTCTGGCCGAGACCGGCACGGGCGTGTGCCACTGTCCGGCCTCCAACATGAAGCTCGCCTCCGGCGTGGCGCGCGTGCCCGAGATGCTGCGGCTCGGCGTACCGGTGGGACTTGGCGTGGACGGCTCGGCGTCCAACGACGGTTCGAGTCTGATGGAGGAGCTGCGCACGGCGTATCTGCTGCACCGGCTGCATGCCAGCGCAAGCGCGCCCAGCGGCTACGAGGTGCTCAAGATGGCCACGCGCGGCAGCGCGCGGCTGCTCGGGCGGGAGGATATCGGGCAGCTGACGTTGGGCAAGTGCTGCGATCTGTTTTTGATCGATTCGCGCAGGCTGGAGCTTGTAGGCGCGTGCTATGACGCAGGCTCGGTGCTGGCGACGGTCGGCGTGCGAGGGCCGGTCGATTACACTGTCGTCCACGGCCGCGTCACGGTGAAGGAAGGCCGGCTCACCGGCGTCGACGAGCATGACGTCGCACAGCTTGCCCGCCGCGCCTGCCAGCGATACCTCAACGCGCCGTAGACTGCAAAATGCTCAAAAACGGGGAAAAAAGTTTGTTGGAAATGGCGGTCAGAAAGTTTTTTCACTGCGTTGAAAATTCGGTCCAGCTGCGGTATAATAAGATTACAATCTAAGACTGGTAGCTGTAACGAAGTGCTATGCGCACGGGCTGCAACTATCACTCAGCTTGCGCTTGAGTGTTTCAAACCCCAACGGGTTTGAAACACTTTTTGTTCATCGCCACATCATCTGTATAAGGAGGAATCGTATGTATTTACTGACAAACGGCCGCGTGATCACGCGCGACGCCAACGCACAGGGCTACTATGAAACCGGAGCGGTCGCCTTTGAGGGCGCCAAAATCGTCGAGGTCGGAGACGAAGCCGCGCTGCGCGCAAAATACCCCGGCGCGGAGCTGATCGACGCAAAGGGCAATCTCATCATGCCCGCCTTCATCAACGCCCACACGCATATCTATTCCGCGCTGGCGCGGGGGCTTTCCATCGTGGGCAACAACCCCACCACCTTCTATGAGGTCCTCGACGGCACGTGGTGGGCGATGGACCGCAAGCTGACGCTTGCGCTTTCGCGCGCGTCGGCGGACGCGCTGTACATCGACTGCATCAAGCAGGGCGTGACCACCATCTTTGACCATCACGCGGCCTACGCCGAGATCCCAGGCTCACTGTTCCAGATCGGTGAAAGCGCCAAGAAATTCGGCATCCGCAGCTGTCTTTGCTATGAGGTCTCCGACCGCGACGGCGAGGAAAAGTGCCTGCAGGCGATCCGCGAGAATGCCGACTGGATCAGCTATTGCGAGCAGAAGAAGGACCCGATGCTCGCCGCCATGTTCGGCGGCCACGCGCTGTTCACCATCTCGGACAAGACCTTTGACCGCATGGTCGAGGCCAACAACGGCCGCACGGGCTACCACATCCACGTCTCCGAGGGTATGGATGACGTGTATGACAGCCTGCGCAACTACGGCCGCCGCCCGGTCCAGCGCCTGCACGACCACGGGATCCTGGGCGAGAAGACGATCCTTGGCCACTGCATCCACGTCAACCCGGCCGAGATCGAGCTGATCAAAAACACCAACACCATGGTCGTCAACAACCCCGAATCCAATATGTCCAACGCCGTGGGCGTGTGCCCGGTGCTGCCGCTCAGCAAGGCCGGAATCCTTTTGGGCCTGGGCACCGACGCATGGACGAACGATATGATCGAATCGCTCAAGGCTGCGCTGTGCGTGCAGCGCCTCAACGCCTGCCTGCCGAACGTGGCGTGGTGCGAGGTGACCGATATGCTTTTCAAAAACAACGCCAAGATCGGCGCAAAGTACTTCCCCGACGAGCTGGGCGTTCTGAAGCCCGGCGCGGCGGCCGACATCATCGTCATGGACTACAAGCCCTACACGCCGTTCTCGTATGAAAATATCGACGGCCACATCCTGTTCGGCATGACCGGCAAGCTCTGCCGCACCACCATCGCCGCAGGCAAAATTTTGATGAAGGACCGCGAGCTGATCGGCATCGACGAGGAGGCGGAAAACGCCCACATCCTGGAGTCGGCGAAGAAGCTCTGGGGCGCGCTGAATCACCGCACATATTGATATGCAGCAAAAACGTCGCCGCGCCAGTTGGATCTTGCTCGCGCTGCAGCTTTATGCGCTGCTCTGCACCATCGTATACCTGCGCTGGCCGCAGTCGGCGCTGCTGGGCTGCTTGTCTCCGCTTGCGTTTTTATCGCAGTTTCTGGAGACCTGGTTTGCGCCGGCCGCCGTGATCGTGCTGCTGTGCTGTCTGCCGCTGCTCGGGTGGCTGCTGCTGTACCGGGCGCATACTTTTGGGCTGTATCTGATCCGCGCAGTACATATCCTGCTGCTCGCGGCCAACGCCGTCATCACGCCAATGCATTTCATCAGCGACATCGGCGTGCTGCACTCGCCCAAGGCGCTCGGCGTCACGATGCTTCTTTGTCTGAGCAACCTGCTGCACAGCGTACTGTGCCTCGTCTTCTTAAGCCGCTGGAAGCCCAATACGAAATTCTGACCAAACAAGCTTGACAGGAGGTATTGTCAATGTCTGAAAAAATGTACCCCATCCCCTTCCGCTCGCTCATGAACTGGGTCGTTACGGAGTATGCCGCCAACGGCGAGATCTTCGGCGTACATACGCCGTACTACGCCGGCGGCAAGTCCCTTCCCATCTTCGGCGAGCGCATCGAAACGCCTTACGGCCCCGCCGCCGGCCCCAACAGCCAGCTGGCGCAGAACATCATTGCCGCCTATATGGCCGGCGCGCGCTTCTTCGAGGTCAAGACCGTGCAGAAGATGGACGGCGCAGAGCTGGCCGCGTGCGTGCCGCGTCCTTGTATTCTGGCAAACGACGAGGGCTATAACCAGGAGTGGTCTACCGAGCTGACCGTCCGCCAGGCGCAGGACGAGTATATCAAGGCCTGGTGCGCGCTGAAGGTGCTCTCGAAGATCTATGGCTTCGGCGATCCCGACGGGTTCGTGTTCAACATGTCCGTCGGCTATGACCTTGACGGCATCAAGGGCGAGAAGGTCAATACGTATATCGACAACATGAAGGACGCCTCTTCCACCGAGCAGTTCCAGCAGTGCCTTGCCGTTTTGACCGAGCTTTTCCCGGCGCAGAAGGATTACATTGCCGCGATCTGTCCACACGTCTCGCGCAGCGTCACCGTCTCGACGCTGCACGGCTGTCCGCCGCAGGAGATCGAGCGCATCGCGTCGTATCTGCTGAAGGAAAAGGGCCTGCACACGTTCGTCAAATGCAATCCCACCATCCTCGGCTACAAGACCGCGCGCACCATTCTCGACTCCATGGGCTATGACTACATCGTCTTTGACGAGCACCACTTCAACGAAGACCTGCAGTGGGCCGACGCCGTACCGATGTTTGAGCGCCTGCAGGCGCTGGCCGATTCGCTGTCGCTGGAGTTCGGCCTAAAGCTCTCCAACACCTTCCCCGTCGACACCACGCGCGGCGAACTGCCGGGCAATGAAATGTACATGTCCGGCCGGTCGCTCTTCCCGCTCACGATCGAGATGTGCAGCCGCATCTCGCGGCAGTTTGGCGGCAAGATGCGCATCTCCTTTGCAGGCGGCGCGGAGTACTTTAACTGCGACAAGCTTTTTGCAGCCGGTATCTGGCCCATCACCGTGGCCACCACGATCCTGAAGCCCGGCGGATACAACCGCCTTGCGCAGATGGTGAAAAAGACCGAGCCGCTTCCCTACCGCGCGTTTGCCGGCACCGACACCGCCGCGATCAGCGCCCTGTCCGCCGCCAGCCATACGGACGTACACCACGTCAAGCCCATCAAGCCCCTGCCCGCGCGCAAGAGCGACGAGCACGTTCCCTGGATCGACTGCTTCCAGGCGCCCTGTAAGGGCGGCTGCCCCATCCATCAGGACATCCCCGAATATATCGAGCTTTGCCGCAAGGGTCTCTATGCCCCGGCGTTAAAGCTCATCACGGAAAAGAACGCGCTGCCGTTCATCACCGGCACCATCTGCGCGCACCGCTGTCAGAACAAGTGCACGCGCAGCTTCTACGACGAATCCGTCCAGATCCGCAGCACCAAGCTGATCGCAGCCG
Organism: uncultured Oscillospiraceae bacterium; assembly: GCA_964633935.1. Classification (GTDB taxonomy): domain Bacteria; phylum Bacillota; class Clostridia; order Oscillospirales; family Oscillospiraceae; genus CAG-170. Next base: position 17,678 of record CAZWKZ010000016.1, on the reverse strand, counting down.
AGCGCGGCTATGAAGCGCTCATGGCCTCGATCCGCCGTCCATCGCGCGTGCCCGGCAAGAAGGCCGCCATCGTGGGCGGCGGCCCGGCGGGCATCGCCGCGGCCTACTTCCTCGGCCGGGCCGGCGTTGAGACCACCATCTTTGAGCGCGAGCAGAAGCTCGGCGGCGTGCCGCGCTATGTCATCCCCGCCTTCCGCATCAGCGACGAGGCGATCGACAAGGACGTGGCCCTGATGCAGAAATACGGCGTTGACGTCCGCTGCGGCGCGCCCGCGCCGTCGGTGGCAGAGCTGAAGCAAATGGGCTATACGCACATCCTGCTCGCCACCGGCGCATGGCAGGCAGGCAAGCTCGATATCCCCGGCAACGTGCGCGGCGTCATCGAGTGGATGAAGGAGCTGAAGCCGCAGGTCAAGCCGTGCCTGTCCGGCCATGTGGTCGTGGTCGGCGCGGGCAACACCGCCATGGACGCGGCGCGCCTGGCCAAGCGCATGGGCGCGGAATCGTCCACCATCGTCTACCGCCGCACGAAGAAATACATGCCCGCCGACGAGCATGAGCTGCAGCTGGCCATCGACGAGGGCGTGGGCTTCGTCGAGCTGGCCGCGCCCGTAAAGCAGGAAAACGGCTTGCTGACGCTGGAAAAAATGATCTTGGGCGAGCCTGACGCGTCCGGCCGCCGCGCGCCTGTGGCCACGGGCGAATATTTCACCATCGCATGCGATTTGGTCCTGTCCGCCGTCGGCGAGAAGGTCGACAGCGCGCTCATGGCCGCCAACGGCGTCGAGATGGGCCGCAAAGGCCCCGCCTTCCAGACCAATGTCGACAGCGTCTGGTGCGCGGGCGACGCGCATCGCGGCCCGGCCACGGTCGTCGAGGCCATTGCCGATGCAGCCGCGTTTGCTGAGGCCGTCACCGGGCAGCCGCATACGTATGAGATCCCCGCCGAGGCGTATCCGACAAAGGCCGACGCCGTGGCGAAAAAGGGCGTGCTGAAGATGGCCTCGAGCGCCTGCTGCGAGGGCCAGCGCTGCCTGGACTGCAACACCGTCTGCGAAAACTGCGCCGACTCGTGCCCGAACCGCGCGAATGTGGTCGTCAAGCTCGCCGACGGCCGGCATCAGATCGTGCATATCGACAAGATGTGCAACGAGTGCGGCAACTGTACGCAGTTCTGCCCCTACGCATCCGAGCCGTGCCGCGACAAATTCACCATCTTCCAGACGGCTGAGGATATGGCCGAGAGCCAGAACGCCGGCGTTCTGTTCTTGGGCGGCGATCTGGTCCGCGTACGCATGGCGGACGTGAAGGACTACGACCTGTCAAAGCCGAACCAGCTGCCTGCCGAGCTGGAGACGCTCATTCTGCGCATCCGCAGCCACTACAGCTATTTGTACCAGTAAGCGCCTTTCCCTGCGCCCCGGCCCGCCGGGGCGCGGGCAAACCAGTCCCCTTCTTCTACCCAGCCCGCCCGGACAATGCGCCTTCGCGTGTCCGGGCGCAATTTTTCCGCAAAACTTCTTGACATTTTCTGACCGGTATGATAGTATATCTGGGCAGCCGGAAAACGGCATTTGCGCGAGTGGTGGAATTGGCAGACTCGCTAGATTCAGGTTCTAGTGTCCACTCCGGACGTGCGGGTTCAAGTCCCGCCTCGCGCACCATAACTGGACGCCAATTTTGATACAATGGGTATCACGATTGGTGTCCTGTTTTTTTGGAGGGAACGCTGTGACGATTACAAAAGGCTTGGAATGGACTTTTGATACTGTGGCTTCAACGTATGAAAAATCCCGTCCCGGATATCCGGACGAGCTGTACAAAAAACTTCTTGACTATATTCCATTAAATGAAGCAAGCAGCGTGATCGAGGTCGGCATAGGCGGCGGTCAAGCTACCTTGCCGATCTTGCAGACAGGCTGTGGACTTACTGCAGTGGAGTATGGGGCACAGCTAGCCGATTTGTGCAGAGAGAAATTCAAAAGTTATCCGAAATTTTCGGTGATAACCGGAAAATTCGAAGATATCGGATTTGAAAAGAATACTTATGATTTGGTTTTTTCTGCGTCTGCCTTTCACTGGATACCGGAAGAAATCGGCTATACAACGGTGTTTTCCATGCTGAAAAGCGGCGGTGTGTTTGCAAGATTTGCAAATCATCCCTACCAAGATAAAGCAAACCCGGCTCTGTCAGAGGATATTCAAAGGATATACGCCAAGTACTACTACAAATTTCATCATAAAAAACAGGAAACACCCAAGGAATATGATGAGGAACAAGCCGCGCAAAAAGCTTTGCTTGCCGGCAAATACGGCTTTACGGATATTCAGTATGCGATGTTCTTCAGAACACGGACGCTCTCAGCTGAGGAATACAAAACTTTGCTTGGCACATACTCTGAGCATATTGCGATTGAAGAAACGATCCGAGCGGAGTTTTTCTCCAAAATCGAAGAATCCATCAACGATCACGGTGGGAAGATCACAATATATGACACAATCGATCTGCAGCTTGCCAGAAAGCCGTAATATATAAACTGCTTCAAACAGCTAAAAAGGGATGCGCATTTCGTATCAAAACAGGTCTTTTCTCTTTTCGGCGCGTGGGCATGGCCAAGCTCCCAGCTTTGGCCATGCCCACCTTCTTTTTTCAAATCACGCAGATGCGCGCATCATGGCCGGGGATTTTGGCGCTCGGCCGCGCGCTGCGCCTGTTCTTCCTTCAGGCGCTTTTCCGCCTCCTCCACGGTTTCGCCCTCGCGGGTCAAAAACTTGCCGACAAAGCCGTCCTCGACCTTTTTGAAAGCGCTGGTCACGCCGTCTTCAAGCTTCTTGTAGCCGCCTACCACGCCTTGCTCGATTTTCTTGTATCCGCCGGCAACTGCGCCGGCAATCGCTTCATTTGCTTTTTCGAATTTGGTCTCTGCCATTTCAAGCCCTCCTGCTTTTTTCGTCCCGCTTCGCGGCAATCGGCCACAAAAGCGGCGCCTTTTGTAAGTTTTTTCTGCGTCTTCCTTACTGCCGCTATTGTACGGCGTCAATGTTTTTCTGACGTTTGCGTTTTGTTTATGTTTTGTTTCTTTCGTGAGTAAAAATTTGGAGTTCCGCTGTATCCTTGCCTGCAAATATTTTTGCAGTCCCGCCAATGGGGAATGTAATCATTGGAAAAACATGGCCAAAGTCTGCGCCGAAAATCACAGGGATATTGGCCGGTACTTTGTCCTGGATGATGTCAAAGGAATGGTTTGTCGATTCGCTTCCAGCTTGGGCCATCCTCCGCTGCAAGACTTGCGCGTTATAAACCGTGATTTAATGATCGTGTTCCTCTGCGGCCGGAAGCGCCGGGAGATCCAAAATCTGCAACTCTCCCCTGCGGAGCCTGAACACAACGTCCGCTTCCTTCGCCAACTCATTCGAATGCGTGACCACGATCACGCATTTGTTGGAGCTGTGAGCGGCGTCTTTTAAAATAGAGGTGATTCCGGCGGCCGTCTGCTCATCCAGATTGCCTGTCGGCTCATCCGCGAGGATCACCTGCGCATCGCTGGCAAGCGCGCGTGCGATCGCCACGCGCTGCTGCTGTCCGCCCGACAGCTTTCGCACATTCCGCTTTGCCTCCTCCGGCGTAAGCCCTAAGCGTTCCAGAATCGGCATGGGCGGCAGCTTTGAAGTCAGCGCCACATTTTCTATCGGCGTCAGGTAGTCGATCAGGTTATAGCTCTGAAAGATAAACGCCACGTGCCGACTGCGGTGATTGGCAAGGCCCGTCTTTTCAATGTCCTCGCCCTGGTACAATACCTGGCCGCCGGTGGGACTGTCCAGTCCGCCCAATAGGGAAAGCAGCGTTGTCTTGCCGCACCCGGACGGGCCGAGGATCGCATACATCCTGCCCCTGTGCATTTGGGCGCTGATCCCCTTCAGAAGCTTTTTCTTTTTATCGTAGCTGTATTGGATGTCTTTGATCTGCAAAATGCTCATAGTAAAACGCCTCCTTGCTCAGCTCATGCTTGACACGATTTGCCTCGGCTTCATTTTTAACACAGGCAGCGCCGCGATCAAAACGGCCGCGCAGATCATACCGAAGCCGGCGGCATACATGACCGCGATCGCAGAGGGCGCGACAGACACCTCGATCTGCGTCAGCGCGCTGCCGCTTTCAAACTGTGGAGCAAAACGATCGGAGGTCCCAATATACACACCGTCCAGACCCGTTTGTGTCCCGGGGGCGGCGGAAGCGGTCTGCGCGGTGTCGGACAAAGAGTAATCCAAAAGCCGGTCGCCAACCGTCTGCGCGACAAAGCCGCTGGTGAAAATGGAAAGCGTAAACGCCAAAACCGCAATCAGCAGAACCTCGGTCAGATACTGCGCCGAAATATTCCACTTGGATAAGCCCAGGGAAAGAAGCACGCCGCTTTCCTGCACGCGCTCTTTGATCCGGGCGGACAGCACCAAGTAGAGAATGACCGCGCCCACGACCAGCACAAGGGCAATGAGGATGGAAATGAGACGATTCATATTCGCCAGCGGTTTCATGACCGCGTCCACATCGCTGCTGTCCACGCTGACGGCAAAATCAGACGGGTCTAAATCGGGCAGACGCTGTACGTCCTTTACGATCCTGTCGATCTGGCCGGGGTCGGCCACATAAAACGAGATCTTTTCATAGCTCTCCTCTGCCATGTCCGGACGGGCGGTACGCACGACGTCCAGCGTGGTAAAAACGGAATTGTCCATAGACCAGTTGGACAAAGACGTGGTGCTTTTTGCCGTCGGCTGAAACAGGCCGACAATCTCGACGGCAGCGCAGGTGTCCTTGGCGTGATAGCCCATCATGGACGCCTTGTATTCAGACATGCGAAGCGTGATCCGATCGCCGACGTGTAGGCCGTTCTGTTCGGCCAGCGCCTTGCTGATGATCGCTACGTTCTGCTCATCCGCCGTGAAATGGCGCCCCTCGACCAACTCCAGATACCCGCCGTAAAAGTTGCCGTCATAGGCCGTATTCGTGCTTGCATACGTACTGACCGTGGAATTGAAATCGCCATATCCCGCCAGCAGGCTGCCAAGCCCGCTCCCATCATCCGCAGATTCGATCAGCTCCAGAATATCGCCGTTTGCATCGACCGGAACGGTATAGCTCAAATAGGTCGCGTTATAGCCGAGGATGCCATGGACGTTATTCCGGACGTACTCGGCCAAGTCCACGCTCAAGGGCGCGCCGCCGTAATAGGCGGTGGAGCCATACTGCCCGACCTCGGTGGATACCCACTTGCTGGGATCGCTGGTGTTCTGCTGCAGCGTGAAAACGCCGCCCAGCGCCTGCCGGACATTGAGCTGTGCGGTCTCCGTCGCTCCTCTGATCGCAACGCCGCAGAGCGTCAGGGTCGCGATGACCAGTAAGATCAGAAGCAGCAGCAGGGATTTTGTTTTTTTGCGGGTCACATACAGAACCGCGCGGCGAAAATAAGACATAACGAAAACCGTCCTTTCTTTGGGTTGGTTCCCATGGTAAAAAAGGACGGTTTTGTTTTGATTTTCATTCCATTTCGTTTTGGTTTAGAAAAATGGTGAACCGGACCGCGCTGCCGGCGTTTTCGATCTGAGCGGCGAAGCCGTGCAGATCCAAAATCGTCTTTACGAGATAAAGCCCCAGGCCGCTTCCGCCGCTTTTTCGGCTGCGGGAGCGGTCCGCGCGATAAAACGGAGCGAACAGCGACGGCAGATCCTCCTGCGCTATGGTAACGCCGGTGTTTTCCACCGTGAGTCTTTCCTCCGTCAAGATAACGCTCACCCGCTGCCCCTCGGGCGAATAGCGCACTGCGTTGGACACGATGTTGGAGATCGCCTTTTGAAAGAGCGGCTTGCTGACACGGACGCTGACGGTGTCCTTGATCTGCCGCGTATCGATCACGATCTGCTTTTCCTCCGCCAACGGCGCATGCTCTGCCGCGCAGGCCCGCAGGATCGGCGCAAGCGTCTCCTCGGTAAAGGCCGACGCGGGGATGCCGGATTCCATTTTTGTGATCGCCAAAATCTCGCAGATCAGCCGCTCCATGCCTTCTACCGCGGCAAGCGCCTGTGGGAGGTATTTTTCGTGGTTTTTATAATCGCCGATCCCCAGCGACATGCTCTCTATCTGGCCCTTCAAAACGGTGAGAGGCGTTTTCAGCTCGTGCGATGCGGCGGCGAAGAAATCGCGCCGCTGCTTTTCCAGCGTGCGGGAAGCGGCAATATCCTCCCGCAGCCGGGCATTGGCGGCCTCCAGCGCCCCCATGGCCTGCGTCAGCCGCGCCGCCAGGGTGTTCAAGCTGTCCGCCAGCGTTCCCAGCTCATCTGAGCGGCCTGTTTCGCAATGCCATGTCATATCCATCTGCGCCATGCGCTTTGACACGCTGCTGATCTGCAGCACGGGCTTGACGATCATGCCGCTGCAAAGCCACGCGCTCAGCGATGAAATCAACACGATCACGGCGGCGGCGAAGGGAAGCAGGTCCAGAAACGTACCCATGATCTGTCTGGCGGTAGAGCCGGAGGATATCACCGTCAAAACGCTGCTGCCCGCAATATCCCGCAAACGCAGCGCGACCGAGATCGACGCGGTATATTCCGTTTCCTCCATCTCGCTTTCCCCGCCGAACAGCAGCGTCTGATCTGCGGCCATCAGCATGGCCGTCACATGGTTTTCCATGCAGAAGCTGGAAAGCGCCTGGCTTGCCGGCGCGTAGTCCATACCGTCTATCTCCCCGGCAAGCTGCATCACGTCCTGCTCCACGCGGGCATTGCTCAGCGTCGCGTAGCGCCTTGGAATGATGGCCATGACAAGGGCGTACAGAAGCAGGCTGCACAGCGTCAGCGCGCACATGACCCACAAAAATACCTTCGCGGATAAGCTATTTTTCACGTTTCGCAAGGCGATATCCCACCCCTCTGATCGTTTCAATCGGATTGATCCCAAGCTTTCGGCGCAGGTTCATGATATGGATGTTGACCGCCTTTTCATCTCCCATATAATCGTAGCCCCACACCATATTCAGCAGATTCTCTCGCGTGAACACCCGTCCGGGCTGCTCCATAAACAGGCGGAGCAGTTCATATTCAATGCGTGTCAACGCAATTGGTTCTCCGGCCACGCAAACCTCCATGGCGTCCGTATCCAGCCGGATCTGCCGGTAGTGCAGCGCAGGACCGCCCGCATGCTCAGAAGCCCGCCTTAAAACCGCCTCGATGCGCAGCAGCACCAATCTGACGGAAAAGGGCTTTGTAATATAATCATCTGCGCGCAATTCAAAGGCCCTGACCTGCGCCTCTTCTTCGTCCAGGGCGCTGAGTATGATGACCGGCGTGCCGCCGGCCTGCCGAATGGCCCTGCAGACGCTGTAGCCGTCCAGCCTCGGCATCATGATATCCAATAGGACAAGATCGTACTTGTCCTGCTGAAACAGTGCAAGCGCCTGCACGCCGTCGCCGGCGGTCACGGTCTCATAGCCGGCGTCCAGCAATAGCTCTTTTAAGACGCACTGGATGGAGGGTTCATCCTCAACGATCAATATTTTTTGCGGCATAGCGGCGCCTCCCTCCAATATGATAGCGGCGAAAAATTTCGATTTGATTTCGTTTTGTATTTTTTTCAAAGGCCTGCTTGTCTTTTGAAAAATCCCGCGCAGAACGATACCGCCAACCACGTCTTTTCGTCATTCATTATAGCCGTCCCGCCCGATCAATACAAGGCTTCCTGCATACAAGCGCGCGTTTGATCGCCGCGCGCAGTATTTCGGTACCTTTACTTTTTTCGTTCCTTGTGGTATTCTATACAGGTACCGAAAGATCTGAAAGGAGCGAACGTCATGCAGCAGCATTACCAACAACTCAGCGAAGAAGACAGGCTGATCTGGAATCTGCGCGATATCGGTCACACCATGCGCCATATCTCAGAGGGCCGCGGCAGCCAGAAACGCATTTTGATCTTATTGAAAGAATCCGGCGGCACGACCCAGCGCGCGCTGACGCAGCGGCTGAACATCCGGCCCGCCTCTGCCAGCGAGGTGATCGGCAAGCTGGAGGCGGCCGGACTCATCCAGCGCACGCCGAGCGAATCCGACCGCCGGACCGCGGATATCCGCCTGACGCAGCAGGGGCTGCTCCAGGCCGAGCAGGCGCAGCTGCACCGGCGGCAGCGCCATGTGCAGATGTTCAGCTGTCTGACGCAGGAGGAAAAGAGGACCCTGCTCGCGCTGACGGAAAAGCTCAACGCATCGTGGCAGCAGCTATACTGCCAGCCAGCCGATCCCACCCAGGCGCCGGAGGCAGATAGGCGCTGCAGCAAAGCGCGCTGCGAATAGCCGAGCATCATTATGTGGAATTATATCCGGAAATATTTTCATTTTGCCATTCTGGCCGCGCTTTTTATGGTCGGCGAGGTGCTGATGGACCTGCTGCAGCCCGAGATCATGAGCCGGATCGTGGACGACGGCGTATTGGGGCTAAACAGCGGCGGCGCCGCCAATCCACGGCTGATTTTGACGCTGGGCCTGCAGATGATCCTGCTGGTTCTTTTTGGCGGGCTGTGCGGCTCGCTGAACAACGTGTTCGTCCATAAATCGGGCCAGAACATCGGCAACGAGATGCGCAAGGACTGCTTCCAGAACATCATGCGCTTCTCCTTCGAGCAGGTCGACGCATATGGGACCGGCTCGCTCGTGACCCGCGTCACCAACGATATCACGCAGGTACAGCTTTTCATCTCGCAGTTTGTCCGCGGCATGATCCGCACCAGTATGCTGACATTCGGCAGCATCTATTTCATGTTCCGGCAGAATCCGCGCTTTGGCCTGATCGTGCTGTGCGCGTTCCCGCTGATCGCCGGCTGCATGGCCGTCTGCCTGTACAGGGCCAACCCGCTGTTTACCAAGCTGCAATCGCAGCTCGACCACATCAACGCCATTTTGCAGGAGGACGTCTCCGGCATCCGGATGATCAAGGCCTGCGTCCGCGAGCGCCACGAAAAAGCCCGCTTTGACAAGGCAAACGGCGATCTGGTCGGGACGCAGCTGCAGGTTTTGACGCTTTTTTCGTTTCTAAACCCCGCTATGAACGCGCTCATGTATATCGTCGTCGTCGCGATTCTTCTGGTGGGCAATGTGGAGGTGCGCAGCGGCGCGGCGTCCGCCGGCTCGATCATGGCGGCCATCACCTACACGACCCAGCTGCTGAACGGGATCTTGATGCTGGTCATGCTGTTCCAGAATATCTCCAGGGGCTACGCCTCCTGGGTGCGGGTCCGGCAGATCCTGCAGAGCGAGCCGCAGCTGGCCGACGGCGATTTCGCGGGCAAGACCGGCGTGCGCGGTAAGATCGAATGGAAAGATGTCAGCTTCGCCTATCCCGGCAGCGAGCAGCCGGTGCTGCGGCATATCGACCTCACCATCTGGCCCGGCGAAACCGTCGCCGTACTGGGCGTCACCGGCTGCGGAAAAAGCTCACTCGTGCATCTGATCCCGCGTTTTTATGACGTAACGGCGGGCGCCGTGCTCGTCGACGGCGTAGACGTGCGCGAATACAGCCAGAAGGCGCTGCGGGACAAGATCGCCATCGCCATGCAAAAAAGCGAGCTTTTCAGCCAGAGCATCAGCGACAACATCGTCTGGGGCCGGCCCGGCGCAGATGGCGGCGCGATCGTCTCGGCCGCACAGATCGCGCAGGCCGACGGCTTCATCCGCGACACGGCCGACGGCTACGACACGATGGTCGCTGAACGCGGCATGAGCCTGTCCGGCGGCCAGAAGCAGCGCATCAGCATCTGCCGGGCAGTTTTGAAGCAGGCGGAAATCCTGATCTTCGACGACGCTACAAGCGCGTTGGACCTCAAGACCGAGGCCGAGCTTTACGCCGCGCTGCATCGGGCCGCGCCCGACTGCACCAAGCTCATCATTGCCCAGCGGATCGCCTCCGTGCGGCAGGCCGACCGGATCGTGGTGCTGGACAACGGCACGATCAGCGCCTGCGGCACGCACGAAGAGCTGCTGCAAAGCTGCGGCGTATACCGGGAAATCTACGATTCACAGATGGCAGAGGAGGCGCAGCACGATGACTGATCCAAAGCTGGTCGATCGCAATATCCCCGGCGCGAACCGGAACGCGCGCTTCGCTGAGGTGGAGCATGCGGCCCACGCGGGCGTCACGCTCAAGCGGATCGGCGCATACTTTTTGCGCGAAAAGCGCATGACGCTGGCCATGGTGCTGCTTGTGGTGTTCGGCAGCCTCTGCGGCGTTTATGCGCCCAGCCTGCAGAGCCGGGCCATCGACATCATCGCCGGCAAGGCAGGCGGCGTGCTGGCGACGACGCTTGTCTTCATGCTGCTGGTCTATCTGCTTTACAGCGCCAGCCAACTGCTGCAGCGGCTGCTGAGCGCGAGACTCAGCCAACAAATCGTCAAGCAGATGCGCCAGGAGCTGTTCGGCAAGCTGGTCGATCTGCCCGTGCGGTATCTGGACACGCACTCGCACGGCGACGTCATGAGCCGCATGACCAACGACATTGAAAATATCTCCTCGACGGTATCCCAGTCGCTGCCGTCGCTGTGCTCCGGCGTGCTGACGATCATAGGCACGGTGGCGATGATGCTGTGGTACTGCTGGCAGCTGGCGCTGCTGAGCTGCGCCACCGTGCTTCTGACCATGCTGGCCACGAAGATCCTGTCAAAAAACGTCAGAAAATATTCCCGGCGGCGGCAGCTGCTGTTGGGGCAGCTCAACGGCACGGTAGAGGAGATGATCTCCGGCTATCACACCGTGGTCGCTTACAACCATCAGGAGCAAACCAGCCAGGAATTCTGCCAAACGTCCGACGCGCTCACCAGCGCCGGTATCCGCACGGATATCTTCAGCGGCGTCATGGGCCCCATCATGAACTGCATCGGCAACATCGGCTTCGTCATCATCGCCGCGTTCGGCGGATATTTCGCCATACACGGTCTAATCTCCGTCGGCGTGATCTCTGCGTTCATTGTCTATGCCAAGCAGTTCAGCCGGCCCATCAACGAGATTGCCCAGATCTACGGCCAGCTCCAGACGGCAATCGCCGGCGCCGAACGCGTCTTTGTCATCTTGGATGAAGAGAGCGAGCCGCACAGCGGCCAGGCGCTTAAGAAGAGCGACGGCGCCGCCGTACACTTCCAGCACGTGAATTTCTCCTACCTCCCCGGCAGCCCCGTCCTGCGCGACTTCTCTTTGACGGTGCCCTCCGGGAAAAAGGTCGCGCTGGTGGGCGCGACCGGCAGCGGCAAAACCACCGTCGTCAACCTGCTTCTGCGCTTCTATGCGCTGGACAGCGGTCAGATCCTGATCAACGACCAGGATATCGCCGCGCTCAGTACCGACAGCCTGCGCAGGCAAGTGGCCATCGTTCTGCAGGACACGGTGCTGTTCTCCGACACTGTGCGCAGCAATCTGCTCTATGCCAACGCCGAGGCGACGCAGGCGCAGCTGGACGAGGCCGTGCGCATGAGCCGCTGCGGCGATCTGCTGCAGCAGCTGCCGCAGGGCTATGACACGCTGCTGACCGCGGCCGGCGCATCCATCAGCCAGGGCCAGCGGCAGCTGCTGGCTATCGCACGCGCCTTTGTCGCGGATCCGAGGATCCTGATTTTGGACGAGGCGACCTCGAATGTGGATACCCGCACGGAAAAAGCGATCCAAAGCGCCATGCATCAGATCATGCGCAACCGCACCAGTATCATCATCGCGCACCGTCTGTCAACCATCCGCGACGCGGACATGATCGTGGTCATGGACCACGGGCGGATCGTGGAAAGCGGCGCGCACGAGCAGCTGCTGGCCAAGAAGGGTAAATATTACGAGCTTTACATGACGCAGTACGCGGGCTTCGCTACATGATCCCCGCGCCGGCGCAACAGGCAATCTATAAAAGCAGGAGCTTACCTTCTTTGGTAAGCTCCTGTTTTTCAGCAATAAAAGTCTTTGATTTTCTTTGCGCGCGACGGATGGCGCAGCTTGCGGATGGCCTTGTTCTCGATCTGACGGATACGCTCGCGCGTGACGCCGAAGATCTGGCCGACCTCTTCAAGCGTGTGCGTCCGGCCGTCGTACATGCCGAAGCGCATGCGCAGAACGTCCGCCTCGCGGTCGGTCAGCGTGCTGAGGATCTCAGCCAGCGCCTCGGCCAGCAGCGTATTCGATGTGGCGTCGGCCGGTCCCGGCGTATTGTCATCCTCGACAAACGAGCCGATGGTCGTATCCTCTTCGTCGCCCACGGGCATATCCAGAGACAGCGTGTCGGCCGCAGTGCGGTTGGCCTCGATGATCTTTTCGATCGGCAGGTTCAGCTCTGCCGCGATCTCCTCAAGCGTCGGCTCGCGGCCCAGCTCCTGCACCAGCTTGCGGTTGCAGCGCGTGGCCTTGTTGATGACCTCCACCATATGCACCGGAACGCGGATCGTTCTCGCCTGATCGGCAATGGCGCGGGTGATCGCCTGCCGGATCCACCAGGTCGCATATGTAGAGAATTTGTTTCCCTTTGTATAGTCGAACTTGTCGACCGCGCGGATGAGTCCGGTATTCCCCTCCTGAATGAGATCAAGAATGTGCAGGCCCCGTCCGGAATACTTCTTGGCGATCGAGACCACCAGCCGAAGATTTGCCTCGGTCAGCTTGTCCTTGGCCGCCTTGTCGCCCTCGGCCACGCGGCGCGCCAGCTCGATCTCCTCGTCGGCAGACAGCAGCCGCACCTGGCCGATCTCTTTGAGGTACATCCGTACCGGATCGTCAAGGTTATACTCCGCCGCCAGTTCGACCGGATCGATCAGCTCCTCTTCCTCGCCCACCGGGATCTCGTCCGCGTCGGCGTCGAGCGGGAGCTGTGTGCCGATATCCACATCCAGCTCCAGCTCGGGGCTGACGATCTGTATGCCCATTGCATCGAAAGTATCATAGATCTGTTCGATCTTCTCCACCGGAAGATCCAGCTTCTCCAGCTCGGCGGTCAGCTCCGCAGCCTGGATGGTGCCGTCGCGCTTGGCCCTCGCGATCAGCGCGCTGACCGAAGCCATCGCGTCCTCCGGCAGCATTTTGGAATTCTTCGCATTTGCCATGTATGCTCATCCTCATTCGTGCTGTGTGAACGCGGCAAAAATGCCGCGCATCCGTCCCATTATATACCCAGCAGTGCCAATTTGACAATAGTTTTTTTCGTTTTTTTACAGAAATCTTCCTTTTTTTCTTGACGCAAAGCCTGCGCGCAGCAATATCGTTTCCGCTTTCTTTTGTTTCTATGCAGCCCGCGCGCCCGGCTCAGATCTCCATGATGACAGGCAGGATCATCGGATTGCGCTTGGTGGTCTTAAACAGATAGCCCGACAGGTCGCTCTTGATGTTGGCCTTCAGCACGCTCCAATCGCGGCTGCCGCCGGAAATACAGCGGTCAATGGCGTGCGCAGCGATGACGCGCAGCTCCTCCATAAGATTTTCCGACTCTTTGACGTAGACGAAGCCGCGGGAAATGATATCCGGTCCGGAGATGATGCTGCCATCCTCGGCGGACAGGTTCACCACCACGACCAGCATGCCGTCCTGCGCCAGATGCTTGCGGTCGCGCAGCACGACGCTGCCCACGTCGCCCACGCCCGTACCGTCGACGAGCACCTTGCCGGCGGGCACGGTGCCGCCCCACTTACAGGTGGCGCGCGTCAGCTCGAGCACGCGGCCGACGTCGCTGATAAAGATGTTTTTCGGGTCCATGCCCATCGTCTGCGCCAGACGCGAATGCGCCTGCAGATGCCGCTGCTCGCCGTGCACGGGGATGAAGAAGCGCGGCTTTACCAGCGCGTGGATGAGCTTCAGCTCCTCCTGGCAGGCGTGGCCCGAGACGTGAAGATCGGCCAGCTTGTCGCATATCACCTCCGCGCCCTTGCGGTACAGCTCGTTGATGATGCGGCTGACGGCCTTTTCGTTGCCGGGGATGGCCGAAGCCGAAATGATCACGCGGTCGCCCGCCTGAATCTCCACCTGCCGGTGGCCGGAGAAGGCCATGCGGTACAGCGCGGACATATTTTCGCCCTGTGAGCCGGTGGAGGCGATCACGATCTTGTTCTTCGGCAGCGTCTTGATGGCGTTGATATCCACCAGCGTGCCGTTGGGGATCTTCAGATAGCCAAGCTCGGTGGATACCTTCAAAATATTCTCCATGCTCCGGCCCGTCACGGCCACCTTGCGCCCATGCTTGTGCGCGACGGTGAGCAGGCTCTGCAGCCGGAACGCGTTAGAGGCAAACGTCGTCACGATAATGCGGCTGTTGCAGCCGGCAAACTGCCGGTCAAAGCCGTCGGCCACAACACGCTCGGACGGGGTGTAGCCCTGCCGCTCGACATTGGTCGAATCGCACAGCAGCGCCAGCACGCCCTCGCGCCCCAGCTCGCCCAGTCTTGTGAGGTCCATCATGCCGTCCTCCGCCGTGGGGTCGATCTTGAAGTCGCCCGTGAAGATCACGGTGCCGACCGGCGTTCTGATGGCGAACGCCACAGCGTCTGCGATCGAGTGGTTGACATGGATGAACTCTACCGTGAAGCAGCCGGCCTTGACCACCTCGCCCGCCTCATGCGTAAAGAGCTTGACGGTGTGTTCCAGATTGTGCTCCTCGAGCTTCAGCTTCACGATCCCGGCCGTCAGCCGCGTGGCGTGGATGGGGCAGTTGAATTGGCGCATGGCGTAGGGGATGCCGCCGATGTGGTCCTCGTGGCCATGCGTCAAAAACATGCCGCGGATCTTCTGCTTGTTCTTCTCCAGATAGCTCGTATCGGCGATGACCAGATCCACGCCGTACATGTCGTCCTCGGGGAAGCCGAGGCCGCAGTCGATGATAATGATATCCTTGCCGTACTCAAGCACGGTCAGATTCTTACCGATCTCATTGAGACCGCCCAGAGGGATAATTTTCAGTTTTTCTGCCAAATCGATCAACTCTTTTCTGTAACATAATAGATTTTTGGATCAGCGGCGGCCGGTTTTGGCAGGCCCGGCGCCGCATAGGTGCAATTCAAAGAGGCAAAAAACGGCAACAAAAACCGGCACACACGCCGCGAAGAAAACAGCCCCGTCTCGCCGTTTCCATTCCGCGCCGCCTGTGCGATTTCATTTTTCTGCTCTTTTTATCTGATGTGCCGCAGCACGCAATCCCAATATGGACCGGCAGACGGCCCATACGGGCCTTCCCGGAAGATCTCCGCGCGTCGCGCCGCGCCTGCTGCGCGCGCGAACATGCGCCGGCGCTGCAGGCAAATCGCCAGCGCGCACAGCTCCATACTAGATATAGTATAGCACACATTTCTTCCAAAGTATACAAAATTTTTTGCTCCGTATTGTCGAAATCGTAAAAACTTCTCACTGCGGCCGCAAAACGCGCTGCTTCCGCCCGTTTTCTCGGGCGAAAGCGCGCCGCATTTCCCCGGCCTGCGTCCAGGAAAACCGGACGGCGGCACTTGTAAATGACCGGCATATTTGCTATAATGATCAAAATTATACCCTTTCGGGTAATCTGGATGCATTCGATTGCCCTTCTGTCAGGAAAGGAAGCGAACCGGCCGTGAAAAAACCCGTCTCAAAACTGCTGCAGCCAGGCGTCGTCTGGTACAGCGTCATCCTGTTGGCGTTCTGTATCGCGGCCGGCGCGCTGCGGCAGTACTATCTGGCAGGCGCGGAGCTGCTGATCACCATCGTCGTGTTTACCGTCAGCCGCATCCGCTTCGTCCGCCGCAAGCACGTGCTGATGGAGTATGTACAAAGCGCGACCGACGCCGTCGGCATCTCGGTGCACGCCGGCTCTCCGTTCCCAATGGCGGTCATCCACCTGCCCGAAAACGAGATCATCTGGGGCAATCCCGCGTTCTATGAGATCACAGGACTTGATGACACCGACCGGTATCAGACGATCGAAAGCGTCGTTCCCGGCTTTACCACCAACTGGCTGCGCGAGGGCCGGACCGAGCTGCCGGGCGATCAGATGATCGGCGGCCGCCGCTACCGCATCTATGGCAACTACGTCCGCTCGGAAGACGACGAGACCACCGTCATGCTGGCCACCGTTTTTTTCGCGGATATGACCGAGATGTTCAACATCCGCGACGAATTCACCCGCACGCGCCCCATCGTCTCGATCATTTTGATCGACAACTACGACGAGCTGATGAACAACCTCACCGACTCCGCCGTCTCCAAGCTCGACGCGCAGATCAACGAGACCATCAGCCTCTGGATCGAAGGGCTGCACGCGCTGTGCCGCAAGATCGAGCGCAACCGCTACCTCCTCATTTTTGAAAACAAGGACCTGCTGCGGCTGCAAGAGGGCAAGCTCGCGATCCTCGATACCATCCGCCAAATCACGAATCCCGCCGGTATCGCCGCGACCATCTCGCTCGGCATCGGCAAGGACGGCACGTCCTTTGAAGAAAACTATTCCTTTGCCACGCTGTCGATCGAGATGGCGCTCTCACGCGGCGGCGACCAGGCCGTGATCAAGGACCGCTATAATTTCTCGTTCTACGGCGGCCGCACCAAGGAGACCGAGCGTCACACCCGGGTCAAGTCCCGCGTGGTGGCAGGCTCGCTGTCCGAGCTGATCTCGCAGTCGAGCCAGATCTTCATCATGGGCCACCGCATGGCCGATCTCGACGCGCTCGGCGCGGCCGTGGGTCTTGTGTGCTTGTGCCGCAAGCGGCAGAAGAAGGCGCAGATCGTCATCGATGAGGACAACAACGCCGCCGGCGCGCTGATCGCCGAACTGAAGGCCTCGCCCGATTTTACCGCCACGTTCCTCTCGGGACAGGACGCGCTGATTGAGGCGGACAGCCGCAGCCTTCTTATCATCGTCGACACCAACCGCCCCGACCAGGTCGAATCCAAGGCGCTGCTGGAATCCATCCCCCGTGTGGCCGTCATCGACCACCACCGGCGCGCGGCCGACTATATCGAGCAGGTCGTTTTGAACCTGCACGAGCCGTTCGCCTCGTCTGCCTCAGAGCTTGTGACCGAGCTTTTGCAATATGCCGTCGAGCCGCGCGACGTCCGCCCGATCGAGGCCCAGGCGCTTCTGGCCGGCATCGTGCTCGACACCAAGAATTTCTCCGTCCGTACAGGCTCGCGCACATTTGAATCGGCTGCGTTTTTGCGCCGCGCGGGCGCGGACCCTGTAGATGTGAAAAAGCTGTTCCAGAACGACCTGGACGCCACGCTTGCGCGCTATCAGATCGTGCAGGCTGCGCGGCTGTACCGCAACGAGATCGCCATCGCCGCCGTCGATCAGACCGTCACGCGCCCCATTGCCGCGCAGGCGGCCGACGAGCTGCTCAATATCTCGGGCATCATGAGTTCGTTCGTGCTCTATCCCGACAACGGTCAGGTCATCATCTCCGCGCGCTCGATCGGCACGGTCAACGTACAGGTCATTCTTGAGCCGCTGGGCGGCGGCGGCAACGGCGCGACGGCCGGCGCGCAGATCAAGGACAAATCGGTCCGCGAGGTGCTCACGCAGCTCGTCGCCTCGATCGATCATTTTTACGAAACCTAACACCATCCGCGAAAGGAGTTTTTACAATGAAGGTCATTTTACTGCAGGACATCCGCGGCAAGGGCAAGCGCGGAGGCTTTAGGCTGCCGTTTTATATAAGCTGTTT
>CAZWKZ010000015.1:20267-21939 GCA_964633935.1 uncultured Oscillospiraceae bacterium | reverse complement strand
GTCGATCGCACGGCGCTATTTTGGCCGCGGCGCGGAGCCGGACGATCTGTATCAGCTCGGCTGCGTGGGATTTTTGAAGGCCATCGCCGGCTTTGATACGCAATTCGGCACGCAGTTTTCTACCTATGCCGTACCGAAAATTGCCGGCGAGATCCGCCGCTTTCTGCGCGACGACGGCGCGGTCAAGGTCAGCCGGAGCATCAAAGAGCGCGCAGGTACGATCAAGCAGGCGCGTGAGCGCCTGACCGGAGAGCTGGGCCGCGAGCCGAGCGTCAGCGAGCTGTCGGCCGAGCTGGATCTGTCGCCGGAGGAGATCGCCAGCGCCGAGACGGCCACCGCATGTGCCGAATCGATCCAGCGAGAGTCGGGCGACGAGGGATTTTCCCTGGAAGACGTTCTGTGTACGACCGGAGAAGAGGATCGGCTTCTCGAGCGGCTGGCTCTGCGCGAGGCGTTGCAGAAGCTGACCGAACGCGAGCGGCTGGTGATCGATCTGCGCTATTTCCACGCTCTGACGCAAGAGCGCGTGGCAAAAATCATCGGTGTGTCGCAGGTGCAGGTCAGCCGTATCGAAAAAAAGGCGCTGCTGTCGCTGAAAAACTATCTGTAGAAACGTGTCGACAAATCGGAAGAAATGTACTAAAATATCGGTAGCGAAAAATTGGTATCTGACTTCTGACAGGTGAAACTATGACACAAGATCTTGAGCAGCGCTTTCTCGCCGCCCGCCGCGCGGTGATCGCCGCTGAGTTTTCCTCGCTCAATCCCATGCAGCAAAGGGCGGTATTGACCACACAGGGTCCGCTTCTGCTGCTCGCCGGCGCGGGCAGCGGCAAAACCACAGTACTGATCCACCGCATTGCCAATCTCATCGCGTTTGGCGAGGCGTCGGATTCTTACGAGATCCCCGACTACATCACGGACGAGGACGTGCTTTTCCTCGAGCATTACCAAAAATCGCCCGGCGCGGCGCAGAAAAACCGCGCGCATGCGCTGTGCGCGCTGCGCCCGGCCGCGCCGTGGAGCATCATTGCCATCACCTTTACCAACAAGGCCGCCAATGAGCTGAAGGACCGGCTGGCGGCGCTTCTCGGCCCCGAGGCCATGGACGTGTGGGCCATGACGTTCCATTCGGCGTGCTGCCGTATCCTCCGGCGCGAGATCGACAAGCTCGGCCAGGGCTACAGCAGCAGCTTTACCATCTACGATACCGCCGATTCCGAGCGCGTGATCAAGGACGTGCTGCGCGAAATGAGCCTGGACGAAAAGGTCTTTGCGCCGCGCATGGTGCTAAGCATCGTCTCGCGCGCGAAGGACGCGCGCCAGAGTCCAGATGAGTTTGTGCGCACGTCCGGCCTCTCCGGCGACTACCGCATGGAGCGTATTGCGCAGATCTACGCCGCGTACCAATCGCGTCTGCGCGAGGCCAACGCGCTGGATTTTGACGATATCATCCTAAAAACGGTAGAGCTTCTGGAATCGAGCGACGAGGTCCGCGCCTTCTACCAGAAAAAATTCCGTTACGTGCTCATCGACGAGTATCAGGACACCAACCGGCTGCAGTATCAGCTTTCGTCTCTGCTCGCCGGCGGCTATGAGAACATCTGCGTCGTGGGCGACGACGACCAGAGCATCTATCGGTTCCGCGGCGCGACGATCGAGAATATTTTGA
>CAZWKZ010000015.1:0-20257 GCA_964633935.1 uncultured Oscillospiraceae bacterium | reverse complement strand
GAGCTTTGAGACGCACTATCGCGGCACACAGGTCATCCGGCTCGAGCAGAATTACCGCTCGACGCAGTCGATCCTAAACGCGGCCAACGCCGTCATCGCAAACAACAAGGGCCGCAAGGGCAAAAAGCTCTGGACCGAGAACGGCGCGGGCGAGCATGTAAAGATCTATGAGGCGATGAGCGAAACTGACGAGGCGAACTACGTCGCCGCGCAGATCTTTTCCATCGGCAAGGGCCGAAATTTCAAGGATTTTGCCATTTTGTACCGCACGAACGCGCAGTCAAACGCGTTGGAATATTCCTTCAAGCGCAACGGCGTTCCATACCGCATCATTGGCGGCACGCGCTTTTTTGACCGGGCGGAGGTCAAGGATATGCTGGCATATCTGTGCCTCATCAATAACCGCGCCGACGATCTGCGCCTGCGCCGCATCATCAACAATCCGCCGCGCGGCATCGGCGCGAAGACGCTCGAGATGGCCGAGCGGCAGGCGGCTTCGGCAAATCTTCCGCTTTACAGCGTCATTTCCGATCCCTACAGCTTTGCGTGTCTGGAAAAGGCGGCAAGCAAGCTCATGGCGTTCACGGTGATGATCGAAGACTGCGCGGCGCTGCTGGAAACGCTCAGCCTGCCGGACTTTTATGAGGAGCTTTTGATCCGCACGGGCTATATCGCCATGCTCGATGAGAAAGGCGACGTCGAATCGCGCACGCGCGCTGAGAACGTGCGCGAGTTAAAATCCAGCATTCTCAGCTATGTGCAGAGCGCCGAGACGCCGACGCTTTCGGGCTTTTTGGAGCAGATCGCGCTCTATACCGACATTGAGCAGTACGACGCCGAAGCCGACGCCGTGGTCATGATGACCATGCACAGCGCCAAGGGCTTGGAGTTTCCGCACGTGTTTCTCGTCGGCTTTGAAGAGGGGCTGTTCCCCGGCAGCCGCGCCATCGGCGAGCCAGAGGAGATGGAGGAGGAGCGGCGTCTTTGCTACGTCGCTATCACGCGCGCGAAGCAGACGCTGCATATTTCCTACGCGCGCCAGCGTATGCTCTATGGCCGCACGACGACGAATCTTCCCTCGCGCTTTATCGACGAGCTGCCGGAGAGCTGCGTGGAAAAAACGGGCGTGACGCGGCCTGAGCGGCGCGAGCTTGACGGCTATGGCGGCTATGACCGCAGCGCGTACCGGGCGTCGATCTACGGCGACTATGAATCGCCGCCTGTGCGCAGCGGCCTCTCCGGCGCGCGAAAGCACGACTCCGCGCTGCTGCGCGGGCAAAAGACGCCCGCTGTGACCTTTGACCGGGGCGACATGGTGCTGCACAAGGCGTTCGGCAGGGGCCTGGTGCTCACGGTCGTGCCGATGGGCGGCGACGCGCTGCTTGAGGTCGCGTTTGACGGCGTGGGCACCAAGCGGCTCATGGCAAACACGGCCAGCGTACATATGAAAAAACTCTGACGCATACCCCGCGCGGGACCGGCATACGCTTTGCTGATGGGGGTGTGTGCATGAACCGCAAGAAACGCCGCAGGCGCAGAGCGATCGTTCTCATGCTCCTGCTGCTGGCGCTGCTGTTTGCGCTGCTGCTGCAGCTGCGCATCTCGCCGTACGTGCGTGAGGTCGCGGAAAACCAGGTGATCAACGCCGCGTCAAACGCGCTCACTGCTGCCGTCACGGAGCAGCTTCGCACCGGCAGCACAGATTATAGCAGCATCGTCATGCTGGAAAAGGACGTGAGCGGCAATATCACCGCGATGAAAACCAACATGGGCGAGGTCGCGCGGCTGAAGGCCGAGATCCTGGATATTCTTGCCGATCTTGCCCCGGAGATCCAGACGTTGGAGCTGGGCATTCCCATCGGCAATCTGATCCTGCCCGATTTTTTCGCGGGCAAGGGCTTTCAGCTGCCGGTGCGCGTCGTCTCGCTCTCGTCGTCCGGCACCGACCTGTTTACCGAATTTTCCGCTGCCGGCATCAACCAGACGCAGCAGCGCATCACGCTGCGCGTAAACATGGAGGTGAGCATCCTCACCCCCTTTGGCTCGCAGAGCGCGGACGTGGTCACCGACGTGGTGGTGGCAGAGACGGTTATCGTTGGCCAGGTGCCGCAGAGCTATTTTCAAATCGGAGCAGCCGATTCTGCATACGAAAGGCAGGAAATCCCATGGATAGAGCAGATGCAAGACTGGAGATCGAGCGACTGACAAAGGAGCTGGAGTATCACAATCACCAGTACTATGTGCTTGACGACCCCCAAATTTCAGATTATGACTACGATCATATGCTTAGACAGCTCGAGGAGCTGGAAAAGCAGTATCCCGAATACGCCTCGCCCATCAGCCCCACGCGGCGCGTGGGCGGCGAGGCGCTGAGCCAGTTTGTAAAGGTGCGCCACGCCGTGCCGCTGGAGAGCCTGCAGGACGTATTCTCCTACGACGAGCTGCGCGAATTCGACGCCCGTGTGCGCGAACAGGAACCGGACGTGGAATACACCGTCGAGCCGAAGGTCGACGGTCTGTCCGTGGCGCTGGAATATGTCGACGGCCGGTTCGTGCGCGGCGCTACGCGCGGCAACGGACTTGAGGGAGAGGACGTGACGGAAAATCTCAAGACCATCCGTTCGATCCCGATGACGCTCGACGACGCGCCGGCGCGGCTCATCGTGCGCGGCGAGGTGTTTATGCCGCGCGCAAGCTTTGAGGCGCTCAACCGCCAGCAAGAGCAGGCCGGCAAGCCGCTCTTTGCCAATCCGCGCAACGCCGCGGCAGGCTCCTTGCGGCAGCTGGATCCCACCGTTGCCGCGCAGCGGCGGCTGGACATTCTGGTATTCAACCTGCAGCTGGCCGAGGGCGCGGCGTTTTGGACGCACGCGCAGACGCTGGACTATCTGCGCGCGCGAAAATTCAAGGTGATCCCGTACTCGCTCTGCCGCGATTTTGACGCCATTCAGGCGCAGATCGCGCATTTGAACGAGACGCGCTATGATCTCAGCTACGACATTGACGGCGCGGTCGTGAAGCTAAACTCCCTCGCCGGGCGCGCGCGAATGGGCAGCACGGCAAAATTTCCGCGCTGGGCTGCGGCGTTCAAATATCCGCCGGAGATCAAATCGACCGTTCTGCAGGACATCGTCGTGCAGGTGGGCAGGACCGGCGTTCTGACCCCGCGCGCTGTGGTCGCGCCGGTACATCTGGCGGGCACGACGGTAACGAGCGCGACGCTGCACAATCAGGACTTTATTACAGAAAAGGATATCCGCATCGGCGACACCGTGAAGATCCGCAAGGCAGGGGAGATCATCCCCGAGATTCTCGAGGTCGAGCTGGACAAGCGTCCGGCGGGCGCGGCGCCGTATACGCTGCCAAGCGTATGCCCGGTCTGCGGCGCGCCGGTCGTGCGCGACGATGACGGCGCGGCCATGCGCTGTACGGGCGCGGAGTGTCCGGCGCAGCTGTCAAGAAATCTGGCGCATTTTGTCTCGCGCGAGGCCATGAACATTGACGGCCTTGGCAGTGCGATCATCGACCAGCTCATTGAGAAAAAGCTGATCTGCACGCCGGCCGACCTCTACACGCTCGATTTTGCCGCGTTTGCAAAGCTCGAAGGGCAGGGGAAGAAGTCGGCGGAGAATCTTCGCCGCTCGATCGAGGCCAGCAAGCAGAACGATCTCAGCCGCCTTTTGTGCGCGTTCGGCATCCGGCAGGTGGGCGTGAAGGCGGCGAAGGTGCTTGCGTCCAGCTTTGGCTCGTTGGATCAGCTTCTGCAGGCGGATATGGACGCGCTCACCGCCGTGCCCGATATCGGCCAGACGACGGCGGAGAATATTTTACAGTGGTTTGAAAGCCCCCAGTCGCGCGATCTGATCGAAAGACTGCGCGCAGCCGGTGTGAATTTTGAAAGCCAAAACGTTGTGACCGATACGCGTTTTGCGGGCAAGACGTTCGTGCTCACGGGCGCGCTGAGCCTGTTTACGCGCGACGAGGCGACGGAAAAGATCGAAGCCTTCGGCGGCAAGGCCGCATCGTCGGTCTCAAAGAAGACGAGCTATGTGGTAGCCGGGGAAAATGCGGGCAGCAAGCTGAAAAAGGCGAATGAGCTGGGCATACCGGTTTTGTCCGAGCAGGAATTTTTGGAGATGCTGCAATGACCATCACGCTCTTGTGCAGCTGCGGGCTTTTGCTGGAGCACGGCGGACAAAAGCTGCTCGTCGACGCGCCGAACGGCCCGCAGGAGCCGTTTTATGAGCTTCCGGATACTGCGCTTCAGAAGCTCATCGCCGCGCAGCCGCCCTTTGACGGCACGCTGGCGCTTGCGTTCACGCATACGCATTCAGACCATTTCTGCGGCGATAAGCTGCGCCGCGTGTTGGACGCGCGGCCGCAGCTGCAGGTATTTTTGCCGGACGCGGCCACGCCGGACGCGGGCAAGCTCCGCCTTGGCGGCTTAACGTTGGAATTCCACCGCTTTGCGCATACGCCGGTGCCGGAAGATCTCATGACGGAGCATTTTGTGCTGCTGGTTTCGTGCGGCGGTAGGTCAGTTTACATAACTTCTGACGCTGCGCCCGACGTCTTGCTTCACCGAAGCGTTCTGGCCGGCCGCCGGTGTTCCGCCGCGTTCTGGAACGGGCAGTATTTGTCCCATGCGCTCACGCGCGCGCTGCTGCAGGAGGCGGCGGAAAGGAATTTTGTCTATCACGTTCCCGTGGACGCTTCGGATGTGAGCGGCGTCCGGCGAAAGTGCGAACGAAACCTCCGGCGTTTTGCAGACGAGCTGGGCGCAGTGACGGTCCTTGACCGGTACCCGGCGCAAATATCGCTGTAAGATCGTAAAAAATTCCTCCCGCTGCAGGCCGCGCTTGCAGCGGGAGGAATCGCTTTGCGCTCAGTTTGCGAGCGCTGGGTTCATATAGTAAACATTTTTCTCGTCGAGCTTTTGCCGCAGCAGCTCAATCGCCTCGCCAAAGCGCTGGAAATGGACGATCTCGCGTTCACGCAGGAATTTGATCGCGTCGTTCACATCCGGATCGTCCGACAGCCGCAGGATATTGTCGTAGGTCGCGCGGGCCTTCTGCTCGGCGGCCATATCCTCGGTCAGATCCGCAATGGGATCGCCCTTGACGGCCATGGACGCTGCCGACCACGGGAAGCCTGAAGCAGCGGTGGGATATACGCCTGCGCCGTGGTCAATGAAATAGGCGTCGAAGCCGCCTTCTTTCATCTGCTCCTCGGTGAGAGAGCGCGTGAGCTGATGCACGATCGTACCGATCATTTCCAGATGCCCCAGCTCCTCGGTACCGATATCGGTCAATAGTCCCTTCAGCTCGGGGTAGGGCATGCTGTAGCGCTGGCTGAGATAGCGCAGCGACGCGCCAAGCTCGCCGTCGGGGCCGCCGTACTGCGAGATGATGAGCGACGCCAGCCTCGGATTGATATTGGCGATTTTGATGGGATATTGCAGCCGCTTTTCATAAACAAACATGCTCAGTCCTCCTTATAGTCCCACGGCCAGGGATTGTTCAGCCACTCGTAGCTGCCGCTCTGCGCCGAACGCAGCTGCATCAAAACGCCGCCGTCTTGCTCATAGTGCTGGATCGCCTCTTCATACATTTCGGCGTATTGATTGAACAGCGCAACGGCCTCTTCGTCGTATTGGTGTGTGTCTAGGTACAGTCCCAGCTCGTGCAGCGCAAAGCCAAGCGCCTGCAGCTGGCCAAGCGGCGTTCCGTTTTTCTCCTGCGTATTGACCATGCCGCGATAGGGAAGGTCCAGCCCCGGAAACAGCGTGCCGCGGATGAGCGCGCTGTCGGCCTCATAGCGCTCGCTGGACGGCTGCTGAAACGGCACGTACGGATTTGCCAGCGGCGCGCAGGCGGGCAGTACGCCCTGCCAATCGGCACAGCCGCCGGAACCGTCCGCACGGGGTGATGCATGTAATTTCCGAATCTCCAAGAATCTGACTCCTTTCATGGGCGTCGTTTCGTATCCGCCCTGAAACAATCTATGCAGATCCGTTTCGACACGTGCGCGCAAAACGCCCCGGCGCAGCGCGACGCTTTGCAGCCGTTATGAGAAGAACCAATCCATCTTCTGCTGTACGTCGGCCTGCCGCAGCCAGACGAGATTGAACTGGCGGACGACGGGTCCGGCCTGCAGGCGGAAGGTGTCGATGTCGGGATCGCTGTCGGCCAGCACCTGATAGACGAACGAAACGCCAAACCCCTTTCGCACCAGCTCAAGGATCAGCTTGAAGCTGGAAATACAGATCTGGCCCGCGAAGCGGCTGAGCGATTCATTGTAGCCGCGCAGCTGCTGCTCTAAAATCGCGCGCGTGCCAGAGCCTGCCTCGCGGTGGATGATCGTCTCACGCAGAAGCTCGCTGAGCGTGATCTCGCGGCCGGCAAAGGCGTGGCTCTTCCGGCAGATGCCGACGAACGGCTCTTCGCGCAGGCAGCGGCTGTCGTAGCGCTCCTTGTCAAAAAAGCCCTCGACAATGGCAAAGTCCAGCTTGTCCGCGTCCAAAAGCCGCAGCAGCCGTTCAGTGTTGTCCACGACCAATGTCAGCGCGGCGCAGTTTTTCCGAAGAAACCGCTCAATATGCTGCGGCAGGACGTAATCTCCGATGGTCTTTGTCGCGCCCAAGCGCAGCGGCTGGACCTGTTCGCCGCGCAGCCGCCGGCGCACGTCGCGGTCGTTATGGCGCATGGCGCGCGCGCTCTGCTCAAGCAGGTCGGCCGCAGGGGTCTTGGCAAGCGTCCGGCCGCGGTAGGTAAAGAGCGCACAGCCGTACTCGCGCTCAAGGAATTGGATGTGCTGGGTGACGGCTGGCTGGGTGATGTGCAGCTGCTCGGCAGCCTCACGGTAATTCATGGTGTCGCATAAGGTCAGAAATGTGTCGATCCGATAGTCCAGCATGGCGCTCTCCTTGATAAAAAGAAATAATTGATCTATAACAAACAATAAATTGATTTTATCATATGGCACTGCTACAATCAATATAGACAGAAAAATAAATAAAGGAGACTGAAGCCATGGATGTCATTGTCATCGGCGGTGTTGCCGCCGGGACCAAAGCCGCCGCCAAGCTGATGCGGCAGGACCGCAGCGCAAACGTCACCGTCTACACCAAGTCGCAGGAGATCTCATACGCCGGGTGCGGTCTGCCGTACTATGTCGGCGGCAGCATCGCCGCGCGTGACGATCTCATCGTCAACACGCCGCAAAAATATGCCGCGCTCACCGGCGCCGCCGTCAAAACCGGGATGGAGGCCGTCGGCGTAGACGCGGCGGAAAAGCGCGTCACGTTCCGCGATCTTTCCACGGGGGAAGTGACTGCCGCGCACTATGACAGCCTCATTCTCGCCACGGGCGCGGAGCCGTTTGTGCCGAACGTACCGGGAACGCAGCTTCCCGGCGTATTCACCATGCGCGCGCCGGACGACGCGATCGGCCTGCGCAGTTATGTTGCGGAAAATAGCTGCCGCAGCGCGGTCGTGGTTGGCGGCGGCTTCATCGGTCTTGAGATCGCAGAAAATCTCATGGCGCAGGGGCTTCAGGTCACGGTGCTCGATATGGCGGAGCAGGTGCTGCCAAACCTGTTCGACACGGACATGGCCGATTATATCCGCCGCCAGCTGCAGGGCAAGGGCCTGCGTGTGATGCTCGGCGCGGCGCTTGAGGCGGTCACCGGCGAAACGCGCGCCGCCGGCGTGCGTACCAGCGTCGGAAGCGTCACGGGCGATGTGGTCGTGCTGGCCATCGGCGTGCGCCCGGCCACAGGCTTTTTGCAGGGCAGCGGGCTGGAAATGAACAAGGGCGCGATCGTGGTCGACGCGTACCAGCGCACCAACCTGCCTGACATCTATGCCGTAGGAGACTGCGCGCAGGTCTATAACCGCCTGACTGGGAAAGGGCAGTGGTCGGCCATGGGTTCAACCGCCAACATCACGGGCCGCTGTCTTGCCAAAAATCTCACGGCAGACGACGCGCCCTACGGCGGCTGTCTGGGCACGGGCGTGGTCCGGCTGGCTGAGGGACTGAACGCCGGACGCACGGGTCTGACCGAGCGGCAGGCGGCCGAGGCGGGCTATGATGCAGTGAGCGCTACGTGCGTCACGGACGACAAGGCGCACTACTATCCCGGCGCCTCCACCTTTGTGACGAAGCTCATCGCCGACCGTAAGACGCACCGCGTGCTTGGCATTCAAGTCGTGGGCGCGGGCGCGGTGGATAAGCTGGTGGATATCGCCGTGACCGGCATCGCGATGGGCGCGAAACTGGAGGATTTCGACACGCTGGACTTTGCCTATGCCCCGCCGTTCTCCACCGCGATCCATCCGTTCGTGCAGGCGTGTTATATCCTGGAAAACAAGCTCGCCGGCCGTTTTGAGACGTTTACCCCTGCCGAGTACGCGGCGGGCGCGGCAAAGGGCTACCGCGTGATCGACGTGCAGCCCGAGGCGAAGATTCCCGGTGCGACTTGGATCGATCTGCCGTCGGTGACCGGTCCTGTCGAGGGACTTGGCCAGGACGAGAAGCTGCTTCTGGTGTGCGCCAAGGGCAAGCGCGGCTACTTCCTGCAGAACCGGCTCAAGGCCTATGGCTATACCAACACCCGCGTGCTCGAGGGCGGTGCGTTCGTCAATACCGTCAAGGTCTTGAGCAAGAACGGCAAGCTCCCGGCAGCGGAGATCAAGCGCGTCAAGGCGCTCGGCTGTCTGCAGGACAAGCGCTATGACGACGTGTTCAATGTCCGCGTGATCACCCGCAACGGCAAGATCACAGCCGAAGAACAGCGCGTGATCGCCGAGGCCGCCGACCGCTTTGGCAGCGGCGCGGTGACGATGACGACGCGTCTGACGCTGGAAATCCAGGGCGTGCCGTATGACAGGATCGACGGCGTCATCGCGTTTTTGCAGCAGCACGGCCTGCAGACCGGCGGTACGGGCAGTCTGGTGCGCCCGGTCGTCTCGTGCAAGGGAACGACGTGCCAGTACGGCCTGCTCGATTCGTTCGAGCTGTCGGAAAAGCTGCACGAGCGCTTCTATATCGGCTACCACGGCGTGACGCTGCCCCACAAGTTCAAGATCGCCGTCGGCGGCTGTCCCAACAACTGCGTCAAGCCGGATCTCAACGATCTCGGCATCGTGGGCCAGCGCGTGCCGTTGGTGAACTATGCCAAGTGCCGCGGCTGCAAGAAGTGTCAGGTGGAATCGAGCTGCCCGGTGCGTGTGGCAAAGGTCGAAAACGGCAAGATCCAGATCGATCCCAGCGCGTGCAACAACTGCGGCCGCTGCAAGGGCAAGTGTCCGTTCGGCGCGCTGGAGGAGTATCAGGAGGGCTACAAGGTCTATATCGGCGGCCGCTGGGGCAAGCGCACGGCAAACGGCCAGGCGCTCGAGAAGATCTTTACCTCTGAGGACGAGGTACTCGACGTTGTGGAGAAGGCGATCTTGTTCTTCCGCGACGAGGGCGTCACGGGCGAGCGCTTTGCCGACACCATCGATCGTCTGGGCTTTTCCTATGTACAGAAAAAGCTGCTCGAGGGCAGCGTGGATAAATCCGCCGTATTGAATAAGACGGTCGTCGGCGGAGCGACCTGCTGAGCGCCAGAAAATTTGCCGCCCGGCCGGTACGGCGGTAATCCGCCGCGCCGGCCGGGCGCGCCTCAGCGGCTGCTGACTTCATATTCCAGATCGGAAAAGATCAGATCGTCGACGTCGCCTGGCACGACTGTGCCGGCGGGCGGCCCGGCGGGCGGCATTGTAAGCTCCATTGACTGCCTCCTTAAAAAATAACATTACTGATCATCCTATGCGCCGGGCGGCAGGAATATGCCCGCTTGACAAGGAAAACGCCATATTGTAAAATAGGAGCGCAATCTGCCCCGGTAGCTCAGTGGATAGAGCATTCGCCTCCTAAGCGAAGGGTCGGACGTTCGAATCGTCTTCGGGGTGCCAAAAACCGGCGGGCTTTCTTTTGAAAGTCCGCCGGTTTTTACGATCTTGCTTCTGCCTCGCGCAGCGCGGAGAAGCAGGCGTCAAGATAGAGCTTATGCGCGACAGTAATGATGGTATTGCGCAATACGGTCTTTTGCTGCGTCTTATCGACGCCGACGGCGTCCAGCTGCTCTTTTGCGCCAAAGACTACCTGCAGTACATTTTCAAACTCGCGGCAGAAATAATCATAGGCGCGCTTTGTGTCGTAGCTGCTTTTCTGCATTTCGATGAGCAACTGGATATCCTCAAGCGAGAGCACGCTTTTGGCCACGGCGATGAAGATCAGGTACGCGATCTGCTCACGCGCGTATTGCTTTTTGACCGGATTCGCGATGAGACCGCGCTTGACATAGTTGCCGATCATGGAATTTGTGATCGTCAAGCTCTTCAGCGGCGCGAGCCGGTCTGTGATATACTTTGTCGTCTGCTCAAGATACAGCCCCACGTCCGGAATGGCCTCGTACTCCGGCAGACGGAAGCTGCGGATCATATCCGGCAGGGGGAACATAAGATTGTCTTCCATGGCGCACCTCCGTTTTATATTGTAGCATGCACAATTTGGTATTTCAATATCTTTTCATCGGTTTTTAAAAAACTCTTGACAGGGTTTAAAGAATTTCGTATGATAGGGACGATCAAACCGATAAAGGAGCGTACCTATGACACCGCTGCAGTTTAAAATCGTCGCCGATTCCTCGTCTGACGTGCTTTGCCTGGAAAACGTACCGTTTGCATCGGCGCCGTTAAAGATCGTTACGGCAGAAAAAGAATACGTCGACGACGCCGCATTGGCGGTCGAAGCCATGGTAAGCGAGCTTTTGGCGTATTCTGATAGATCCGGCACGGCGTGTCCGTCGGTGGGCGACTGGCTTGCCGCGTTTGACGAAGCGGAGCGCGTGTTCTGCCTGACCATTACAAGCGCGCTGTCCGGCAGCTACAATTCCGCCATGCTCGCCAAGCAGACCTATGAAAAAGAGCACCCCGGCAGGCGCGTGCTGGTGATCGACACGCTCTCCACAGGGCCTGAGATGAAGCTGCTGATCGAAAGGCTGGAACAGCTGATTACCAGCGGCCTGGATTTTGACGGGATCTGCCGCGAGATCGCGGCGTATCAGAAGCAGCTCGATCTGATCTTTATGCTTGAAAGCGTGAAAAATCTGGCCAACAACGGCCGCGTCAGCCACCTGGCGGCAAAGGCCGTGGGCCTGCTTGGCCTGATTTTGCTTGGAAAAGCCAGTGCCGATGGCAGGCTCGAGCTGCACAGCAAATGCCGGGGAAAGAAACGGGCGATCTCCGCGGCGCTGCGGCTGATGCAGCAGGCGGGCTACGCCGGCGGAAGGGTCCGCATCAGTCACTGCATGAACGAGCCGTCGGCGCTGGCGCTCAAGGAGCAGATCCTGCAGCAGTATCCGGCTGCTGAGGTCATGGTATACCGCTGCCGCGGACTTTGCAGCTTTTACGCGGAAAAGGGCGGTATGATCGTCGGATTTGAAAAGACCGAATAGGCGTCTTGTCGGCGCGGCCTTCGAAAGAAGGCCGCGCTTTTTGTATGGCATAACCGCGCGGGCGCTGAATAAGATGTACAGGGAGTTGAGTACATGCCGAATTTACAGCCGATCCTTGAAATATTGCCCCCGCCGTACTGCCGCGCGCTGGCGCTGGCGGCAGATACGGCGCTGGAGGAGCTGCGATTGCGCGTGGCGCGGCCGCCTACGATCATCTGCCAGGGAAAAGAGGAGAATCTGCCGCTGCCGTCCGGCGGCGGGCTGGTGACAGCGGCGGATTTAGAGCACATCCTGCTCGCGGCAACAAAGCAGTCGTCTTACGCGGCCAATGAGACGCTGAAAGAGGGCTTTGTGACCATCGCCGGCGGGCACCGCATCGGTGTGTGCGGTACGGCGGTGGTGCAGGCAGGAAGCGTGCGCAGCATGAAGGAGATCTCGTCGCTCGCCATTCGCGTCGCGCGCAGCGTAGCGCTTCCGCCGCAGCCGCTGCTGCGCGCGCTCACAGGGTCCACGCTCATCGCCGGTCCGCCGGGCTGCGGGAAAAGCACGCTGCTGCGGGGCTGCATCGCGGCGCTCTCCGGCGCGGGGCAGCGCGTCGGCGTAGTGGACGAGCGAGGCGAGATCGCCGCCTGCGTGCGCGGCGTTCCGCAGCTGGAGCTTGGAGCGCGGACCGACGTAGTCTGCGGCCTTGGCAAGCAGGAGGGAATCATGCTTTTGCTGCGCGCGATGAACGTGCACTGGATCGCGGTCGATGAGATCACCGCCCCGGGCGACCTCGAGGCCATGCGCAGCTGCAGCTACTGCGGGGTAAAGCTGCTCGCGACGGCGCACGCAGCCTCCCGGGACGAGCTGTATCAGCGCCCGCTTTACAAAAGTCTGATGGATATGCGATTGTTTTCCCGGCTTCTGATGATGACGCCGGACAAGCAATGGCACGCGGAAGGAGTGGAATGAATGCTGAAATTGATCGGATTGATCCTTGTCGTGGCCGCGTCGAGCGCGGTTGGTTTCGGCTTTGCGGCGAATGTGCGCGCGCAGGAGGCGCAGCTGCAGCAGCTAACAGGCGCGCTGGAATACATGAAAAATGAGATCTCCTATCGTCTGACGCCGCTGCCGGAGCTGTTTTATCTGCTTTCGGCCTCGTCCGGCAAGGCGGTCGGCGCGTTCTTTGGCTGCTGCGCGCAGACGCTCGGACGCAGCCCCGCAGCGAGCATACATGGCGTCTTTCGCGAGGCGCTGCAGCAGACGCCGCAGCTGGCGCTTTCGCAGCAGGCTCGTCAGACGCTTTTGGAGCTGTCGCTATCCTTGGGAAAGTTTGACGCCGCAGGGCAGGTGAGCGCGATCGAGCTTGCCGGCGCGCGCCTTCGCCAGCAGCTGCAGGACCTGCAGTCGCACCGGCGCGAGCGCTGCCGCAGCTATGAGACCATCGGCATATGCGCCGGGCTTGCGCTGGCCGTGATTTTGCTTTGAGTATGGAGATCGATCTCATTTTCAAGATCGCGGCCGTGGGCATCATCGTCTCGATCCTCAACCAAGTGCTGGTGCGCTCGGGCCGGGAGGAGCAGGCGACAATGACCACGCTCGCGGGTCTGGTGGTGGTATTGATGATCGTCGTGCAGCGGATCGCGGAGCTGTTTGATCTGGTCAAGTCGCTGTTCAATTTCTGAAATGGAGCTTGCCTTTCAGGTCGCTGCCGCCGCGATCATCGGCAGCATTTTATGCATGATCCTGCGCAGCGGCGCGCCGGGCTACGCGTATCTGACGTCGATCGTGCTGTGCGTGGCGCTGCTGCTGGCGTGCGCGCAGCTGCTTGCGCCGGTGTTCCGCTTTCTGGACAATCTGCAGTCGCTTACGGGGCTTGGAAGCGCGCTGCTCGCGCCGGTATACAAGGTGATCGCCATAGGCGCGCTGACGCAGATCGCAGGCGGGTTTTGCCTTGACGCGGGTGAACAGGCGCTGGCGCGGATTGTCGAGCTATGCGGCATGGTGCTCGCGCTTTACACCGCGCTGCCGCTGGCCGAGGCGGCGCTTACTCTATTGCAGACGCTGATGGGAGGTTGACGTGAGACGATTGCTAGTGACGTTCGTGCTGCTTGCCGCGCTGTGCGGCAGCGCCGCAGCCACGGACGTCTATGCCCAGGAGTCGGCCATCATCGGCGCGGACGAGCTGACGCAGGCGTTGGACGAGCAGACGCGGCAGAAGCTGCCGGATATCTCCGACGCGTCCGCCGGAAGCTTTTCCAAAACGCTCTGGCAGCTGGTAACGGATACGCTCTCCGGCCTGGGCGGATATTGGAGTCAGACGCTGAAGACCGTCGGCGCGCTGCTATCCGTGATCGCGGCGTGCGCGATGGTGGCAAATTTTGAGTCAGAAAAGCTTATGCCGGTGTGTACGCTGGGCGGAACGCTGGCGCTGACGCTCATCTGCGCGGGAAGCCTCAATACGATGATCGGCCTTGCGACACAAACGCTGCAGCAGATCGCGGATTTTACCGCGCTCTTGCTGCCGGTGCTCTGCTCGGCCTGCGCTGCCAGCGGCGGAATCAGCAGCGCGGGCGTGCTGTATGCCGGCTCTTCTTTATTTATGAGCGTTTTGACAAAGACCGTCACGGCGCTTTTGGTGCCGCTTGTCTATGCGTATCTGGCGCTGGCCACGGCCGAATGCATGGCGCCCAGCAGCGGCCTTGAAAAGCTGCGCGAGTTGACCGGCTGGATCATCCAGACGGCGCTGAAGGCCGTCGTGTACCTCTTTACGGCGTATCTGGCCATGACAGGCATCTTTGCCGGCAGCGCCGATGCGATGACGCTCAAGGCGACGAAAGCCGCGCTCTCCAGCGCGCTGCCGGTCGTGGGCGGCATCGTCTCTGGCGCCACGGAAAGCGTTTTGGCAAGCGCGGCGGCCATCAAAAACGGCGTCGGCATCTTCGGCATGCTGACCGCGATCGCCATTGGGCTTTTACCGTTCGCACGGATCGGCCTGCAGTATCTGGCGCTGCGGCTTTGCACGGCGCTCGGCGGGATGCTCGGCCGGAGCGAGCATGTAAAAATGCTCAGTTCGCTCAGCACGGCGATGGGGTATATGCTGGCGATGACCGGCAGCGCGATTTTGATGACGCTCATCTCGTGCTGCTGCTTTATGAAGGTGGTGTCGGGATGAGCGACGCAATCAGAAGCTACCTTCTGAGTCTTGTTGCGGTATCGCTTTTGACGACGCTCGTGCGCAGCTGCATTCCAGAAGGCGGCGTGCGGCGCGTGGCGTCGGTCGTGTGCGGGCTGCTGCTGACGCTCTGCGCGCTCTCGCCGCTTCTGCGGCTCGACGGCGATACGATCGCGCAGTCCATCTGGCGCATCCAGATGGAAAACGAGTCGCTTCGCACGGGGATAGAAGTTAAAAACAGGCAGCTTGTCAGCGACATCATAAAAGACAAGACGCAGACATATATATTGGACAAAGCCGCCTTGATGGAGCTTTCGCTGCAGGTGGAGGTCGAGATGCACGACGAGGCAGACTATCCCTATCCGTACCGCGTGACGCTCACCGGCGTCTGCACCGAGGCGCAGCGGCTGCAGCTGACGCGATATATCGAAGAAAATCTGGCGATTCCAGCGGAAAGGCAGGCGTGGAACGATCCGTGAAAAACGAAAGCATCCGCACGTTTTTGGGCCATGTGCCGGCATTCATGAAAAAATATGCGCCGGCGCTCGCGCTGGGACTGATCGGCATTTTGATCCTGCTGTGGCCGAAGAAAGAAGCCGCGCAGCAGCAAATCGCCGTGTCGGACAGTACGCAGTCGGCCGCGCAGAGCCTGCAGCAGACAGAGCAGCGGCTTGCCGCGCTTTTGTCGCAGATCGAGGGCGCGGGGGAGGTGGAGGTCATGCTGAGCCTGCGCACCGGCGCGGAGACCGTCTACCAGACGGACACCAAGCGCACGAGCGGCGAATCCGGCGATACACAGGAGACCACTACCGTGCTCTACGCGCAAAGCGGGTCAAGCAAAGCGCCGCTGGTCAAAAAGACGGAATATCCCGTCTATCAGGGCGCAGTCGTCGTCTGCGCAGGCGCCTCGAGCGCGTCGGTGCAGCTTGCCATCGTGGAAGCGGTCTCCAGTCTTACAGGGCTGGGGAGCGATAAGATAACCGTCGTCAAAATGAAGCGTCAATAGGAGGAACATCGTATGAAAACTTGGAAACGAAACGCAGTGATCGCAACCGTACTTCTGTTTATCTGCGCGGGCGTGTATCTGAATTGGGCGGTCAATCAGAAAAACGCGCCGGTGGATCTGACCGAAACGCTGAACGCCGATCAGGTCATGGACGACTCGCAGATGGTCATCGGCGAGACGGACCTGGACGCACAGGCGCTTTCGAGTCAAAGCAGCGCCGACTACTTCGCGCAGGTGAGGCTCAGCCGTCAGGAATCCAGAGACAGCGCCGTGGAGCTGCTTGAGCAGACCATCGCCTATGACGAAGGCACCGAGATCGGCGATACCGCCTCGGCAACGCTCAATACGATCGTCTCCACCGCGCTCAGCGAAGCGCAGATCGAAAGCCTGGTCATCGCCAAGGGGTATGCCGACTGTGTGACGTACATCGCCGACGACATCGTCAGCGTTGCGGTGAGCGCGCCCGCCGAGGGCCTGACCGACGCGGATGTGGCGCTGATTTCCGACGTCGTGACCTCACAGACCGATTATGCGCTCAGCCAGATCCGCATTATTGAGGTCAAATCCTGACTGAGACAGAAAACAGTTGAAAATCTTTTCTTTTGTGGTACAATGATTGCATGATTGAAGTGACAAAAGCCAAATGCAGATGGAGGTTTCATCATGGCAGAAAATAAAGAGTATTATGTGCAGGCGATTTCCAACGGCTCGATCCAGATCTCTGAGGACGTCGTCGCATCGGTGGCCGCAATGGCGGTACTAGAGGTCGAAGGCGTATGCGGACTCAGCAGCAATCTCGGCGCCGATCTGGCCGAGATGCTGGGCAAAAAAAGTCTTGGTAAGGGCATCCGCGTCGCGCCGGGCGAGAATGATTCGCTCGTGATCGACTGCAACATCATCGTGCAGTTTGGCCAGCCCATTTTTGATCTGGCAAAGTCTGTACAGGAGTCCGTCAAATCCAGCGTCGAGTCCGTCACCGGTCTCACGGTGGACCAGGTGAACGTCAATATCAGCGGCATCGCGCTCACAAAGGAAACAAAGAAATAAGGAAAAATAGACCCTTTGTCAAAACAAAGGGTTTATTTTTTTGCCCGCATCCGCTATAATGTAGGCATTCTGAATTACGACGGTGTAAGGAGAAACCTATGACCAGATCGAACGCCCGTGAGATCCTTGTGCATCTTGTCTTCGAATCGAACTTTAATCACGAGCCTGCCGACGCGCTTTTGCAGGCGCTGATGGATCAGTCCTATTATCCCAGCCTGCAGCTGGAGACGGATATCTACGCCGAACGTCCGTCCGAGCGGCAGCTGCAGTATATCTCTGACGCGCTTCGCGGCGTCGAGCGCGAGCGCGAGACGCTCGACGGCTATATCCGCCGCTTTGCCATCAACTGGGAGCTTTCGCGCATCTCGCGCGTAGCGCGCGCGATCTTGCAGGTTGCCATGTACGAATGCCTGCATGTAGATGACGTGCCCGTCAGCGCCGCGATCAACGAGGCGGTGGAGCTGACGAGAAAATACGAGAATGAGGACGTCGTGAGCTTTGTCAACGGCATCCTTGGCGGCTTTGCGCGCGAGGTGCTGCAGGCATGACGGTCATCGGCTTTGACACCAGCAACTATACCACCTCCATAGCGGCCTATGACGGCGTGAGCGGAAAAAACTGCTCACGCCTTCTGAGCGTAAAGCCTGGCGAGCTTGGCCTGCGGCAATCCGACGCGCTGTTTGCGCACGTCAAGCAGCTGCCAGAGTTGGCAGCCGCGCTGTTTGACGGGTTTGACTGCAGCGAGATCTGCGCCGTCGGCGCGAGTACGCGGCCGCGCGCGGTGGAAGGCTCGTACATGCCGTGCTTTTTGGCCGGTCAGTCGCAGGCGGCCGTGCTGGCCGCAGCGCTCGGCGTGCCGCTGTATTGCTTTTCTCACCAGCAGGGCCATATCGCAGCGTCCTTGTGGTCTGCGGGGCGGATGGATTTGATGGATGCGCCGCATCTGGCATGGCATCTGTCCGGCGGCACGACCGAGCTTCTGCTCGTCGAGCCGGAGGAAAAAAACGTGAAGGCCACAAAGATCGGCGGGACGAGCGATATTTCCGCCGGCCAGCTCATCGACCGCACCGGCAAGCTGCTGGGCCTGCCGTTTCCCGCCGGCAAGGCCGTCGACGCGCTCAGCCGCGAATCTGACGAGAAAGACCAGTTCCGGGTGAAGCTCGACGGTCTGACCTTCTCCTTCTCCGGTGTGGAGAATAAGGTGAACGCCTATTATGGCGCCAGGCACAGCGCGGCCGACACCGCGCGCTACGCGCTAAGCAGCGTTTGCAGCTGCATCGCCGCCGTCACGCGCGCGGCGCGGAAGGAATATCCTGATATGCCGGTGGTTTTTTCCGGCGGCGTGGCGTCGAATTCACTGCTGCGCGAGCGCTGCCGCGAGTTTTCTGCCATATTTGCCGAGCCGCAGTACTCCACGGACAACGCCATGGGCGTGGCCGTGCTCACCTGGCTGCAGGAGGCATAGAAGATGGAGCAGAAGATTTTATCGGTTTCCCAGCTCAACGCGTATATCAAGTCCATGATGGACAACGACGCGCTTTTGGCGCAGCTGTGCGTGCGCGGCGAGATCAGCAACTATAAGCTCTATCCCTCTGGGCACCACTACTTTTCCATCAAAGACGCCGAAAGCTCACTGCGCTGCGTACTGTTCCGCGGCAACGCCTTGCGGCTGCGCTTTCGCCCGGAAAACGGCATGAAGGTGCTCGTCACGGGCCGTATCTCCGTCTTTCCGCGCGACGGCGCGTATCAGCTCTACTGTACCGGGTTGACGCCCGACGGCGTGGGCGATCTGTATGTTGCGTTCGAGCAGCTGAAGGCAGCGCTTGCAGCAGAGGGACTGTTTGACGCTGCGCACAAAAAGCCGCTGCCCAAATTCCCGCACCGCATCGCCATCATCACCTCCGGCGCCGGCGCGGCGGTGATGGATATGCTGCGCATTCTGGCGAAGCGGTATCCGCTGAGCAAGGTCATGATCCTGCCCGTGCGCGTGCAGGGCGTCGAGGCCCCGGCTGAGATCGCGGGCGCGATCCGCTACGCCAACCGCTATCATCTTGCCGATCTGATCATCACCGGGCGCGGCGGCGGCTCGATCGAGGATCTGTGGGCGTTCAACGACGAGCGCGTGGCGCGCGCGGTCTATGATTCTGAGATCCCCGTTATCTCCGCCGTCGGCCATGAGCCGGATGTGACCATCTGCGATTTTGTGGCAGACGTGCGCGCGGCCACGCCGTCAAACGGCGCAGAGCTTGCCGCGCCCGATCAGACGCAGCTGCTCGAGCAGCTGCAAAGCGCGCAGACACGGCTCTTTGAGGCGATGACGAAGCAGCTGAAGCTCAGCCGGCAGGCGCTTTCGGCGCTATCCGGCAAGCGCGTGCTGCAAAGCCCGGAGAATTACCTGCAGGATAAGCGCATGCAGCTGGATTATCTGCACCAGCAGCTGATCGCAAGCTCGCAGCGGCAGCTGGCGCAGAAAAAACAGCGCTTCATCCATCTGACGGCCTCGCTTGAGGCGATGAGTCCGCTCAAGGTGCTCGCGCGCGGCTACAGCGTGGTGCGAGACGCAGACGGCGCGCTCATCACGAGCGCCGCGGCCGTCCATCCGGGCGATAAGATCCGCATACAGATGCAAAAAGGCAGCTTGAGCGCCTGTGTCGAACAGGCAGAGGAGGAGAGCATATGAGCGAAGCTTCAAAAACCTTTGAACAGTCTATCGAGCGGCTTGACGAGATCGTCAAGCTGATGGAGCGCGGCAGCGTCCCGCTTGAGCAGGCGCTGAAGCTCTTTCAGGAGGGTACGGCGCTGGTAAAATCCTGCAATTCGATGCTCGACGCGGCAGAGCTGGAAGTGGTGCAGTTGATGAAGGGCGCCGACGGAACGCCTTTAGAAACGGAGTTTACAAGAGATGCGTGATTACAAACAGACGATGGATACCTACCGCGCAGAGGTAGAGGCATTTCTAAACGGCTGCTTTACCGACAGCACGCTTCCGCAGAAGAGCATCCTTGACGCCATGCGCTACAGCCTGCTCGCCGGCGGCAAGCGCATCCGCCCGGTACTGCTGCTGGAGTTCTGCAGGCTCTGCGGCAAAGACTATCATACGGCGCTGCCGTTTGCGGCGGCCATTGAGATGGT
The DNA here is from genome assembly GCA_964633935.1 of uncultured Oscillospiraceae bacterium. Taxonomy (GTDB): domain Bacteria; phylum Bacillota; class Clostridia; order Oscillospirales; family Oscillospiraceae; genus CAG-170. The sequence continues at coordinate 412 of CAZWKZ010000015.1, read as the reverse complement.
GCACACCTATAGCCTGATCCACGACGATCTGCCGTGCATGGATAACGACGACTATCGCCGCGGCCGGCTCACCAACCACAAGGTCTTTGGCGAAGCGATGGCCGTTTTGGCCGGCGACGCGCTGCTCACCGCCGCGTTCGATACCGCCGCGCATGCCGACGCCGCGCCCGAGACGGTGGTGAAGGTCATCCGTATTTTGGCCTCAGCCGCCGGCGAGAAGGGAATGGTCGGCGGGCAGGTGCTCGATCTTGAGGGCGAAAACGCTATGCTGCAGGAGGACGACGTCTACACCATCCACAAGCTCAAAACCAGCAAGCTCATCGAGGCGGCCTGCTGCATGGGCGCAGCCGCTGGCGGAGCGAGCGAAGAACAGATGATCGCCGCGCGCGTCTACGCGCAGGCGCTGGGTCTG
>CAZWKZ010000014.1:14788-22132 GCA_964633935.1 uncultured Oscillospiraceae bacterium | reverse complement strand
TGAACAATGAGGCCGCCAGCTTCATCACCGGCGTGTGCATCCCCATCGACGGCGGCTTCTCCGCCTATTCCGGCGTATGATTTGGGCGTATTAGAAGAGGAACGCCATTTCCAAAAGAATTTCTTCCATCAGCGCGTGCAGGCAGCTTAGGTGACCTTCCGGGCCACTGAAGCCGCTGAGGCGATCACGATTATGAGCGAGAGCTGCCCTGACATGCTGCTGGGCGCTGGCAGCCTACTGACCACCGCTCAGGTAGATGAGACTCTGGCTGCCGGGGCAAGGTTCATTGTTACCCCCGGCTTGGATCCGGACCCTGTGCGCTATCTCAAGGTCAAGGTCATGCCCACCGTCAGTATCTCTCTGAAGAACCTGAATCAATATCTATTCCGTCCCGTGATCTGCGCCTGTGACGGTTCTTGTATGGTGACCGCCGAACTGATCGACAACCAGAAGTAAGACGAGATCACCGGTTTGTGTAAAAATCCATTGAGATGGTAAAGGAGGCCAGAGACCATGGCCGATACTGTCGTTACCTTTGGCTGCAGCCCGATCTACGCCCTGCTCCAAGGCAGGTCCAGCCAGGAAGCCATCGAGTTCGGCGTGGCAGCTTCTGCCCTAAGGCATTCCATCGAGGGCAACTATAACCGGGTCAGCGCAGCCGAGCTGGAAAAGCTGTCCGCCGGCCCCGGCTCCAGCCAAGCGCAGCGGTAATTAACGGCGAAAAATTGCAATCAAATTTGCAATCAAATTTGTTAAATTTTATGCCAAAATGGTCAATTTTCTTCCTTTCGGTCTTGAGCAATTTCTTCACAAAAAATCCCCGAAACCGCTGATTTTCCAACGGTTTCGGGGGTTTTCCACTGGTGACCCGCCGGAGATTCGAACTCCGGACACCCTGCTTAAAAGGCAGGTGCTCTGCCGACTGAGCTAGCGGGTCATGGCTGGGGTGGCAGGATTCGAACCTACGGATGACGGAGTCAAAGTCCGCTGTGTTACCGCTTCACCACACCCCAATGTTGGTGCGCGCGCAGCTGCTCCTGTACAGGCGGCCGGCACGAGCGCAGGAAGAACCGCACGTACATATTTTGCTATGCTTTCGCATAGCAAAATAAGGAAAATGGGGTGAGTGAAGGGACTCGAACCCTCGGTCTTCAGAGCCACAATCTGACGCGTTAACCAACTACGCTACACCCACCGTATTCATTTTCTTCAGAATGCTGCTACAAGCGGCCTTCTTTGTGGCACGCCAGGAGGGATTCGAACCCCCGACCTACTGCTTAGAAGGCAGTTGCTCTATCCAACTGAGCTACTGGCGCATACAAAATGGAGCGGGTGACGGGAATCGAACCCGCGTCCCCAGCTTGGAAGGCTGGTGCCCTGGCCGTTGTGCTACACCCGCAGGTATATACTGATAAATCAGCCTTAAAATAGTATCATATCCGTTTGTGTATGTCAAGAAAAATTTCCTGCCGCGTCTTCAGCGGCAGGCGCTGGGCGGCTGTGAAAACTGCTTGCGGTAGGCGCGAGAAAACGCGGAGTAATCGCCAAAGCCGCAGGCATAGCACGCCTGTGTCACCGGCATGCCGCCCGCGATCAACTCGCGCGCGAGCATCAGGCGCTTGGTCACCAGATAGTTGTGGATCGTGTAGCCGGTCTCGGCGCGAAAGCGCCGCATCATATAATATTTGCTGATATAAAAGCGGGCGGCCAGATCGTCGATGCTGATATTCTGCGTCAGATGCGCCGAAAGATAGCGCAGGATCGCGACGATCTTCTCATCCTCTGCGCCGGGCTTGGCATACTGCAGATCGTGCGCGCGCATGCCGCGGCTGAGCTGGACCAAAAATTGCCAAAAAAGCCCCCGCGACAGCAGCGCTTGCCCAAAATCCGGCTCAGCGCACGCGCGCGAAAGCGCATACAAAATATCCAGCAGCTCTTTTCCCCGCGCGCCGGGGCGCACGACAAAATCAAACTGCGTCTCAGCCAGCGAAAAGCACGTCTCCAGATCGCAGTCCTGCGTGCTGTTCTGGCGCAGAAACTCCGGCGAGATATACAAGATCATGCGCTCATACGGCGCGCCGGGCGCGGCCTCAGGCCGGTGGATGCAGCCGCTCGAGACCAGCACCATGTCTCCCGGCTGCAGCAGATAGCTTCTGCCCTCAATGCCGTATGACGCGCTGCCCGAGAGAAAAACGATGATCTTGTGAAACGTGTGGTAGTGCCAGTCGACTGTCTCCTCCATCGGCCCCCGCAGATGGAACAGGCGGAAATCCTCGCGCAGATAGCCGCGCTGCTCATAATTTGGCTGTTCCATCGTCTGGCCCTCCCGCGCTTGTATTTCATTGTTATTGTATCACACCGCGCGCGGGTTTTCCACTGTTTTGCCGCAGGCAGCCGCGCATTTGACGCGCAAAGCTGCCTGCGGCGAAATGCGCCGTGACCTATCTCACAGCCGCCGGCCGGGCGGCGCGCTCAGCCGCCGGTCCTTCCGGCCAGGGACTTGCGGTATTTTTCGCTCTCCCAGTTGGCGATGAAGCGCTTTGCCGCCTCGCCCATTGTAGAAAGCGGATACCCGGCCGCGCGGATGTGCTCCATGACAAAAAACACCGCCGTCAGCGTCTCGGCCAGCGTCTGCGCCTGCCGCGGCGGCATGTTCATCACAAGCTCGCCCGTTTTTGTACTGGCCACGGCCTTGCCCTCGGCAATGCCGCGCGTGTCCATGGCGAACGTATCTGTCAAAAATACCAGCTGGTCGGGGTACAGCGGCTGCTCCATAAGCTGCTGCCGGGTATAGACGCCGCTTTGCAGCTGCCGCTTCAGATACGGCGTGTCGGCGCAGAACAGTCCGCCCGCCAGCTCACGCACGGCCACCGGCGGAAACGCCGTACCGCTCAGGCCGAAGAAGCGCGCCAGACGCTCATTGGCGTCCGTATGGATGGCGAGGCACTCGCTGGCCGTGTCCGCGTGGACGATGATGCCGTGATTCTGCATCAAAATGACGGCGGGCGTTTTGCCCGTCTCGCGCGCTGCGCGGCTTAGCTCGTCCCGGATGGCAAAGGTCAGCCGTGCGCCGGGGTCGGTGTAGTCCACCCAGCCCCAGCCATAGCTTGCGCCCGCAAAGGCCAGCGCCGCGATCTCGCGGCAGCTGGCAGAGCACGCGGCGAGGTTGGCGTACACGCTGTGCGTGTGCAATACAAACGTGCCGAGGATCGCGTGAAAGCCCGCCTCGACAGAGGGCCGAAGCGCCTCGAGGCCATCGATCTGCTTCGTATTGTCTTTCGTGCAGGCCGCGCCCGCCTGCTCCGCGTCGCCAAGCGCCGCCGGCTCGTTGTCCTGGTAAAATCTGCGCAGTGCCTCGTAATCGAGCACAGCGTAGCCGCCGTCCGGACGGATATCGCTCAGGCAGAAGCCTGACGCCTTGATCGCCATCACCCCGCCGGGGAGCTTCACCGAGGTGTTTCCCCCGCCGCCCTGTACATAGTCCGCGCGGCTGCCCGCGGCGCGGGACATGCGGACAAAATCGGAAAGAAGCGCCTGGTTTTCTTCAAAGAACATCTCCGCTCCGCCTCCCGTTCACCGCTTCAGCAATACGTCTTTTTCATACTGCATGACCGTCTCGTACCAGCTCTCATCAGCCGGTACGCCCTGCCGGCGGCAGTATTCCTGCCAGATATCGCCAAAGGGCAGCGTTTTTGCCTCCTCCATCAGCATGAGCCTGCGCGTGAAATCGGCCTCGTCCTGCATCTGCTTCAGCTGCGCATGCGGCTGCAGCAGCGCCCACAAAAGCGCCTTCTGCGCGTTGCGCGTACCGATGACCCAGGCCGCCACGCGGTTGATGGACGCGTCAAAGAAGTCAAGGCCGATCAGTACCTTGTCGAGCGCGTCGTTGCGCACGATCTCCTTCATGATCTCCTTCAGCTCGTCATCAAAGATCACCACGTGATCGGAATCCCAGCGGACGCCGCGGGTAACATGCAGCGGGATTTTATCAAAGAAGGCCAGAAGCGCGGGAATTTTGTCGCTGACCACTTCGGTTGGGTGATAGTGGCCGTTGTCGAGCAGGTTGTAAACGCCGGGATGCGTCGCAGCGTAGCTGAGATAGAACTCGCTGCTGCCGGTGGTATAGCTCTCGACGCCGATGGCGAAGACCTTGCTCTCGACGCAGTCGATGACGTTGGGGCACTTTTCGGCAAAGATCTGATCGAGGCTGTCTTTTAAGCGCAGGCGCGGCCCCAGCCGGTCGGCGGGCACATCCTTGTAGCCGTCGGGGATCCAGACGTTGTTGAGAACGTTGTCGCCCAGCTCCTCGCCGATGCGCTGCGCAATGCGGCGGCAGGCGATGCAGTGCTCGATCCAGAATCTGCGCACCGTTTCGTCCGGCGAGGACAAACTCAGCCCGTCTTTCATCATCGGGTGGCTGAACACCGTCGGGTTAAAGTCGATGCCAAGGCCGTTTTCCTTTGCAAATTCTACCCACGGGGCAAAATGCTTGTACTCGAGCTTGTCGCGATCGACCCATTCGCCGCGCGCGAACACCGCGTAGCACGCGTGCAGATTGATGCGTTTTTTGCCGGGAATGAGCGAAATGGCCGTCAGAAAATCGGCCTTCAGCTCTTCAAAACTTCTGGCCCGGCCGGGATAATTGCCGGTGGTTTGGATGCCGTTGCCTGCGCCGCCCGTGGGGCTGTCAAAGCCAACCACGTCGTCGCCCTGCCAGCAGTGAATGCTGATGGGCTTTCCCGCCGCCAGCGCCAGCGCCCGCTCCGCGTCCACGCCCAAGCGGGCGTATCGTTCTTTTGCGTTTTCAAAGTTTGTCATTGCCCTTCCTCCTGTCTCAGTCCAAATGGAACACCAGCTGCAGATCCTCGGACACAGGACTGTTGTCCGGATTGGTCTGCATGATGTCCGCCATATAGTCCCACCATTTTCGGTTGATCTCGGTATCCGCGCTCTTTTCCCAAAGCGCCTCGTCGCTGATCTCGATATACCCAAAGAGCGTCAGCGTCCGGCGGTCGAGAAAGATCGAATAGTTTTTGCCGCCATGCGCGTGGATCATCTCCTTCATCTGCGGCCAAAGCGCGTTGTGCCGCCGCTCATACTCCGCCTCCTGCCCGGGAAATAGGCGCATTGTAAATCCCTTTACCATAAACGCTCCTTTTCTGTGTCTGCATATCATTGCAGAATCTTGCCATCCGTCTAAATTTCAAAAGCAGTTGTGCAGCCAGCCGAAAAATACTGTACTTTTCCGCTTTCCATCTGTATAATAGCATGTATGGCGGATGCCCGCATCCGGCTTTCTTGCGAAATTTTTACACGATCTTGTCTTTTTTCGGAGGCAAACCATGGAGCAGAAGCTGCAATACCACCTGGACCTGGACCCGCGCAGCCAGTGGGTGTTCAATACATCCGGCGCCGCGGCAAGAGAAAATCTGATCTACGTACAGGAGGCCGGCGACTTTATCGCCGGGCCGGGATACTACACCACGCGCGAGGGCTTTGACTCGTATCTCATCAAGCTGACGGTATCGGGCTGCGGCCTGCTGCGCTACAAGCAGGGCGAATACCGTGTGCCGGCGGGCAGCTTTTACTGGATCGACTGCCGGGCGCATCAGGACTACCGCACCGACCCGGCCGCCGGCGGATGGCGCGTGCTGTGGGTGCATCTGTACGGGGCGAACGCGCAGTTTTATTACGAGAGCTTTCTGCAGGCCACCGGCGGCGAGCCGGTCGCGGCGCTCTGCGGCGCACAGCAGGCATATGAGACGCTGCGCCAGCTGCTGCGTCTGCTCGGCTCTGACGCGCCGCAGGCCGAAAAGGATCTGCAATCGGCCGCGCTTTTAAGCCGTCTGCTGACGCAGCTGGTGCTGTGTGCGATGAAGCCCGCGGCCCGGACGCAGCCGACGGCGCTGATGAAAAAGATCCGGGACTATCTCGACACGCAGTATCTGCGCAAATGCACGCTGGCCGAGCTGGGCGCGCGCTTTGGGCTGAGTCCGTGCTATCTGCAGCGGCAGTTCAAGCGCTGTTACGGCCAGTCGCCGGCAGAATATCTGATGTATCTGCGCATCGTGCGCGCCAAAGAGCTGCTGCGCACCACACGCAGCCCCGTCAGCGAGGTCGCCTATGCCGCAGGCTTTGAAAACGCGGGCTATTTTTCGCGGCTGTTTAAACAGCAGGAGGGCCTCACGCCGCAGGAATACCGCCATCTATGGCCCAGTATGGAAACGCCCATGGCGCAGATGCAGCGGCCAGAATGAAACGATAAGCCGCGCGAAACGCCCGTTTCGCGCGGCACAGAGATTATTTTTGCGCAGAGTCTTGAAATGCATGCGTGCAGGCGTTATAATCGGAGATAGAGTTAGTGGTGTCTAACCAAGTGCTCAGCTTGACCGCCGGAGGAAAGAAAGCGCCCAGTCCGGCCGCTTTTCCCCAAAAGGGAGGATCAGGACAATATGAAACAAGAAACGGTCCAGGAAATACTGAACGCCTCGCATTTTCGTCCATTGCATCACATCCTGACGGATCATTTTGGAAAGGACGCCGGCGCGGCGCTGGAAGAAGAGATCCATACCTATTTGGGCGAGCTTCTTGCGCTGCACAAAGACGATGAAGCGGCGCTGCGGGAAGAAAGCCACCACTATATTCTTCCGGCTATCGCCATTTATAGGACCTTGCGCGAGAAAACAGGCAGCGACGCTGCGCTCGCATTGTTTCGGGCGATATTTCTCCAGGCCGGTTACGCCGGGGCCGCCCATCTGCGTGAAAAAGCAAAGGAGCCGGGCTTTTATGAGGCGTTTGTACACCGCCTGGCAAAAAACAATGTGGGCGAACAGGGCGGCTTCTGCTTTCAATCCATCGAAGACAGCGCGCAGCGCGTAGAATTTCACGTGCTCCGCTGTCCCTACTGTACGTATTGCGAAAGGTACGGCTGCAAAGAGCTGGTTCCCGTTTTCTGTGAATGCGACGATATCGTATACGGCAATATCCATCCGGATCTGATATGGCGCAGGACCAAAACGCTGGGGCGCGGGCAGGCGCTGTGCGATTTTCGATTTGACATTGTGAAGGATGCGTAACCGATCCTTTGCTATCTTGTAAGGAAGGAGAAAAGGGCAATATGTCGAAACAGGCGTCTGAATTTCAGGAAAAATTCATGTCCCGCGTCTACAGGGGGAAAGAAATCTTTAAACCGCTGAACACGGGCCGTATCGACGCGCATGTCAGCTGCGTCCGGGAATTTGTCGCGAATATCTTTTTCTATACGAAAAACGGCGTCACGATCATGATCGACGCAGGCTACAATTACGACCGGCTGAAAGAAAAGATGGGCTGGCTCGGCCTGGA
>CAZWKZ010000014.1:0-14778 GCA_964633935.1 uncultured Oscillospiraceae bacterium | reverse complement strand
CCCCGCCGCCATCCGGCATATCCTGATCACGCATCAGGACACCGACCACGTAGGCGCGGTGGAGACGGACAGCGACGGCTTGTTCCGCGCCGCTACGCTTTACATCGGCGAGGAGGAAAACCGCTATCTCACCGGGGAAAAGCGCCGCCGGGTGATCCGGGGTCTTTACAAGCTCCCAATGGTTCATATCGACAACCCCAAGGTGCTGCTGAAGGACGGCCAGATTTTGGACATAGAAGGAATCAAGATCGAGTGCTTCTTGGTTCCGGGGCACACCTGGGGGCACATGGCGTATCTGATCGACGACGCCTATCTTTTTACCGGGGACGCCCTGTGGTTCGGTGCGGACGGCGGTTACAGCTTCATCAATATGCTGGCCGAAGACAACCGGGTGTCGGTTCGCTCTCTGGAAGCGCTGGAGAAAAAGCTCCGGGCGCGGGAGCTTCGGCCGATGATCATCACCGGGCATACCGGCTGGACGGATGATCTGGATTTCGCCTTTGCCCACCGGGACCGGGTATGCAACGCCTGGGTCCGGCAAAAGCCCCACGACCCGGACGCGCCCTACGACGCCTATGACGAGTCTGACGACACCCAGCAGAAGGCAAGCACCGTCTATCTGCAAAAGCAGAACCGCAGATGAATTCCAGACATTCCGGCAAAAGGCGGCCTGTTCCTCCGCCCCAAATGCGCGCAAAGCCGCCTGCCGCCGGGACCGCCGCATTGTAGAATTTCAGAAAAAGGAGAGAAAAGACCATGGCCACAATCAATATCCAGGGCGTTCCGGAAACGATGCTGCAGACCCTGTTTGCCAGGGCCGCCCATTCTCAAAAGAAGACGCATAAATTTTACGATGAGAAAGCCATCGAGATCGTGAAGCAGCTGGACTATGATTTTTCGATGGCAAAAAAGGACGCCGCCATGAGCAGCGGCGTCATCGCGCGCACCATTTTGCTGGACCAAATGGTGCGCGACTTTTTAAAGCGGCATCCGGATGCGACCGTAGTCAATATCGCCTGCGGGCTGGATACCCGCATATACCGGCTGGACAACGGGCAGGTCCGCTGGTACAACCTGGATCTGCCGGAGGTGATCGACATCCGGCGGCGGTTTCTAAACGAACAGGGGCGCATATCCATGATCGCCAAATCGGCCATGGATGAAAACTGGGCGGCGGAGGTCAAAGCGCCCACAGAGCATGTGCTGGTCATTCTTGAGGGACTGGTCATGTATCTGAGCGAGGCGGATGTAAAGAAAATCCTTTCCATTATCTGCAGCCGATTCGCGCACGCAGAGATCGTGATGGAAACCATGCATCCTTTCATCATGCGGCACATGAAAGAAAGGTCGATCGAAGCCAGCAATGCCCGCTTTACCTGGGGACTGGAAAGCGGCAAGGAGTTGGTGCAAATGGCGCCGGAGCTTACGTGGATCCAAGACGTCAGTCTGGTGGAGGGAATGAAGCAGCTGTATCCGCTCTACCGGCTGCTGGGGCGGATACGGTTCATCCGAAATTTATCCAATCAGCTGGTGGTGCTGAAAAAGTAGCAGCTGCGTCTGCCGCACTGCCGGACGCTCACGCGCCCCGATGGCGGTCTGGATGGTTTGCGTCCATTTGGCTTTTCACCTGCATCACATAAAACCAGCCGCCCGGCGATCTGCCGGGCGGCTGGTTTTCCAAGCTCATGTTTGATCAGCAGTCGATCCAATCGGTCAGCCACTTACATTCCGTGATGGACCACAGGCGCTTCTGATATTTGCCGTCAACCTGGCGGTAATACCACCTTTTCTGTTCCGCCATTGGCATGACCGTGCCGGCCGCGAGCGGCTCAGGCTCCGGCGCCTCCAGCGCCGTTGCACAGACCGGGACGCTCAGGCTTACAAGGATCAGCAGGCTTACGATTCCCTTTCTCCATCCGTTCATAATCATGCTCCTATTCCTCTTGTATTTCTAGATCGCATAGCGGTTCTAACTTTAGATCATCGTCTGTTTGCATCGAAATACATACGCCGTCCACCCACAGCTCGTAGGTCCCGTCCTCGCTATGGACAAGATACGCGTTGTCGGGCGTTATCTCAATTACACCGGACAGTTCCTCCTCTGGCGGAAAACCGGCCGGTTGGATGATAACAAAGTAGGACGCGATAAACAGCGCCACACAGGCCGCGATCGACAGCAGGATCTGGCAGGCGCGGCCCGGCGTCCGCTTCATAATAAGCCGGATACGAAGCAACAGCTCGTTCTTAACGGCGGGCCGCGCAAAGGCCAGCGCCACGCTCGGGCAGTTCAGCTTTTTGTCGCACTGCACCGCTGCAACGTCACGCAGCGCATTGGCATAGGCCTCGCGCTCTTGACTAGAGCAGTTGCGCAGAAGCGCCTCATCGCACCGAAATTCCAGCACAGAGTCCAGCGACTTTGTGAAAAAGTAGGACACCGGATTCCACCAAAGCGCCGCCTGCAGGACCAGTCCCATCAGCTTCCACCAGTTGTCATGCAGCCGAATGTGCGTCATCTCGTGCCGCAGCACCCATGTCATCGCCGCCTCCGACAGCTGCATCGGCGGCAAAACGATCATCGGATGGACCAGGCCCACCATCATCGGTACGGGAATGCCCCCAACCACGAGCAGCTGCGATGGATCTAGGCCGAGCCGTTGTGCGACTTTGGCCGAGACAGGATCGCGCATCCGCGGCAGGCGCTTCACGACATGGATAAACCGCGCGCAGTCCACGCAGCCAACGACCAGCGTGATCACGCTCCCTACGCCCCAGATAAGCAGCAGCCACTGCCATACGGCCCAGCCGCCGAAAAAGGTCTGACGCAATATTCTTTCTAACGCTGGGTATAGATAAAACGATTGGATCACATACGCCGGCGCCAGATCCAGCGGCAGCAGCATCCGCACAATGGCCAAAATGATTGCGCACAAGGACAGCGCCGCGCCATATTTCAATAACAACGGAGATTTCCACCGCAAGATCAGCAAAGCGCCAATACAGACGGTAAACCAGAGGATTCCTGTAGCGACAGAATATGCGCTAACCATGCGCCTTTGATTCTTCCTCCGCCCGCTTCAGCAGCTCGTCCAATTCCTGAATGGTCTGTTCGGAAATATTGCTGTTCGCCATCAAGGCGGAGAACAGCTTTGATAGGCTGAGCTTGCGTGAGATCGAGCAGATCTCACTTGCGCAGTATTCCTCGCACGACATCGTCGGAACGAAGGTCCGGGCATACGCCTTATGGCCGCGCACAAAGCCGTCTTCCTTCAGCATTCCCTTGCTCAACAGGCTGTTGATGAGGATGTAGACCGAGCTATCCTTCCAGCTCTTTGGTCCCGCCTGCTCCAGCAGCTCTGGCTGAGACAACGGTCTCTCGGCTGCCCAAAAGGCCGTCATCATTTCCTGTTCACATTTGGTCAGTCGCATATGCGTCTCCACCCCTATCATGAATTCTATAGATAGTTTATCATCTCGCCCGCTGATTGTCAATATATTTATTATTTCAAAAAAAGCTGACAAAAAATATAATCCAATCTATATCAAAAGCAAGAACTCGTATCCAAACAGGTCTCGTCCAAAGAAAGATTTCCTCCCTCCTCTGCGGCTTTTTTCGCAAAATTGTACAACACCTGCGCCATGGCCTCGCGCGTGATGGGCTGCTGCCAGCCGTAGTTCCCCGCGCCGTCGCCAGAAAAAATCCCATGCGCCTTGGCCCATGCGGCCGCCTCTTTGGCCCAGTCGCTGGGCGCATCGCCCGTACCGGCAATCGAAAGCAGCTCCTGCTTTGTCATGTTCAATTCCTCCCATAAAATTTTTTGAAACGCCGCCCAGCGCCCCTCGTCCACCATCGGCGCCGGACACAGCTTTTTCGACACGTCATAGTGCCGGACGGTATACCGCACGCCCGGAAGCGCGCGCAGCAGCCGTTGGTAGAGCCGCGCCGCATTTCGCTGCGTGGCGTCCGGGATGTAATATTCCCCGCCGGCGTCCGTGTGCGAGACCATCTCGATCGAGACCGAATTCTGATTGTTCACAAGCCGTCCCATGCTGCCGCCCGCGCCGTCGCCCACAGCCCACGCGACCGTGTCCAACGGCACGCACTCGTACACAACGTCCGCCTCATCCACCACGAAATGCGCCGAGGCCACCCGCTCGCCCGCGGCAAAATACAGCGCGTTGCCGCGCGCCGTGGCGCTGTGCCCAGTGTTGGCGGTGTAATGAAACACCACCGCCGCGATCTCGCCGAGCGGCCGCGTGCCGCCGTGCCAGCGCGCGCGAATGGAATTGTCGATGCGCATGATCCATTCCTCCTTCCTTGCATGGCGCAAAACAGCCAAGAAGTTGTACAAGCCGCTGCAACTTTTTGCCGCGCCGAAAATTTTTTCCACGCGGCAGCTTAAGAAAAATATAAGAATTTCCGCACATTCCCGCAAAGACTTTCTGCGCAAATACTGATATAATAATGATAAAAAATCACCCACAGAGAGGATCGCTTTCATGCCCGAGAAAATACTCATCGTCGACGATGAAAAAGAAATCGCCGAACTGGTGGAGCTGTATCTGAAAAACGACGGCTACGAAACATACGTCTTTTATAACGCGCAGGACGCGCTGTCTTGCGTGGAGAAAACGCCCATCAGCCTGGCCATTCTCGACGTCATGCTGCCGGATATGAGCGGCTTTGCGCTCTGTCAGGCGATCCGCAAAACGCACATGTTCCCCATCATCATGCTCACGGCCAAGGTCGAGGACATGGACAAGATCACAGGACTGACGCTCGGCGCGGACGACTATATGACAAAGCCCTTCAACCCGCTCGAGCTGGTCGCGCGCGTCAAGACCCAGCTGCGCCGCTACACGAGATACAACCAGCCGCCGGACGCGGAAAAGCCCCGGCAGGAGCACGATTTTTCCGGCCTGCGTATCTTCCGCGACAGCCGCAAGTGCCTGCTCTACGACCAGGAGCTGTCGCTCACGCCGTTGGAATTCGATATTCTGTGGTACCTGTGCGAGCACCGGGGCAAGGTCATCTCCTCGGAAGAGCTGTTCGAGGCCGTCTGGGGCGAAAAGTATCTGAACAACAACAACACGGTCATGGCGCATATCGCCCGGCTGCGTGAAAAGATGCACGAGCCAAGCCGCAAGCCAAAATTCATCAAAACCGTGTGGGGAGTGGGGTACACCATTGAATAAGCGTACAAAATGCCGCCATGTCAGCCAGCTCTCCAGGCGGCTTTCCATGCAGTTTCTGCTCTGCATCCTCGGATATCTGCTCGTGCTGTTCGGCGGATACTTCCTGGCGTACATGATCTGCGCGCAGTACGTCTGGCAGCCGGACGACTGGCTGTATTCCCATCTGAAAATGCTGCAAAGTCTATCGCCCGTACTGATCATGATCGCGATCCTGGTGGGCGTGTTTCTTATTACGCGGCACTTTTTCTCCATACCGCTGCGCTATCTCGACGATCTTATAACGGCGGCTGCGCAGCTGGCCGCGTCGCCGGACGCGCCTGTGCAGCTGCCGGATGTGATGCTCGACACGCAGAACGAGCTGAATCTGGTCCGCGAGCAGTCGCTCAACGCCGCCCACGCGGCCAAAGAGGCCGAGCAGCGAAAAAACGACCTGGTCGTCTACCTGGCGCACGATCTGAAAACGCCGCTGACCAGCGTCATCGGCTATCTGACGCTGCTGCGCGACGAGCCGGAGATCTCCCCGCCGCTGCGCGCGCGTTACAACGCCGTCGCGCTGGACAAGGCGAAGCGGCTGGAGGATCTGATCAACGAATTCTTTGATATCACGCGCTTTAATCTGTCGCATCTGGAGCTGAACCTGCAGACGGTCAATCTGACCCGCATGCTCGAACAGATCACCTATGAATTTCTCCCGGCCCTGTCAGAAAAGCAGATGACGTGGCAGCTGCAGCTCGCGCCGGATGTGGAGCTTCACTGCGACCCGGACAAGCTGCAGCGCGTGTTTGACAATCTGTTCCGCAACGCCGTCAACTACGGCTACTCCGGCAGCCAGATCGAGCTTGTCCTAACGGCGCAGGACGGCAGCGCGGAGATCTTCGTGAAAAATCACGGCAAAACGATCCCCCAGGAAAAGCTGGGGCGGATCTTTGAGCAGTTCTACCGGCTCGACGCTTCGCGCGCGAGCGCGTCGGGCGGCTCCGGTCTGGGCCTTGCCATCGCCAAGCAGATCGTCGAGCTGCACGGCGGCCAGATCCTGGCCCAGAGCGCAGCGGACAGCATCCTTTTCTCTGTGCGCCTGCCGCTGCATCGTCAGAAAAACGTATGAATTGCGCAAGCAGTTCGTAAGCGCTTCGGCACAGAAAACGAACACCCTGCCCGTCCCGTTTTGGTACGATATAGGTACCAAACGGGACGATTTTTTATGTCAAAGGAGGTCTTACTATGCCGCGCAAGCGAATCACGCAGCGCTTTCCGTGGCTGCTGCCGCTTCGGAAGAAGCAGCGGACGCTCTGCTTCTACCTCGCCATGCGTTTTGACGCCAACCGCTATTGCGCATATCAGGCGGACGCGCTTCTGCCGCATCTGCTGTTCACATCCGCCTGTCCGATGCGAAATACGCAGACCGGCTTTCCCATGTCGTATCAGGAAAATAAGATCCACAATCTGAAGCTGGCTGCGAAACGCATCGACCGGCTCATCATCGCCCCAGGCGAGACCTTCTCCTTCTGGAACCGGGTGCGCGGCGCAGACCGGCGCACGCCGTACAAAGACGCGCTGACCGAGCGCGACGGGACGCTCATTCCGGCATATGGCGGCGGCCTGTGCCAGCTCAGTAATCTTCTGTGTTGGATCTGCCTGCACACACCGCTCACCATCACCGAGCGCCACGGCCATCCAAAAAAGGATTTTCCCGAGCCGCCCAGCGACGCGCCCATGGGCGTGGACGCCGCCGTGGCCGAGGGCTGGCTCGATTTCAAAGTCAAAAACGAAACGTCCGTGCCGCTGCAGCTTTCCATCACCTTTGACGATACGCACATCATCGGGCGCGTCTATGCGGCGCGTCCGCTTCAAAAAACATATCAGCTCGTCAACCGGAATCTTCAGTATATCCAGCAGGCGGACGGCGTCTATGAAGAGGTGGACGTGGTGCAGCGTATCACCGAAGCCGGCCGGACCATCGAAAAGACCGTCTATCGCAACCGCTGCCAAATCGCCTATCCGCTGCCCGAGGGCACGCGCGTCATCACGAAAGGAGACTGTCAAAATGGATAAAAAGACTGTCGCCGTCATCTTTGGCGGCTGTTCGCCGGAATACGGCGTATCGCTGCAATCGGCCAGCGGCGTTTTGCGCCACATGGACGCCGAACGGTTTCTGCCGGTGCCCATCGGCATCACCCAACAGGGCGACTGGTACCACTATACCGGCGCTATCCGCCGCATTGGCGAAAACACCTGGGCGCAGGCGGACTGCACGCCCGCCTGCATCAGCCCCAGCCGCAGCGAGCGCGCCCTGCTGGTATTTACGCCAGGCGGCGTGCGCTCGCTGCACCTTGACGCGGTCCTGCCCATTTTGCACGGCAGAAACGGCGAGGACGGCACCGTGCAGGGCCTATGCGAGCTGGCGGGGATCCCGCTGGCCGGCTGCGGCACGCTCGCCTCGGCGCTGTGCATGGACAAAGACCGCGCGCACAAGCTGGCGTCGCTGACCGGCGTGCGCGTGCCGGATTCGTTCGTGCTCTGCGGCGGATATGACGCGGACGACGCGCTGCAAAAGGCCGAAGCGCTCTCATATCCCCTGTTTGTCAAGCCGGTCAAGGCCGGCTCGTCCTATGGCGTGGCAAAGGTCTGCACGCCCGACGCGCTGCTTGACGCCATCGACGCCGCGTTTTACTACGACGACTGCGTTATGCTGGAAGAGGCCATCTGCGGCGAGGAGGTCGGCTGCGCCGTCGTCGGAAAAGAGCGCCTGCTTGTGGGCGAGCCAGATGAGATCGAGCTTGCCTCCGGCTTTTTCGATTATACGGAAAAGTACCGTCTCGCAACCGCAAAGATCCACGTGCCCGCGAGCGTTTCTGCCAAGACGCGCGAAATGATCAAGGCCGCCGCGCAAGACGTCTACCGCGCGCTCGGCTGCAGCGGCTTTGCCCGCGTGGATTTCTTTCTCACGCCGGCACAGGAGCTTGTCTTCAACGAGATCAACACCATCCCCGGCTTTACGCCGCACAGCCGTTTCCCCCGCATGATGCAGGCGGCGGGGCTGGATTTCACGCAGCTCGTCACCCACATCATACAGCAGGCGCTGGAGTAGACCATATGCACATCAGACAAAGCCTCATCGACTATTCGCGCGGAGACGAGCTGCGCTGGTTTTGGCGGCTCTACCGGCTGCAGTGCCGGGCGAAGCGCCGCTTCACGCGCGATATTTTGACCTTTTTTATGAGCCGCAGCGCGCACCGGCACGGCGGTTATCTCGGCCCCGGCGCAAAAATTCTCGGCCCGCTTTCGCTCCCGCACGGGCTGCACGGCGTTTTTATCTCCCGCTACGCGGTGATCGGCGCGGGCTGCCGCATCTATCAGAACGTGACCATCGGCGAGGTCGGCGGCAAAGCGCCCACGATCGGAAGCGATTGTCTGATCGGGGCCGGCGCAGTGCTCGTGGGCGGCATCCGGATCGGCGATCGTGTCAAAATCGGGGCCGGCACCGTCGTATCCACCGACGTTCCCGACGGCTGCACCGTGGTGTCCCAGCCGGCGCGCATATTCTGTGCGCGCGATACCGATGCATGACGGTTTTCAGACCAGCCGCGCATGGATCGAGCTGGATTTTGACGCGCTGCGCCGCAACGTCGCGGCCCTTTGCACGCGCCTGCCCGACGGCTGCGCGCTGATGCCCGCCGTCAAGGCCAACGCCTACGGACACGGCGCGGCGCTCATCTGCCGCGAGCTGAACCGGCTCGGCGTGCAGGCGTTTTGTGTGGCGAGCGCGCAGGAGGGCGCGGAGCTTCGGCAAAGCGGCGTGCGCGGCGAGATCCTGATCCTAGGCTATACCGGGCCGCAGCAGTTCCAGCTGCTTTGCAAATATGATCTGACGCAGAGCGTCGTAGACGCCTCCTATGCGGCGCTTCTTTGCCGCTCCGGCCGTCCCATCCGGGCGCATATCGCTGTGGACACCGGGATGCACCGTACCGGCGTACCGTGGCAGAACATGCAGCAGATCCTCGCCATACTCGCCGCGCCGCAGCTGCGCGTCACCGGAATCTACACGCATCTGTGCGCCGACGACGCGCCGGACGACGGCCAGGCCCGCGCGTTCACCGAAATGCAGGCCGCGCGCTTTGCCCGCCTGGCGGACGAGCTGCGCCGGCGCGGCTATGCGCTCAAGCGGCACATTCTCAGCAGCTACGGACTTTTATACTACCCGCAATACGGCGGCGACTACGCGCGCGCCGGGATCGCGCTCTATGGCGTGCTGAGCAGCCGCGGCGATCTGGCGCGCTGTCCGCTGCCGCTGCAGCCGGTGCTCAGTGTCAAGGCGCGCGTCGCCTTGACCCGGCGTGTCGGCGCGGGCGAGGCCATCGGCTACGGCCTGGCGTACAGGGCAGCACACAGCATGACCGTTGCCGTCGTCGCCGCCGGCTATGCCGACGGCGTCCCCCGCAGTCTTTGCTGCGGGCGGGGCAGCGTTTTGCTTCGCGGCCGGCGCGCGCCCATCGTCGGGCGCGTCTGCATGGATCAGATGATGGTGGACGTGACCGAAATTCCGGACGCTGCAGCCGGCGACGCCGCTGTGCTCATCGGCGCCTCGGGGATGCACCGCATCACAGCCTACGACTGGGCCGAGGCCAGCGGCACCATCACCAACGAGGTGCTCAGCCGCCTGGGCAGCAGGGTCGGCAGAATACCGGCGGGCAACGCCGGCGACGAGATGCATGACCCGTAGTCCGCGTACAAACGAAGCGGCGGCTGGCCAAAGGCCAGCCACCGCCGTTTTCACTTTATCCTATCCCACCGTTCGCCGTTACAGCTTGTAGGTCCAGCCCATGTCGTCCTCGCGCGTGCCGGTCTGGATGCCGTAGAGCGTGTCATACAGCTTCTGCGCCACGGGGCCGACCTTGGTATCGGCGACCTCAATGTCCTGGCCCTTATAGTTGAGCCAGCCGATGGGCGAGATGACCGCCGCCGTGCCGGAGGCAAAGATCTCCTGCAGCGTGCCGTCCTTGCTCGCCTGCGCGATCTCGTCGATGGAGAGCCTGCGCTCAGACACCTTCACGCCCCACTTTTTCAGCAGCTGGATGACGGAATCGCGCGTGATGCCCGGCAGGATCGTACCGGAATCGAGCGGGGCGGTAATGACCTCGTCCGCGATGCGGAAGAACGCGTTCGAGGTGCCGATCTCCTCCACATACTTATGCTCCGCCGCGTCCAGCCACAGAACGTCCTTGCAGTTATACTTCATCGCGTCGAGCGAGGCGCGCATGCCGCCGCCGTAGTTGCCGCCGACCTTGGCGTAGCCCGTACCGCCGCGCGCGGCGCGGATATACGTATCCTGCACATAGATGCGCGTGGTGCTGAGACCGCCGTCGTTGGCCGCGTAGTACGAACCCGTGGGGCTGAGGATGATCATGAATTTATAGCGCTTGGCCGGCAGGACCGAGAAGGACACCTCGTCGCCAAAGATGAACGGGCGGATATACATCGCCGTACCGGGCGCGGAGGGCACCCAGTCCATATCCTCGCGGATGACGGCCTCCAGGCCCGCCATAAACAGCTCGCCCGGCAGCTCGGGGATACACATACGCTCGCTGGTGCGCGCCATACGGGCGATGTTCATATCCGGGCGGAACAGCTGCACGCCGCCGTCCGGTCTGCGGTAGGCCTTCATGCCCTCGAACATCATCTGCGCGTAGTGCAGCACGCACGACGCCGGCTCGATCAAAAACGGCTCATGCGGCACCACGCGGCCGTCATGCCAGCCCTGACCCTCGTCATATTCCATGACGAACATGTGGTCGGTAAAGTAGCGGGCGAAGCCCAGCTTGCTCTCGTCGGCGGGACGGGGCTTGGGATGGGTGGTCCTGGTCACGGGGAATTCGTACTTCATAAAAATGCACTCCTTATCTACAATCGGTTGTCTATTTGTACAGCTCCGGCCGGCGGTCACGGAAGACGTTGATCGACTGCCGGATCTCATCCACCACGGACAGCTCGCACGCCGCGGTTATGATTGTTTCCTCTCCGCCCGCCTGCGCGAGCGTCTGGCCCCAGGGGTCGACGATGGCCGACGCGCCTGCGTATTTCGTTTCGCCCGCCGTACCGCAGGAATTGCAGCAGGCGACGAACATCTGGTTCTCGATGGCGCGGGCCTTGACCAGCGCGGCAAGATGCGCCTGCCTTACCTGCGGCCACTGGGCCACGACAAACAGCACCTCCGCGCCCGCAAGCGCCAGCGTCCTCGTCAGCTCCGGGAAGCGGACGTCGTAGCAGATGATAAGGCCGCACGCGACGCCATCTAGCGTAAACCGGCAGACGCGATCGCCCGGCGCGTAGTATGCATGCTCGCCCATCGGCGTAAATAGGTGCGTCTTGTCGTACTGCGCCGCGCAGCCGCCCGCGCGGTCAAACACGCACGCGGTATTGTATACGCGGCCTTCGCGCAGATTCGACACGCTGCCCGCCACCAGATTGACGCGCAGCTCCGCCGCCAATGCGCCAAATTCCGCTTTTACCCGCGCGCAGTCGCTGTCGCACAAAGACGCGAGATTTTCCCGGGGAAAGAAGCCCGTGTTCCACGTCTCAGGCAGCACGATCACATCGGGGGCGTCTTGCGCCGCGGCGCGGACAAGGCGCTTTGCCTTATCAAAGTTTTCCTCCGCCGCGCCGAGCCTCATGTCCATCTGCACACAGGATATCCTCATGCCAGATTTCCTCCTCCCGCCTGCAGCGCCTTTTTGGCGGTGTCTCCGGTCCGATTCACACGCCTGGCCTTGCCGCCCCGTATTCGCACGTTTTCCTGCATGCATGTCTCCTTTCTCCAACGCCCGTCCGGCGCGCTTTGCCCGAAAAACAAACAGCCCGCCCCAAAGAGGATTCTTTGAGACGAGCTGCATCATGCGGCCCGCGGTACCACTCAAATTGCGCATGCCGCACGGCACGCGCCACTCATCAGGCTCGTACAAGCCCTAAGCACTGACGCAGCTGACGCGGGAGAGGTCTACTTGCCCGCCGGGGCGTTCTTCTCTCCGGCTCGGGAGCTACAGATCCCTCCTGTGCATGACCGGCTCGCACCGCCCGCCGGCTCTCTGCCATGCAGCTGGGAAGGACACTCTCCGTCCTCGCCTTTCTTTTCTGTTTTAAAGAATCATAGCACGAAAGTATTCTCTTGTCAACTGCCGCTTCGATTGATCGTCCTGGGCGTTTGCGTTGGCGGTTTCGCGCCGATGGTTGACTTCCTCTCAAATCCGTGGTACCATCGTCCCATGGACGCGTGGTAAATCGCGGTTTTGGAGGCCAACAGATGATCACAATAAAAGAAACGGCAATGGAAGACATCAAAAATGTACAGCGCCTTTGGGCGGACGGAGACGTCATGCGGTTTGTGGGCTTTCCCGACGGGCTGCGCGAAACAGACGAAACGATGCAGCGGTGGTTTCAGCAGTTGAACGCTGCAAGACCGGCGGAGAATTCCTTTTCCATTTATGAAGATGATGCTTATTGCGGCGAAGCAAGCTATGCAATCGACAAAGCGCATGGCAGCGCGTCTCTGGATATCAAACTGTTTCGGTTTGCGCGGGGACGTGGGATTGCCACGCAAGCCCTTTCGCATGCGATCAAAAAAGCGTTCAGAAACGGCGCAAAAACGGTGTGGGTAGACCCAGATCCGGAAAACGTCAAAGCGATCGCACTGTATGAGAGATTGGGTTTCAAAAAGAAGGATATGCCGGAACACGTAATCGCGCTGGGCGAGGATCCGGCAAAATATATCTATTTTGAGCTTTGCAAAGCGTGAACCGTTTCGCTCGGACGGACTAAAACAAGACGATACCGCACACCCGTGAACAGCCCTTGGGGCGCCTTCCTTGCAGAGCGCGCCCCAAGGGCGCCGTTTTTGCGCGAGGACATCTCCAGTAATTCGCGATCAACACAACCGTCTTCGCAGAACAGCCGGTATTGCTTTAGCGCGCCGTCAATCAGATCTTCCAATCTGATCCCGCATTGCTGAAGCCTTTTCTTTCATGGACCGTCTTTTGGGCTATCCCTGTCTGCTCCAAAATTTGACGTTCTGACAGGTCTTCGCGTGAAACTTCCTTGTAGGGGCACTCGTCTCACTGCGCCCTGTGTGCGCCGGGATTACCCGCCATAGCCCTCGGGATTCTTGCGCTGCCAGTTCCAGGAGTCCCGGCACATATCGGCAAGATCGCATTCCGCCTTCCAGCCCAGAACCTTCTCACTCTTGGCAGGGTCCGCGTAACAGATGGCGATGTCGCCAGGACGGCGGTCTGTGATCTTGTAGGGCAGCGCAAGGCTGTTTGCCCGCTCAAAGGTGCGTACCATATCCAGCACACTGTAGCCGGTGCCGGTTCCCAGATTGAACACCTCACAGCCTTTGTTTGCTTCCACATACTTCACCGCAGCCACGTGTCCCTTTGCCAGATCCACCACATGGATGTAATCCCGGACGCCGGTGCCGTCGTGGGTATCGTAGTCATTGCCGAAGACGCTGAGATATTCCCTGCGCCCGATGGCGACCTGCGTAATGTAGGGCATCAGATTGTTGGGGATTCCCCTGGGGTCCTCGCCGATCAGGCCGGACTTGTGCGCACCGATGGGATTAAAATAGCGCAGCAGCGCCACGCTCCATGCAGGGTCCGCATGAGAGATGCAGGAGAGAATCTGCTCCGTCATATACTTTGTCCACCCGTAGGGATTGGTGCAATTTCCGGTGCGGCTTGTCTCCCGCAGCGGCATCTCGTTATCAGCGGTGTAAACCGTAGCGGAGGAAGAGAAGATCATATTCTTCATGCCCGCTTGCTTCATCACCTTTGTAAGCACCAGCGTGGCATTCAAATTGTTGTCGTAATATTCCCAAGGCTTGGCCACGCTTTCGCCCACGGCTTTGAGTCCGGCAAAATGGATCACACAGCCAATCTCGTGTGCGGCAAAAACCTTTTGCAAAAGCCCTTCGTTCCGGACATCCCCTTCATAGAAAGTCAGGGTCTTTCCGGTCAGATTTTGTACCCGTTCCAGACTCTTAGGATTGGAATTGCACAGATTGTCAATCACGACGACCTCATAGCCGCTGTTCAGAAGTTCCACACAGGTGTGCGAGCCGATATAACCGGCTCCTCCTGTTACCAGTACTGTCATATTCATACCTCGATTCCGATCATTTTACTGCTTTTACAAATCGCAGGAATGCGTTTCGTCCTTCCGGCGTGCACTTATAAACGCCGGCATCTTCCAGCACTTCAGAAAACACCTTGCCCGTTTCCTGCATCAGAATGTCCATGGCGTTTTCTTCGGTAAAGCGGTATGTTTCCATCAGCCTCTCCACCCATGCCGCGTGCTTGGACAACGTAGGATCCGACGCAATGTCTGCCCCCATCAGAACCGCGTCCTTCAGGGCATTCAGCTCCCCCTTCAGGCGGCTGGGAAGCACCGCCAGGCCCATGACCTCGATCAGACCGATGTTCTCTTTTTTGATGTGGTGCAGCTCGGCGTGCGGGTGATAGACGCCCAGCGGATGTTCCTTCGTCGTGATGTTGTTGCGCAGCACAAGGTCCAGCTCGTAATCCGCGCCCCGCCTGC
>CAZWKZ010000013.1:16877-22316 GCA_964633935.1 uncultured Oscillospiraceae bacterium | reverse complement strand
GAGGTCGTTCTGCACTATGTCACCTACCCCAACCGCTGCCTGAACGATTTTGCCGAGGCCATTCAGCAGCAGCTGTCCGCCATCGGCATCGGCGTCGATTTGGAGATCGGCGATTCTGCCCGTCAGTGGGACAGTTATCAGTCCGGCGATTTTGACATCAACGGCTCCAACTGGACCACCGTGGGCACGGGCGATCCCACCGAATATCTGGCCGCGTGGTGCTCCACCTCCGGCGCGGACTACTGCGGCTACAAAAATGAAGCATATGACGCGCTGTATGACGAGCTTAGCACGACCTTTGACAATGACGCCCGGCGCGAGATCATCCAGAAGATGCAGCAGATCCTGATCGACGACGCTGTCGCCATCGTCCACGGCTACTACAATAGCTCTATGATCTCCAGAAACGCCACCATCGGCGGCGCCGCCATCCATACGGCTGACTACTACTGGCTCACCACCGAGATCTATCCCGCGGCAGAATCCTGACCGGGTGTGAGACTTCTCCGGGAAAACCTGCGTTTTCCCGGAGAAGATTATGACTGCGGCCGGCGCAGGCCGCCTGCGCAGCGATCGGAGCGCCGCTTCTATCGCCGCGTGCGGGCGCGCTGCGCGGCCGTACAGAAAGGAGCGCGTATTTCTTGCATGCAAAGCAATTGGGAAAACGGCTGCTTCAGATCGTCCTTGTGGCGCTGGGCATCAGTTTTCTGACGTTTCTGATCACCTATCTGGCGCCCGGCGATCCCGTGCGCACCATGTATGCCGCCGCCGGTATCATGCCAAGCGAGGAGATCATTCAGCAGACCCGTGAGGCTATGGGTCTGAACCGCCCTGTACTGGTGCAGTATTTCGATTGGCTTTTGAACTGTTTCAAGGGCGACTTCGGTACCTCGTATGCGTATAACAAACCCGTGGCCACGCTGCTTCTGAACCGCCTTTGGCCCACGCTGAAGCTTTCGCTCTGCTCTATGGTGCTGATGCTCGTCATCGCCGTGCCCATCGGTATGGCACAGGCGACGCACAAAAACAGCATCGTGGACTACGCCCTGCGCGGCGTGACCTTTTTCGGCGTGTCCATGCCGAATTTCTGGGTGGGCCTTTTGCTGATGATGTTTTTCTGCGTCAGACTCAAGCTGCTGCCCGTGGTCTGCTCGGCAGGCGATTTCAAAAGCCTGATCCTGCCGTCCGTTACGCTGGCGTTCGCCATGTCCGCCAAGTACACGCGCCAGGTACGCACCGCAGTTTTGGAGGAGCTGAGCCAGGACTACGTCACCGGCGCAAGGGCCAGAGGCGTGAAGCAGTGGAAAATCCTATGGCTGAATGTGTTCCCCAACTCGCTGCTGCCGCTGCTCACCATGCTGGGGCTGTCGCTTGGATCGCTGCTTGGCGGAACTGCGGTGGTGGAGGTCATCTTCACCTATCCCGGCATGGGCAGCCTGGCGGTCTCCGCCATCACTGCCTATGATTATCCTCTGATCCAGGGCTATGTGCTGTGGATCTCCCTGATCTATATGCTGGTCAACCTGGCGGTGGATATCTCCTACAGCTATGTCGACCCCAGAATGAGAGAAACGAGGTAAGAGGATATGAAATGTATGACCTTTGTAAAGAAAAACAAAGCCTTCTGCGTCTTTTCCGTGCTTGCGCTTTTGATCATTCTGACGGCGGTTTTCGCGCCGGTCGTGACCGGCGGCGTCAGCCCTACGGACGCGGTATTGAAGGACGCGCTGCAGGCGCCGAGCGCCGCGCATATTTTCGGCACCGATAAGCTGGGGCGCGATATCTTCACCCGCGTGATCTACGGTGCGCGGACCAGTCTGGCGGCCTCGTTCTGCGTCGTGCTGCTTATCTTTGCGCTGGGGACGGTGCTGGGCGTTCTGGCGGGCTACTTCGGCGGCTGGATCGACAGCGTCATCATGCGTATTGCCGATATGATGGTCTCGTTTCCTGGCATGGTCTTTGCAATGGCGATCGCCGGTATCCTGGGCGCGAGCGTAAAAAATGCGGTCATCGCCGTGGCGCTTGTGAGCTGGACAAAGTACGCGCGCCTGGCGCGAAGTCTGGTTTTGAAGATCCGCAACCGCGACTACGTGGCGGCGGCTGTGGTCACCGGCTCGAAAACGCCCTATATTTTGACGCGCTACATGCTCCCCAATGTGATCCCGACGCTGGTCATCACAGCCGCCACCGACATCGGCGGCATGATGCTGGAGCTGGCGGGCCTGTCGTTTTTGGGCTTTGGCGCGAAGGCGCCTACGCCGGAATGGGGCCTGATGCTGAACGAGGGCCGGCAGTTCATCCAGAACGCGCCATGGATGATGATCTACCCCGGCGCTGCCATATTTATCGTCGTAGTTGTGTTCAACCTGCTGGGCGACGCGCTTCGGGATGTTCTAGATCCCAGAGACGAATGAGGAGGGAGCCTATGCTGGAAATCAAAAATATCACGATCTGCTACAAGGACCGCCCCACGGTCAAAAATTTCAGCATGACGCTGGAGCAGGGCCAGATCGCCTCGCTGGTGGGTGAATCCGGCTCCGGCAAGACCACGGTGATCCGCGCCGTGCTGGGTCTGCTCGCGGGCGGCGGCAAAGTGACGCAGGGCGATATCCTGTTTGAAGGAGAATCGCTTCTGGGCCATACGCCCGAGCAGTGGCGGCAGCTGCGGGGCACCGATATCTCCATGATCTTTCAGGACTCCGGCGCCATGCTGAACCCCATCCGGAAAATCGGCGACGGCTTTGTCGAGTATATCCGCACCCATGAGGCGCTCACAAAAGAAGCGGCATGGGAAAAGGGCGTCAAGATGCTTGAGCGTATGCGCCTTCCCAGCGGTGAGAATATCATGCGGTCCTATCCCTTTCAGCTCTCCGGCGGCATGCGCCAGCGCGTCGGCATCGCCATGGCGATGACCTTTCAGCCGAAGCTGCTGCTGGCCGATGAGCCGACCTCTGCGCTGGATGTGACCACACAGGCGCAGATCGTGCGCCAGATGATGCAGCTGCGGGAGGAGTACGGCACCAGCATCATCGTAGTAACGCACAATCTGGGCGTCGCCGCCTACATGTCCGATTGGATCGTCGTGATGAAAAACGGTGAGATCGCCGACGCAGGCGACCGGGATTATATGCTCTACGGAGATCACAGCAGCTATACCCAGACGCTTTTGGACGCGGTCCCTTCGTTGGGAGGTGTGCGGTATGTTTGAAGAAAAAGATTTGATCTTAGAGGCAAGGCATGTCACGCGGCGATTCCCGGCCTCCGGCGGCAGAACGCTGACGGCCTGCAATGACGTCAGTCTAAAATTCTACCGGGGCAAGACGCTGGGGCTGATCGGCGAATCCGGCTGCGGCAAATCCACGTTCATGCGCTTTCTGGTTCGGCTGGACACGCCAACGGAAGGGGAGATCCTTTTCAAAGGCCAGGATCTGGCGAAGCTGAAGGCAGAGCAGCTGCGCCAGACGCGGCAGTATATCCAAATGGTCTTTCAGGACCCCGGCGGGTCGTTTAACCCCAAGATGAAGATCCGCGATATCATCTGCGAGCCGCTTATGAATTTCCGGCGGATCAAGGCAAGCGAGAAGGACGCCGTGGCGCGCAAGTATCTGGAGATGGTGGATCTGCCCGGCGATTTTGCCGGCCGTTACCCCCATAATATGTCCGGCGGCCAGCGCCAGCGCATCGCCATTGCCCGCGCCATCGCGCTTGAGCCGGAGCTGATCGTCATGGACGAGGCGACCTGCGCGCTGGATGTGTCGGTGCAGAAGACCATCATTGAGCTGGTGTGCAGGCTGCAGAAGGAAAAGCATATCGCCGTCGGCTTCATCGCCCATGATCTGGGCCTGATCCAGTCGTTTGCGCATCAGATCGCCGTCATGTATCTGGGCAATATTGTGGAGATCCTTCCGGGGGAGGACGTAGAGCGGGCCAAGCACCCCTATACGCAGACCCTGCTGCGCGCCATTTTTGACACAAAGATGGATTTTACCAAAAAGATCGAGAGCATCGACAGCGAGATCCCCAGTCCGCTCGACGTACCGCCCGGCTGCCCGTTCCAAAACAGATGCGAGTATTGCACAGAAGTCTGCCGCAGGGAACGCCCGCAGCTGAAAACGGTGGGCGAGGGGCATGAGGTCGCTTGCCATTTGTTCTAGGAGAGATGATGATATGAAAAAATTGACTGCATTTGTGTTGGCCGCGCTCATGCTGCTGTGCCTGCTTTCCGGGTGCGGCGGCAGGGTTGCCGAGGATATCGCCAATCAGGATGAGGCGCAGGCGGAAGCCAGCGGCATGCAAATCCACAAGATCGGCGTGGCGACCTATGACATCAGGGACGCGCAGGTCATGATGTTCAAGGAATATCTGGACAACTACATCAAGGCTTGCTTTGAGGACGTGACCTTTCTATACTCCGACAGCATTTCAGACGGCGAGGAGCTGATGGACTTTCTCGCGCTTTGCGCTGAAAACGGCGTGGAGGGCGTGATGGTCTTTGGCTCATACGATCTGAAAAAGGAAGTAGAATTCTGCGCCGAGCACGGCATGTATATGATCCGGCCGTCCGCCACGTCCTCGGACGCGGAATTTGCGTCGGTGGCCGACAACCCCTACTTCGTGGGCGAGATCGGCCCCGGCATTCAGAGCGAGTACGAAGAAGCGGCAAAAATGACCCGCGCGCTGGCGGCGGAGGGCAAGAGCTATGTGATCCTCTCCGGCGGCGCGTTCATGGGCAACGAGATGCACAGGCTGCGCACGGTGGCCATGCTGGATGCGCTGCAGCAGGCGCATGGCATCGAGTTCGAGCAAAGTTCCGACGAATTGGCGATGGTCGAGGAAGCCACGGCCGCCGAAGCCGGCGGCGTGAGGGTCATGATCTGCCCCGGATATCTGAATTTTGAGCAATACAGCGTTCCGGCGGAAGAAGCCATCTCCTCCGGCGAATACACCACCGTTCTATCTGCCATTCCGGTCACATCCTTGATGGATGCGCTGAACGCGGTGCAGATCGAATGCGGCGTGATCGACTGCTTCTCCGAGGATAACTATTTCGGCTTCAAGAAGGGCAAGATCGCCTATGTGGCGGGCAAGTATCAGTCCGAGATCGGCCCCGGCTTCGCCGCCTTGTACAATGCCATCACAGGCAATGCCGACGCCTACCGGGTGGACGGGAAGGCCTTTCGGCTGGAGCAGGGCTTCTGGACAGCGGCCGATAGCGCCGAATACGACAGCATGTACGCGCTGGCTCGCAGCGTCACCATCAACGCCTATAACTACGAGGATCTGTATTCCGTGATCAAGAGCCTGAACCCAGAGGCGGACTTTGAGAGCTTCCAGACTCTGGTGCAGAGCTATCGCTATGAGGATTGTCTGGCAAGACGGTCCGGCTGATAAGCTAACATGAAATTTTGTCATGAAGGAGTGAATCACCATGCACGAGCA
>CAZWKZ010000013.1:0-16777 GCA_964633935.1 uncultured Oscillospiraceae bacterium | reverse complement strand
GATCATGAAGGCGGCTGCTGCGGCCACACGCATGAAGAACATGAGGATGTGGCGACGCGCTCGCATACCCATTTTGTGACGGAGCACCGCCATACGCCGGGCCATCCCGACGACTGCGCCTGTGAGCAATGTAACCCGCATGCGGAGTATTGCGATATCTGCGGCGAAAGCCTGGCCAAGTGTACCTGCAAGATGCCGGATGAGGATATGGAAAAGCGCGTCTACATTCTCGAGGGCATTGACTGCGCCAACTGCGCGGCGAAGATCGAGGCGAAGATCCGCGCCATGCCGGAGGTCGCCTTCGCCTCTGTGTCCTTTGCCACCAAACAGCTGCGGGTCTCCGCCAACAATCAGGACGAGCTGCTGAGCAAAATGCAGGCGGCCGTCGACGCGATCGAAGACGGCGTCACGCTGGTGCCGCGCAAGCGAAGGCCAACAGGCGTATCTTCCACAAAGACCTATGTTTTGGAAGGGCTGGACTGCGCCAACTGTGCGGCAAAGATCGAGGCCCGACTGAAGGAGATGGACGGCGTCGACGATGTTTCCATCACATTTGCCACAAAGCAGATGAAGCTATCCGCGAAGGACCCGGACAGCCTGATTTTGCAGGTGCAGGCCCTGATCGATTCCATGGAGGACGGCGTTACAGTCGTTGCCAAGGATGCGCCGAAGGCGGCCGAGCCGGAAAAGAAGGGCATATCTGCGGAAAAGAAGGCCGTCATCAGCATCGCTGCCGGCGCAGTGTTGTTTGTGGTGGGAGAGATTTTAGAGCATGTCGGCGCGCCGCTGCCGGCGCTTCTGGGCGTTTTGGTCGCTGCGTATCTGATTTTGGGCGGGAAGGTCCTGCTAACGGCTGCCAAAAACATCAGAAAAGGTCAGATCTTTGATGAAAACTTCCTGATGTCCATCGCCACGCTGGGCGCGTTCGCCATTGCCGAGTATCCTGAGGCCGTCGGCGTCATGCTGTTCTACCGGATCGGCGAGTTCTTTGAAGACCGCGCCGTCGCGCAGAGCCGCGAGCAGATCATGTCCGCCGTCGATCTGCGGCCGGAGGTCGTCAACCTGGTGGTGGGCGAAGAGATCAGAACGATCGGCGCGGAGGAGGCCAACGTGGGCGACATTCTGCTGGTTCGCCCGGGCGACCGGATCCCGCTGGACGGCGTCATCATTGAAGGGCAGAGCCGCATCGATACCTCCGCCGTCACCGGCGAGCCGGTTCCCATCAAGGCGGAAGTGGGCGACAACGTGATCTCGGGCTGCGTGAATACCTCGGGCCAACTGAAGATCCGCGTGGAAAAGCTGCTGGAAGAGTCCATGGTCACGCGGATTTTGGACTCGGTCGAAAATGCCGCCGCCAACAAGCCCGCCATCGACAAGTTCATCACCCGCTTCGCGAGGGTGTATACGCCCGCCGTCGTTGTGGCTGCGCTGGTGGTCGCGCTGGTGCTGCCGTTTATCATCCCGTCCTGGCACTTCTTCGTCAGCCCCGATTACACCGGTGCGGCGACTGTGTTCCACGGCGCGTCCGGTACGGCGTCAGTTCTGACGGCGCTGACCTTCCTTGTCATTTCCTGCCCGTGCGCGCTGGTGTTGAGCGTGCCGCTGGCGTTCTTCTCCGGCATCGGCGCGGCCTCTAAGAAGGGGATCTTGTTCAAAGGCGGCAGCGCCATCGAGGCGCTGTCCGGCATCAAGGCCGTCGTCATGGACAAGACCGGCACCATCACCAAGGGGAATTTCCAGGTGCAGCAGGCCGTGCCTGCGGGCGGCGATGTCAGCGGCGAGGAGCTGCTGTCGCTGGCCGCCAGCTGTGAGCTGTTTTCGACCCATCCCATCGCTGCCAGTATCGTAAACGCCGCCAACGCGCAGGGCCTTAGCGTCGAGCGGCCGTCTGATCTAAAGGAGATCGCGGGCCATGGCATTCAGGCGAGCGTTGCTTCCGGTGTGCTGCTGTGCGGCAACCGAAAGCTGATGGAAGCGAACCATGTCGATCTGTCCGCGTATGCGAAAACTGCCTTCGGTACCGAGGTCCTGGTCGCCAGAAACGGGAAATTCATCGGCAATATCGTGATCTCCGACACGCTGAAGGACGACGCCAAGGACGCCGTTTCGCGGATCAAGTCGATGGGGATCGTGACGGCGATGCTGACCGGCGACGCACAGGACAGCGCCGAACACGTGGCAAAGCAGACCGGGATCGACGAGGTCCATGCCAAGCTGCTGCCGGAACATAAGCTCTCTGAGCTGCAGAAGATCCGTCAGGCGCGCGGCAGCGTCATGTTCGTCGGCGACGGCATCAACGACGCGCCCGTTCTGGCCGGCGCCGACGTGGGCGCGGCCATGGGCAGCGGCGCAGACGCCGCGATCGAGGCTGCCGACGTTGTGTTCATGAACTCTGAGATGTCCGCCATCCCCGACGCGGTGAAGATCGCCCGGAATACCAGCCGCATCTCGTGGCAGAACGTCTATTTTGCGCTGGCGGTAAAGTTTGTGGTCATGCTCATGGGCCTGTTTGGCTATGCGAATATGTGGGTCGCCGTATTTGCCGATACCGGCGTATCCATGCTGTGCCTGCTGAATTCGGTCCGTATTTTGCGCATGAAATAAAGAATATGCCGTTGAAA
The DNA here is from genome assembly GCA_964633935.1 of uncultured Oscillospiraceae bacterium. Classification (GTDB taxonomy): domain Bacteria; phylum Bacillota; class Clostridia; order Oscillospirales; family Oscillospiraceae; genus CAG-170. The sequence goes on along the minus strand of CAZWKZ010000013.1, from coordinate 14,156 downwards.
CAGGCCATGTCCCGCGGGGCATGGCCTGTTTGCTGCAAAGGATGGACATTCTGAAGCCTGCGCGGCCGTTTCTGCGCGGGCGATTGCATACAGAGTGCGCGCGACGTGAATATTACGGGGCGCGATGGCGCAAACTATCGCTGCAATCAAAACAAGGAGGAGCGATACCCGTGACGACAAAAGAGCTGTTATATATCGAAGACGCGCTTGGCCATGAACAGTATTTTCAGACCAAGTGCCAGGAGACTGCGAGCCAGGTGCAGGACGCGGAGCTGAAGCTGTGCGTGGAGCAGATGGCGCAGAAGCACCAGCAGATTTTCCAGAGCTTTTATGGCCTGCTGTAAGGAGGATAAAAATGGACGACAAGAACTTGATGGAAAACATTCTCTTGCTGGAGAAGGGCGTGTGCGATCTGTTTATGCATGGAACGATCGAATCCTCCACAGCAAACGTGCGCCAGGCGTTCAGTACGGCGCTGAACGACGCGCTCAGTATGCAGGACAATATCTATGACCAGATGAAGGCCAAGGGCTGGTATCCCACCGAGCAGGCCGAGCAGAACAAGCTGGCTTCTGTAAAGCAGAAGTTCAGCACAAGGTAAGCGCTGCGATATTGGGGAAAAAGGCGGCAGGTCCGTAGGACCTGCCGCTTCAGTGTGTCAAAAAACCTCGCAGCGTTCGCGGCGCGAACGCCGCGAAACAAATGGAATTTGTTTTCTCCGGCGACATGTGCGTCGGGGAAAACACTTCTCGGCCCGCAAACGTGCGAGTTGTTCGCCGCAGGCGGTAAACGAGTGCGCTGCTGCGGGCCGTGATCCTTTTGTCGAAAAAGGCAATGCGCCTTTTCCGACAGTCTCAGGCGGCAGGTCCGTAGGACCTGCCGTTTTTTACTGCCTGCACGCGATGCAGCGCAGCAGATGCTCCATCTGCTGCACGCCCTCGCTCTGCGAGACGATGATCGCCTGTAAAATGGGAACGAGCGCCGGACAGATGGGAAAACGCAGCGCGTTTTCAGACATCCGGATCGCGCCCTTGTGATGCGGAACCATTTCGCGGATAAAGTCGGCGTTGATATCGTTGCCGGCGCACGCGTCGCGCATATCTGTGAACATGGTCTGCGTGATGCGGTCGAAGCAGCGCGCGTAGAGGCACAGCTGCTGTTCGGTGTTTTTCTGTTCGCTGCAGCGTGCAAGCGCCGCGTGCATGTCCTCGATGCTCTTCGTCTGCGTCTGGATGATATTGCGCGCGATGTTCTGCAGGGGAACATATGTTGTGTACTGCAAAAGATTCTGCGACATTTCGATCGCCGCCTGGTGGTGCGGGATCATCTGCACGATGAAATTGTGCGAGACGCTGTCTGTCAGCGGCGCTTCGCACATCCCGGCGATCATTTCGTCGAGGATCTCGTAGAAGCGGCAGAGGTATTTTTGCGTCACGTCGCTGAGAAGACATGGGTTTGTCATAGCTGATCGCTCCTTTCTCAGTACCAGTTTATGAAGAAGGCGCGCCGCGCGCGACTGCGGAAATAGCGCGGCCTGCAGCGCCATGCCGCGCCAAGGGGCTGGACGGAAGACGCGAAGAGATGGTATACTATACAGGAAACGGCGCGCTGCATGCGCAAAATATGGCGCATCGGGCGATCTGCGAAGCAAGCATGGCAGGGAAGCGGCGCTTCTGCCGCCGGCGCGGAGGCTGGGCGGGCCGGAATGGTATGCATAATCAGGATATGAAGGAGGACGCTGCAATGAAAATCGTGGTACTCGACGGCTATACGGAAAATCCCGGCGATCTGAGCTGGGCGGGGCTGGAGCAGCTGGGCGAGCTTACGGTGTATGATCGCACCTCGCTGACAGACCCGGCGCAGGCCATTGCGCGCATCGGCGCGGCGCAGATCGTGTTCACCAACAAGACGCCGCTGCCGGAGCAGGTGTTTGCCGCCTGTGATCAGATCCGCTTTGTGGGCGTACTGGCCACGGGCTATAACGTGGTGGATATCGAAGCCGCGCGCAGGCGCGGGATCCCCGTGTGCAATGTGCCGGCGTATGGTACGGCGTCGGTGTCGCAGTTTGCCATCGCGCTGCTGCTTGAGATCTGCCACCACGTGGCGCATCACAGTCAGGCGGTGCATGACGGCCGCTGGTCCAGCAGTCCGGACTGGTGCTTCTGGGACTATCCTTTGATCGAGCTGGCGGGCAAAACGATGGGCATCATCGGCTTTGGCCGCATCGGACAGGCCACAGGGCGCATCGCGAAAGCCATGGGCATGCGCGTGCTGGCCTATGACAGCAGTCCAAACGACAGCGGCCGCGAGATCGCGGAATATGTGGAGCTGGATGCGCTGCTGGCCGGGTCCGACGTGGTGGCGCTGCACTGCCCGCTGTTTCCGCAGACGAAGGGCATCATCGACCGCAGGGCCATCGCCAAAATGAAGGATGGCGTCATCATTTTGAACAACGCCCGGGGACCGCTGATCGTCGAGCAGGATCTGGCGGACGCGCTCAACAGCGGCAAGGTGGCTGCGGCGGGATTGGACGTGGCGTCCACGGAACCGATTTCGCCGGATAATCCGCTGCTGCGCGCAAAAAACTGCCTGATCACGCCGCACATCTCCTGGGCGCCGAAGGAAAGCCGCCAGCGCATCATGGACTGCTCGGTGGAAAATCTGAAGGCGTTTTTGGCCGGCAGGGCGGTCAATGTAGTGAACTGAACACAGCGCGGACGCAGACTGCTGACGAGAAAAGCGGCCTGCGTTTGTCTGCAAAAAACCGGCAGCTTGCGCCGGAATACGGCAGTTTGGTCCGGCAGCAATTGCAATGCGGCCGCGCATCCGATATAATGAACAATGGTTAGCGAAAGCTAACTAAAAAGAGCAAGAGAGGAGGAAGCGTCTTGAAGCTCACAGTCAATCAGAATGACGCCATCGGCGAGGCGGAAGTGATCGTCAACTGCGAGAGGATCGACGGCCGCATCAAAGGGCTGATCGACACCATCCGGCAATATACGATTACGCTGCCGGGCGAGCTGGACGGCAGCGTCTATCAGGTGCCGCTGGAAACGGTGATCTACATCGACAGCGTGGAAAAACGCACGTTCTTCTATGACCGGTTCCGCATTTTCCGCAGCGAGAAAAGCCTGTCGGCCATGCAAGCACTTTTGAAGGACGCCCATTTTCTGCGCATCAGCAAGAACTGCATCATAAATCTCGCGCAGCTGGAGCGGATCATACCCTACGGCGACAGAAAAATCCGCGCGGTAATGGCGGGCGGAGAATGCCTGGAGGTCGGCAGGGCCTACCGCGGCGAGCTGCTTGCGCGGCTGCGCCAGACGGAGCTTGCCCCGGAAAGGGCCGGCACGGACAGCGGCGCGGCGTGGGGCGGCGAAGAGGCCGGCTGTGCGTCGCGCGCAGTATGGAATGCGGGCCAGGTGCTGAGCTTTCATGCGGCGCCGCAGCGGGTGATTGCCCTGTCATATGGCATCGCAGAGCTGGTGTGCGCGCTGGGCGCGGAGAAGGCGCTGATCGCCATTGCGCCGGCGGAGGAGGTCCTGGAGCACACGGCGATCCGCTACCGTCCGGCGCTGGAGCAGATCCCGCTGCTGCATTACTGCGGCGACGGCGTTCCCGCCATGGAGCAGCTGCATGCGCTCGCGCCTGATCTGGTGCTCTGCGGCTGGTGTTATCCCAAAATGATGGGCGAGGAGGCAAAAAAAGCGAGCGGGCTTTGCTTCTATACCATGCAGAGCAGCGTTCCGGAAAGGGCGGGGCTGGAGCGGTTGTATCAGGATATCCTGAATCTGGGACGGATCTTCCGGGCGGAGGATCGCGCGGCCGCCCTGACAGGACAGCTGCGCCAGCGCATCACCGTTCTGACGCGGCGGCTGTTCCGGCGAAAACGCGTGCGTGTATTCGTCTATGACGGACAGCAGTATCAGCCGTTTACGACCGGGAAGGGCACGTTGGAGCATGCGCTGCTCTGCGCGGCCGGCGGGGAGAATGTGTTTGGCCACCTAGACGGCAGCTATCAGGCGGTGTCCTGGGCTGCGGTGGCGCAGGCGCAGCCAGAGGTGATCGTGCTGCACGACTATCTGGACAGCATGACGCTGGACGAGAAAATAAACTGCCTGAAAAGCCGGCCGGAATTGCGCGGCGTTCCCGCCGTCCGCGACGAACGCTTTGTCAGCTTGAGTTTGACGGAGGTGTTTCCAGGCGTTCAATGCGCAGGCGCAGTGGAAAAAATGATCCGGGCATTTCACCCGGACGCACTATAGGAGGAATGCAATATGAAGCAAAGCAGTCTTCGCAACCGTTCGTTTTTTATTCTGAATTGTCTGGCGCAGGCCGTCTATGGCATCGTTTCGATGTGCGCGGCCGTGCTTTTGAACGAGGTGGCCACGAGCGCCACGACTGCCGCTACGACGGCGCAGCTGCTGCGCGTGGGGATCCCGGCGATCTGCTTTTCGGCCGTCTATGCCGGATGCCGGGCGCTGGCAGACGGCCTGACGCAGCTGTATGCTGAGCGGGAGGCGGCGGATCTGCGCAGCCGGCTGAACCGCGCGATCTTCTCAATGAACAGCGCCGGGTTTGCTGAAAAGGATACGGGGGATTACCTCAACCTGATCAGCGGCGACGTTCTGCTCGTGCGCGACCAATTTTACTCACAGACGCCGCTGATGGTATGCTATGTCATGCAGTTCGTGTTTTGCGTGGCCTACTCCTTTTATCTGAATCCAGTGGTGGCGGCGGTGCTGACCGGCATGTCGGTGATCCAGTATTTTGCGCCGGTGCTTTTTGGAAAGAAGATCAACGAGCTGATGCTCGTGCAGTCGCAGATGACCGGCTCGTTTACCTCTAAAGTCAAGCAGATGCTGCTGGGCTTCTCCGTTGTCAAGGCCTATGGGGCGGAGTCGATGATGCAGGGAGAATTTGACGAGGTCAACCGCACGATGACAAAGGCCCGGCAGAAGGCGAGCGTGATGACGCAGATCATGATGTGCACCAATCTGATGATCGGCTGGTTCATGATTTTGCTGTCTGTGGTGGTGACAGGGTATTTTGTCATCCGCGGCGTCATGCCGGCCGGAACCATTCTTACCGTGTTTTACATCGCCAACCGCTACAGCATGCCCGTCATGGATTTTGCCGCTGCCTGCACCAAGGTCAAGGGCAGCCGCGGCGTGCGCGAGAAGCTGAGCGGCTTTCTGCAGCAGCATCCGGTGCGTGCGCGCGAGGCGGGCATGCAGCTGGAAAAAGAGCTTTCGGTGGAGGATTTGAGCTTTTCCTATGACGGCGTGACGCCTGCGTTGGAGCATGTTTGCTTCCATTTCGAGATGGGGAAAAAATACCTGCTGCTGGGCGAGAGCGGCTGCGGCAAATCGACGCTGCTGAAGGTGCTGGCCGGACAGTATCCGGCAAAGGGCGTCTTTGCCGACGGCAGGCCCGTGGCCGACCCGGCAGAGGATATCGGCAGCGGGCAGCTGATCCTGGTGGGGCAGCAGCCGTACATATTTTCCCGGAGCGTGGCGGAGAATATTGATTTTTTGAAGACCGGCGACCGCCAGGCGCTTCTGGCGGCGGCAGAGCAGTGCTGCCTGTCAGACTTTCTTGCCACGCTGCCGCAGGGGATCGACACGGTAGTAGATGAGGAGCAGCGGCAGCTCTCCGGCGGGCAAAAGGCGAGGATCGGCCTTGCCAGAGCCATCTATTGCAGGCCGAAGATCCTGCTGCTCGACGAGGTGACCGGCGCGCTGGACACGGATACGGCGAGCAGGGTCGAGCAGATGATCCTGCAGCTGCCGGATACCATGGTGATCCACGTCTGCCACAAGCCGTCGAAGGAGCGCATGGCGCAGTATGACGCGGTTTTGACGATGGAGGCGGGAAGACTGACAGAGCTCGTCCGAAAGTGAGACGGACCAGACGCGCCGCAGGCGCGTGAGCACGCGGACAAAAGCGGCGGGCAGTACGCCCGGACGCTAAAAAATCAACAAATTTTATAAAAAGTCAGTGCGGCGCATCGTGGAATATGCTATAATATAGTCAAATCCAAACGAGATGAGAGATGACTATGCTGCGAGTTTTTTTGGTGGAGGACGAGAGTATCATCCGGCAGACGCTGCGCGACACAGTGCCCTGGGCGCAGTGCGGATATACCTTTGCCGGCGAGGCGGGCGACGGCGAGATGGCGCTGCCCATGATCCGTCAGCTTCGTCCCGATGTGCTGATCACGGATATCCGCATGCCCTTTATGGACGGCTTGGCGCTGAGCAAGCTGGTGCTGCAGGAATTTCCGCAGATGAAGGTCGTGATCATTTCCGGCTACGACGACTTTGAATATGCGCAGCAGGCGATCAGCATCGGCGTGGAGCGCTATCTGCTCAAGCCCATCACCAAGAGCGCGCTGCTGACGGTGCTGGAAGAGCTAAAATCTAAGATCGAGGGCGAGCGCGCCCAGCAGAACTACATGGCCCAGTTCCAGCAGGAGGCGCAGGACTACGAGCAGTATGCCCGCCGCCGCTTCTTTGAACAGATCGTGGCCGGACAGCTGAGCGTGCAGCAGATCTATGAAAAGGCGGAGGCGATGGATCTTGACCTGCGCGCGCAGTGCTATACCATCGCCCTGGTGTCCGCTTTGCCGGAGCAGCACGGTGTGACCGAGGCCTATTCCGAAGCCAGCGCCAGCATCCGCGACGGCCTGCTGGCGCATTTTCTAAAATATCCCGAATATATCCTTTTCCGCTGGAATCTGACTACCTATGCGGTTTTGATCAAGGGCGAGCGCGATAAGATGGAGCAGTATATCCAGCGCTGCACCGCTACGGTCCGAGCGCAGTACGAGACCTACGGCCCGGAGCTGAATTGGTATGTGGCGGTGGGCAAGCCCACGCAGCGGCTGAGCATGCTGCCCGCCTGTTTTGACGAGGTGTCGCGCCTGTGGGCGTATCGGTATATCCTTCCGGCGCAGCGCGTTATGACGTCCGACGCCGTCAGCTTTTTGACGGGCACGGGTACGGCGCACGATTTTGCGGATCTGGACGTCAGCAAGCTCAATCCCGCCGTTGTGACGGGCATGCTGCAAAGCGCCAGCGCGCAGGAGGTATCCGGCTTTGTCGACGCATATATCCACGGCGTGAGCGGAATGGAGCAGGCGCTGTCCTCCATGCCGTTTTGTCAGTTCGTGATGCTGAGCGTGCGGTTTACGGCGACGGAATTTGTGCGGACGCTGGGCGTGCCGCAGAAGGATTTTTTACAGTCGCTGAAATGTCTGGACATGATCGGCCAGAACGTGACGCAGGACGATCTGAAGCGCTATCTGTCGGAAATTTTGCTGCGGGCCATCGAGCTGCGCGACAAGGCGGCCGGCAGCCAGTACCGCACGCTTCTGACCGAGGCGGTCAGCTATATTGACGCAAACTTTCAGCGTGAGGACATTTCTCTCAACCGCGTGGCCAAGGAAGTGAATATCAGCGCCAACTATCTCTCGGCCGTATTCAGTCAGGAGCTGGGGACCACCTTTGTGGAATATCTGACGGCCAAGCGCATGGAAAAGGCGCGCGAGCTGCTGCGCACGTCCGGCCTGCGCTCCGGCGAGGTGGCGGTAGCTGTCGGCTACAAGGACCCGCACTATTTCAGCTTTCTGTTCAAAAAGACCCAAGGCTGTACGCCCAGGGACTACCGGGCGGGAAAGAGTAAGAAATGAACAAGACCGTCTGCGTTCAGGACCGCCTGCGGCGTCTGGTCGCCGCGATCAGCATTTTGCTTGTGGTCATTCTGGCGTCGGCGCTGGTCATGCTCATCAGCTACAACAGCCACCATGCAAGGCTGCTGTATAACGTGACCACCGCGTCGGAATTCAACCGGGAGTTCAAAAACAACATCAACCAGAAGATGTATTATTACGTCATCGAGAGCCAGTATTCCGAGGGCCTGCCCATCGAGGAGGTCCGCGCGGCGCAGGCGTTGGCGAAGGATCTGATCGATACCACCACGCACAAAGACAGCCGCCAGGCGATCACGAGCGTGCTGGATCTGTGCGAAAATCTTGAGGAGAAGATCTATCAGATCCAGGACACCTCCAACTATGACGACCGGCTGTCCCAGCTGGAAAACAATGTATATGTGCTGACGTCTTTGGTGGAGGAGTACATGTACACCTACCTCTATTATGAGGCGGCGGAGCTAAACGCCGTCCAGCGGGAATCTGCGAGCCGGATCCTGACGGAGATCATTGGGATCATCTGCGTCACCGCGATCGCGATCGCCCTTGTGCTGCGCTACAGCATCAGACTCAGCCGCTCGATCACCGAGCCGCTTGTGGAGCTAGCGGAGCGCGCGGAGGATGTGACGGGCGGCGATCTGACCGAGCGCGAGCCGGTCCAGTCGCAGGTACGTGAGATCCGCACGCTGAGTTTGGGCATGGAGCAGATGATCGCCCAGCTGAACGCCCAGATGCAGGACAGCCAGCAGCGGCAGGAGCGATTGCGCAAGACGGAGCTGGCGCTGCTGCAGGCGCAGATCAATCCGCATTTTTTGTATAACACCATGGATACCATCATCTGGCTCATTGAGGCCGGAAAGACGCAGGAGGCGGTAGAGATGGTATCCAACCTGTCGAGCTTTTTCCGCCATTCTTTGAGCAAGGGCGAGGACGTCATCACGCTTGAAGAAGAGGAATGCCACGTGCGCAGCTATCTGCAGATCCAGCACGCCCGGTACAAGGATATCATGGAGTATGTCGTGGAGATCGACCCAAAGCTGCATGGCGCGCTCATCCCCAAGCTGACGCTGCAGCCGCTGGTGGAGAATGCGCTGTATCACGGCGTCAAGCTCAAGCGTGCGGTCGGCATGATCCGGATCGGCGGCTGGCTCGAAGATGGCCAGATCCTTTTACAGATCGCCGACAACGGCGTGGGCATGACGCAGGAGCGCCTTGCGCAGCTGCGCGCGGCGATGGAGCGCGACGAACGCGTCGGCTTCGGACTCTCGGCCGTACATCAGCGGCTGCGGCTGCAATTTGGGCAGGAATACGGTCTGTCCATCGACAGCTGCGAGGGCGCCGGCACGACCGTCACCGTCCGTATCCCCTATATCGAAAAGGAGGCAGGCGCATGAAGCGGCGGATCGTAATATCGCTGGTATTGGCGCTGGCCGCGCTGCTGGCGGGCTGCGCAGACAGGCAGGCGGAAGCGCCGCAGGAGGAAGAATTGATCGTCGTGGGCATTTCGCAGGTCGGCGCAGAGTCCGACTGGCGCGTGGCGAATTCGGAATCCATGAAGGCGGTGTTTACCGAGGAAAACGGCTACCGCCTGCTCTTTGACGACGCGCGCCAGATGCAGGAGAATCAGATCATGGCGATCCGGAAATTTATCCAGCAGCAGGTGGACTATATCGTTTTGATGCCGATGTGCGAGAGCGGCTGGGACTCGGTTTTGCAGGAGGCGCGCGAAGCGGGCATCCCCGTGATTTTGGTCGACCGCATGGCGGATGTGGAGGACGAGAGCCTGTATGCCGCGCATGTGGGGTCTGATTTTTATGCGCAGGGCAAAAAAGCGGCCGATTGGATTGCGGCGCACTACGACGATGCCGAACAGGTGCAGATCGTCCACATCCAGGGCACGGAAGGCTCCACAGCCCAGATCGGACGCACCAAGGCGCTGGAGGACGCGGCCGCGGCGCACGAGAACTGGTCGGTTCTGGCGCGGCTGGACGGAGATTTTACCCAGGCCAAGGCATATGAGGTCCTATGTCAGTATCTCGACGCGTTGCCTGAGCCGCAGCAGATCGACGTGGTGTACTGTGAGAACGACAACGAGGCGTTCGGCGCGATCGAGGCGCTGGAAGAGCGCGGATATGTCTGCGGCGTGGACGTAAATGTCATCTGCTTTGACGCCACCAGAAATGCGCTGGAGCTGTGCATGCAGGGAAAGATCGCGCTGGCGGTGGAGTGCAATCCGCTGCTCGGCCCGCTGGTAGAGCAGACCATCCGCACGCTGCAGGCCGGGGGCGTACCCGCCAAGCGGCACTACGTGCAAGAGCAGCAGTTCACCGCGCAGACGCTGACGAAAGAGCTGATCGCGGGCCGGGAATATTAGGCAGAAAAAAGCGCCTGCCGAACCACAGGGGGTTCGGCAGGCGGAGCGCTTGTCTGGCTGCGGCTGGCAGGCGATTTTCGCGTTTTATCCGCTGCTGCGGCGGCTCAGCTCCCATTCCAGGCAGATAGAGCGGGGCGGTTTTCCCGATAGGATCTCCAAAAGCAGCGCCGCCGCAGCCTTTCCCGTTCGGGCGGTCTTATGCCCGAGCGAGGTGATCGGCACGGGGCTGATCTGGCTATAGAAGCTGTTGTCAAAGCTGACGACGGCGACGTCGTCGGGGACGGCCCGGCCGACGGCCAGAAGCCGGCGGATCAGCTGATGGGCGACCTCGTCGTTGTAGCAGACGACGGCTGTAGCGTCTGCCAGGCGTCTGCCGATGAAGCTGTCGAGCAGCGCGCCGCCCATGCTGCCGACCAGCGCGGCGCGGTCTTGCGTGTCGTACCAGAAAAAGCTGTCGTCGCGGATGCTGATCCCGGCGTCGCGCAGAGCGCTGACCACGCCATGGTAGCGCTGCGGACCCTGTACGTCGTCGCTCTTGAAGATGCCGGCGATCTTTGTGTGTCCCTTGTAAAGCAGGTACTGCGCCAGCTGATAGCCGCCGGCATAGTTGTCGTCGAGCAGGCAGGGAAAGTCGCTTAGGTTGCTGTAGATGCCGTGCAGGAACAAGATCGGCGTGCCCTTGTCGCGCAGCAGCTGATATAGGTCGCTGTTGGGCGTCGGCAGCGCGGTTTTGGAGCCTTCGATCAAGACCGCGCTCACTCTTTGTTCGAGCAGCTTGCTCAAAATCTCGCGCTCCTGGCTCACCTTGTTTTCCGTGGTAAAGATGAGCGTGGTATAGCCCGCCTGAGAGAAGCTATTCTGCGCGTCGTGGAGGATGGAAGGGAAAATGTAGTCGTCCAGGAAGGTGGTGATGACGGCGATCTGGCGCGGATCGTTTGTTTTCGCCCGGTCGGCGAGATACGAGCCGCTGCCCTGGCGGCGCTCGATCAGCCCCTCCGCCTCCAGCAGCTTCAGCGCGTGGCGCACCGTCTGGCGGCTCATGTGGTATCGCTCGGAAAGCTCCGCCTCCGTCGCCAGCTTGCTTCCGCCCTGACGGACGAGCTGCTGCACTTCGCTGCGCAGAATATCGGCAAGTTGTTCGTATTTTGCGGCCATATGCATCACCCTTTCTCTGAGATCTAGAACAAGTTCCGCTGATTTGTTACAATTATAGCAAAGCAAGACGGCGTTTTGTCAGAAATATGGTTGACTATCTTACCGGATATGAACCTGAGCGGCAAAAGAAAATCATATTTTTGTGAGGATTTTCTCTCCGCGTCAATCGTGCGCGGCATAAATTTTTCAACTTTTCTCCAATCTGCACGGACTTTTTTCGCCGCTGTGTGCAAGTTGCCAAAGCCGCCGGGGCGGCTTCAAAGAAGGCGCGATCATAAAATTTTCAACAAAAACGGGCCGAACATCGTAAAAAAACGAACGAAACGAAGCGTTTGACGCCTGCGGCCGAAAAATTTGTACGAGAATTATAAAATAATCACAAAATTTGTATTATTGACTGATACGAAATTGTGCAATGTGCACCAAAATCTATTGACGGGACAGAAAAGATGTGGTTAAATGCAGATACAGGGGTTCACCCGACCGACGTACAATAGACCGGTGAAGCCCGAAATTTCATAAAGGAAAGTCGAGGAAAAACACATGAAAAAGCTTCTCAGCATTCTTCTTGCTCTGGTCCTGGTATTCGCCATGGCCGCCTGCGCCGCTACCGGCGAGCAGACGCCCGCCGCATCCGACGGCGAGACCGCTTCTAGCGACGGTGCGCTGATCAAGGTCGGCATCATCAACAACGACCCCAACGAATCCGGCTACCGCACGGCCAACGACAAGGATATGAAGAACACCTTCACCAAGGAAAACGGCTATGACGCGTCGTTTGCCTACTCGCTGAAGAACGACGAGCAGATCGCCGCCGCGCAGAAGTTCATTCAGGACGAGGTCGATTACCTGCTGATCTCCGCCGCCGGTACCTCCGGCTGGGATTCCGTGCTGCAGGACGCACAGGCCGCCGGCATCCAGGTCATTCTGTTCGACCGCACCATTGACGCCGACGAGAGCCTGTATGTGGCCTCCATCGTCTCCGACATGGCCAAGGAAGGCGAGACTGCTGTCGAGTGGCTGGCCTCCCAGAATCTTGAGACCTACAACATCATCCACATCCAGGGTGTGATGGGCTCCGCCGCGCAGATCGGCCGTACCGGCGCGCTGGACGAAAAGGTTGCCGCTGAGGCCAACTGGAACATGGTCACGCAGCAGACTGCAGAGTGGAGCGCCGAGACTGCCCAGCAGATCGTGCAGGCCGTCATCGACTCCGGTTCTGAATTCAATGTCATCTATGCTGAAAACGACGACATGGCCAAGGGCGCTGTGGCTGCGCTGGACAAGGCGAACATTTCGCACGGCGTCGGCAAGGACGTCATCGTGATGGGCTTCGACTGCAACAAGTGGGCGCTGGAAGAGCTGCTCGCGGGCAATTGGAACTACGACGGTCAGTGCAACCCCTTCCAGGCCTCCTACATTGATGAGATCATCCGCAACCTCGAGGCCGGCAACGCGCCCGCCGAGAAGGTCGTCATCATGGACGAGAAGGGCTTTGACGCTTCGACCATTACACAGGAAGACGTTGACAACTACGGCATCTAATCGTTAGCATTCTTTGACACGCGGTGCGAAGCGCACGGATCGGCTTCTGGTCTTCGCACCGCGTGTCGTATGGCATGCAGCCGCATGGGCCTTCCCCGCAGCAGGGGAAGGCGACCGCGATGAATGGAGGCGAAGCAAGTTATGCAAGACGGCGCAGTATTGCAAATGCGCGGTATCTGCAAATATTTCCCCGGCGTGAAGGCGCTTCAGAACGTAGACTTTACGCTGCGTGAAGGAGAAATCCATGCGCTTATGGGTGAAAACGGCGCGGGAAAATCCACGCTGATCAAGGTGCTCACAGGCGTGTACCCCAAGGACGAGGGCGATATTTACATCAAGGGAAGCGACCGCCCCGTCGTCATCCGCTCCCCGCAGGATGCCCAGAATACGGGCATCAGCACAGTTTATCAGGAAATTACGCTCTGTCCCAATTTGACGGTGGCAGAGAATATGTATATCGGCAGAACGAAAGGCGCGCTGACGAACTGGAAGCAGATCAACAGCGGCGCCGGAAAGATTCTGGAATCTCTTGGCATTCCCGCCAAAGCCCAACAGCAGCTGGGCAGCTGCTCGATCGCCGTGCAGCAGATGGTGGCGATCGCGCGCGCGGTGGATATGGAGTGCAAGGTGCTCATCCTTGACGAGCCGACGTCGTCGCTGGACGAGCAGGAGGTCGCCAAGCTGTTCAAGCTGATGCTCGACCTGAAGGCAAAGGGCGTCGGCATCATTTTCGTCACGCACTTTTTGGACCAGGTGTACGAGGTCTGCGACCGGATCACGGTGCTGCGAGACGGCCATCTGGTGGGCGAATATGTGATAGAGGATCTGCCGCGCGTGCAGCTGGTGTCCAAAATGCTGGGCAAAGAGCTTGACGACATGGCGCAGATCCGCAAGGACGGCGAGCGCGCCGCCGTGCAGGAGCAGGGCGTTCCGGTCCTGCAGGCCGAGCGGCTGGCGAGCACCGCCGGCATCAAGCCGTTCGATTTTTCCATCCAAAAGGGCGAGGTCAACGGCTTTACGGGCCTGCTCGGCTCGGGCCGGAGCGAATGCGTCCGCGCGCTGTTCGGCGCGGACAAGACCACCGGCGGTACGATCAAAATGGACGGAGAAAAGGTCCGGATCAGCAAGCCGCTGGACGCGATGAAGCACGGCGTCGGCTATCTGCCCGAGGACCGCAAGCGCGACGGCATCGTAGGCGATCTGTCTGTGCGCGACAATATCATCCTTGCGCTGCAGGTGATGAAGGGCTTCTTCCGGCCCTTTACCAAGGCGCAGGCCGAGGCGTTTGCCGACGAGTACATCAAGCTTTTGGAAATCAAGACGGCATCGGCCGACACGCCCATCAAGTCGCTTTCCGGCGGCAACCAGCAG
>CAZWKZ010000012.1:0-23233 GCA_964633935.1 uncultured Oscillospiraceae bacterium | reverse complement strand
TTCGCTCTCAAACGCCGAGGGCTTATTACCCACCGAAAAAGCAGTTTGACATTTTGATAAAGAGTTTCCCTTGTCTCGGCTCGTAAGGGCAAAAACAAGGGAAAATACATAAGGTTGGAACACAAAACAGGCGAAACGCCTTGAAAATACAGCGTTTTCAGAGGGTTTCACAGATAAAATAGAATTTGTAGGGGCAAGTATGAAAAAGAAGTATAGCACCGTACCTGAATCGATGAAGAATATGCAGATGTATGGGTTTCATTGGATGGAGTTCGTTGCCTGTGTCCCTTCTCCGCTCTGCATAATCACTTCATATAAAAGCAATGGGCGGCCTAACGCCTGTATGGAGTCCTGGATGACATTCACAGGTGGAAAAAACGGCTATTTTGCAATTGTTTCTGCAGTCAGTAAATACGGGCATTTATACCAGACACTCCATGAAACAGGTGACGCGGTCATCAACTTTATGGCTGCTGATCTGTATGATAAGTGTATGTCAACCTGCAGAAACAACAGTTTCGAGATGGATGAAATAAAAACGGCTGGTCTAACGCCTGTTCATGCAGAAATGGTGAATGCCCCTCTGATTGATGAATGCTTCATGAATCTGGAGTGCCGTTTCAAGTGGGAAAAAGAAATCGCTGAAGGCGATGACTATGTTTTGGTATGTCTTGAGATCATGAATATCCATATTGATGAAAGGCATATGGATGAGAACGATCTCGGAAGAACGGGAGAAACGGGCATTCTTTACAACATCCATCATCCGATTGATCCAGAAAATTTCAAGGGAACCGCCCATGATTATGTCGGTACGCTGAAAAAGCTAAGGGATTATAACGAGTATTGAGACGGGAAAAGCATTGAAAATACAAGATTTCCTTGCTTCTATAAACACTTGCAAAAGGTTATCATGCGATTTCTGTCTATCGAATCAATAAAAAAGATTTTCATGCTGAAATTTTGTTCGGCTGGAAAGCACGGAATGACGGTGGCGCTTTGCGCCGAGAACAGCTCGCTGTGACGTATTACCGAAATTTGCGTCAAAAAGGAGTTTTTGTGATGGCTGAATTCTATGTCAACGGCACGCGCGTGACGGTGGAGGAGAATCAGAAGCTGCTGCGTTATCTGCGTGACACGCTGCGCCTGACGTCGGTGAAGGACGGCTGCTCCGAGGGTGCGTGCGGCGCGTGTACGGTGCTCATCGACGGCGAGCCGTGCCGGGCCTGTACGCCGGACACAAACAGCCTGCAGGGCAGGCATGTCCTCACGGTCGAGGGGCTGACGCAGGACGAGAAGCGCCTGTATACATTTGCCTACGGCGAGGCCGGCGCGGTGCAGTGCGGCTTCTGCATCCCGGGCATGGTGATGTGCACGAAGGCGCTGCTGGATAAAAATCCCGACCCCACCGAGCAGCAGATCAAATATGCGCTGCGCAACAACTACTGCCGCTGCACGGGCTATGTGAAGATCATTGCGGCGGTAAAGCTGGCGGCAAAGCTCAAAAAAACGGGCGAGCTTCCGCAGCCGAGCCACACAGACTGGAAGCTCGGCTCGAGCGTGCACCGACTGGACGTGGCCGAGAAGGTGCAGGGCTACGGCAAATACCCCGACGACTGCTATGTAGACGGTATGACCTACGGTTCGGCCGTGCGGGCAAAGTATCCGCGGGCAAGGGTGGTCTCTATCGACGCTGCGCGCGCGCTGGCGCTTGACGGCGTGCTGGCCGTGCTCACGGCCGACGATATCCCCGGCGAAAACCTCATCGGACACCTCAAGCATGATCAGTATACGCTCATCCCCGTGGGCGGACTGACGCACTACCTAGGCGACGCCATTGCGCTTGTCGTGGCCAAGGATCAGAAGACGCTGGAAAAAGCAAAGAAGCTGGTGGACGTCAAGTACGAGGTGCTGCCGGCGGTACATAGCCCCACCGAGGCCGCGGCCGACGGCGCGCCGCGCGTCTTTGATGAGGAAAACACCAACGTGCAGGCGGTGCGCCGCGTCTCGCGCGGCGACGCCGAGGGGGCGATCGCTGCGTCAAAGTATGTGATCTCGCGCCATTTTGAGACGCCGTGGACTGAGCACGCGTTTTTAGAGCCGGAGTGCGCCGTGAGCTATATCGACAAAGACGGCGATGTGATGATTTTGTCGACCGACCAGTCGGCGCATACCACGCTGCATGAATGCTGCCTGCTTCTGGGCACAAAGAAGGTCAAGGTGGAAAACCAGCTCGTCGGCGGCGGCTTCGGCGGAAAAGAGGATATGTCGGTGCAGCATCACGCGGCGCTCATCACATACGTGACGGGGCTGCCGGTAAAGGTGAAGCTCTCTCGCGCCGAGTCGCTGCTGATCCATCCCAAGCGGCACCCGTTTTGGATGGACTTTACGATTGGCTGCGATGAAAACGGCATCATTCAGGGCGTGAAGGCAAAGGTCGTCTCGGATACGGGCGCGTTCGCCTCGCTGGGCGGGCCGGTGCTCGAGCGCGCGTGTACGCACGCGGCGGGGCCTTACGCCTATGAAAACTTCTCCATCGAGGGCACGGCCTACTATACCAACAATCCGCCGGCCGGCGCATTCCGCGGCTTCGGCGTGACGCAGACGTGCTTTGCGATCGAATCTCTGCTCAACGAGATGGCGGAGCTTGTGGGCATCACGCCGTGGCAGATCCGCTACCGCAACGCCATCCGGCCGGGCGGCGTGCTGCCCAACGGGCAGATCGTGGGCGCGGAGACGGGCCTGGTCGAGACGCTTGAGGCCGTCAAGGCCGACTATGACGCGGCCCTTGCTGCGGGCAAGCCCGTGGGCATCGCCTGCGCGATGAAAAACGCGGGCGTGGGCGTGGGCATCCCGGACTACGGCCGGTGCAAGCTGATCGTCCAGGACGACGGCAAGCTGCATATCTACGCCGGCGCGTCGTGCATCGGCCAGGGCGTGGGCACAGTGCTTGTGCAGATGGTCGTGACCAATACGGGCCTGGATAGAGACGATATCGTCTACGAGCGCTCAAACACGTGGATCGCGCCTGATTCGGGCGATACCTCCGGCTCGCGGCAGACGCTCGTCACCGGCGAGGCGTGCCGCCGCGCGTGCGAAAAGCTGAACGAAGCGCTTGCGCGCGAGCCGCTGCCGGCGCTGGCTGGGCAGGAGTTCTACGGCGAATATCTGGCAAAAACAGACCCGCTTGGCTCAAACAAGCCCAACCCCATTTCCCATGTGGCCTACGGCTACGCCACGCAGCTGTGCGTGCTGGATAAAAAGACAGGCAAGCTTGAGAAGATCGTCGCCGCGCACGACGTGGGCAAGGCCGTCAACCCCACCTCCTGTGAAGGACAGATCGAGGGCGGCGTGGTCATGAGCATGGGCTACGCCCTGCGTGAACAGTACCCCATCGACGAAAACTGCAAGCCCATCGACAAGTACGGAAAGCTGGGACTGTTCCGCGCGCATGAGATCCCGGAGATCAAGGCCATCGTGGTCGATAAGCCGGGCCTTGACGTGGCCTGCGGCGCGATCGGCATCGGCGAGATCACATCGATCCCGACTGCGCCTGCCATCGCTGACGCGTACTACCGGTTCGACGGCGAGCGGCGGTGCAGCCTGCCGCTGGCCAACACGCCGTATGAAAGGAGGCGCTGAGCATGGCCGTAAAGAAACGCTTTCCCTATCGCGCCGCGCTCGTCGCGTGCAGCGGCGGCTGCCGCGCTACGGCGCAGTGCCAGTATGGCTGTGTGGCTTGTGGAATCTGCGTCGGCGCGTGCCGCTTTGACGCGATCGAGATCAATTCCCTCGGCGTGGCCGAGGTGAACGAGGAGAAGTGTATCGCCTGCGGCGCGTGTGTGCGCGAATGCCCGCGCGAGGTGATCCATATCCACGCGTGCGCCAATCCCATCGTAGTCAAGTGCTCCAACCATGATCTGGGCAAGGACGCGCGCAAATACTGCTCCGTCAGCTGCATCGCCTGCGGCGCGTGTGCGCGCGTATGTCCGGCGGATGCAATCGAGGTGACGGACAATCTCGCCGTCATCGACGAGAGCGTCTGTCTGTCGTGCGGTCAGTGCGCGGTGAAGTGTCCGCGCGGCGTGCTGCGCGATCTGCGCGGCATTTTGACGAGCAAAAACGGATGAGCGGCGCGGAGATTTTTGTTTTGTAAAAATATTCTTAAGGTTTCGTGAAGCATATTGACGCGATTGGTCGGATTTGATATGGTTAAGCCAACAAATCTGGATGGATGGCGGATATGGACGAGACAGATGGAAATAAGCAGGCATGGAAAAAGACGCTCAAGCGCTGGGTGCAGTTTTTTCTCAATCCACGGCTGCTGCTGTGCTTTGGCGTCGCGTGGATGATCACCAACGGCTGGTGCTATGTGTTCATTTTGCTGGGCACATGGCTGAGAATTGGATGGATGCTGGCCGTGGGCACGGCCTGGGCGGGCGTTTTATGGCTGCCGTTCACGCCGGAAAAGATCGTGACGCTGATCATCGCGATGTTTTTGCTGCGCTGGCTGTTCCCGGGCGACGAGAAGACGCTGAAGCTGCTGCATGAGGAAAAGCAGAAGCTGCTTGCGGCGTGGCGCAGGCGCAAACAGCGGAGGCAAACGGACGCTGCGCGCCGGAAAAATCTTAAAAATTCTTAAAACTGCCGCCCGCGCCTTGCCGCGGGGCGGCGGTTTTGCTATGATGAAGCTGCAACCAATCTGGAAAAAATTCGTCTAACATGGATATAGAACCAAAGAAGGAGGCGCTGAAGATGAAAAAATTCTGTGCGTGCCTGGCGCTGCTGCTGGTGCTGCTGACGCTTCTGAGCGCGTGTGCAAAGCCTGCGTCCGAGCAGCCGGATCGCCCGCAGGACAGCGAGCAGCAGACGCCGCCCGACGACACGCTTGAACGGCCCGATACGCCTGACACGCCTGAAGAGCCGGAGCAGGAGACGGCCGTCTTTTCCGCGCGCGTGCTGGAGGCGGGCGATACCTCGCTGCTCGTCGAGCCTGTTGAGGGCAGCGCAGAGCTGGCCTCGTCCGACCAGATCCGGGTGAGTCTGACCGAAGACGCCGAGGTGGTGGGTCTTGACGGCGGCGCGTGCGCGCTTGGCGATATCGCCGTGGGCGACACGGTCGAAATTACGTACAACGGCATGATAAGCGAGAGCTACCCCGCGCAGATCGGCGCGCAGCGCGTGGCCGTTACAGCCAAAGCGCAGGCCGAGCAGCTGCTTACGCCCATCGAGGGCGAGTGGGCCGAGACTGCTTCGCTCACAGGCGAGCGCGTGACGGTAGAGCAGAGCGAGAACGCGTTCATCCTGCGCGCGCTGGGCGATCTGGAAAAGGTGGAGCTGGCCCGCGTGTACTATGACGAACAGAAGCAGGACTACGTGCAGAAGGATCTTTTGTGGATGGCGGACGTCTGGACAGCGGGCAGCGAGCTTGCCGTGGTGGAAGAGCCGCCGCTGGACCGGCCGGATCTGGCCATTAGCTGGCAGGACGAGTATGGCGAGCGCGAGCGGCGGCTGGTCTTGCCGCTGCAGGTCAAGGTTGGCGATACGCTGACGCGCAGCGTGATACTGACAAGCTATCTGCCGCCGTTTACGCCGGCAGAGCTGAGCGCGCAGGTTGACAATGAGGGCAACGGTACCGCCGCAGTACAGACCAGCGCCTATAGCGGCGTGGACGCGTTCGGCTTTACGCCGACGAAGACCGAGATCATCTGCCGCACGAACTACGACCTTGACGGCTGCGGCCGCAAGGAATCGGTGCAGCTGCTGCGCATCTGGGATGAATACGACCAGTACAGCTTTGCGCTGCGTGTGGTAAAAAACGGCGTGAGCTATGACGCCGGCGTGGTGGTGGGCTATCTCCATGATGGCGGCGCGCAGCAGTATCATGTGCAGCTGCCGCGCTATGCGCCGCAGCTATGGCTGGCCGATCTTGACGGAGACAATCTGGTGGAAATCTATTTTGGCGGCGACTTGGCCTCAGACGACTACGCCTTCTCCGCCTGGACGGTGAGCATGAGCGGGCTGGAGCTGATCCGCATCGACGGCGATCCGTACATCGACGCGCGCATTATCTCGATTGACGGCAGCGTGATGCAGCTGGAGAGGACGCTTCCTGTGCTCGGCTCCTATCGCGGCACGAGCAACTATTGCTTCGGCCCGACCGGACAGCTGGAACAGCTCGATATCGTTTGGCAGGTGCAGAGCGACTATGCGCTCAAGCTCAAAAAGGCGCTGCCGGTCGTGATGAGCGACAACTCCCAGGCGACGCTGCCGGTCGGGACGCAGCTGTATGTGACCTCGACGGACGCGCAGAGCGTCGTATATTTCAAGACGGATTCCGGTCTCACGGGCGAGATCGCCGTGGAACAGGCGGACGACGGCTATAGCTGGATGATCGCGGGCGTGAGCGAGTACGAGTATTTTGAAACGCTGCCCTACGCGGGATAATATGAGCGGCACAATGCCCGTAGGACAGGGATACATAAAAAGAAGCAGGCGGCGTCCGTAGCTACGGACGCCGCCTGTGATCCTTTTGTCGAAAAAGGCTATGTGCCTTTTCCGGCAAAAGGATCACGGCCTGCTGCAGCGCACTCGTTTTCCGCCTGCGGCGAACAACTCGCACGTTTGCGGGCCGAGACGTGTTTTCTCCGACGCACATGTCGCCGGAGAAAACAAATTCCATTTGATTCGCGGCGTGTGCGCTGCGAACGCTACGAGGTTTTTTGACACGCTGCCTTTGTCATACGATGGTCGCTGCTGTTGTCAGGTTGGTTGGTTGTGTAAAGAGCGCTGCTATGCTACATCGCACCACCTCCGAAAATTGTAACCATTTTTACCAATTTGTAACCTACGGCCCTATTATAGCATAGATTTTCCAGAAGTGGAGATATTAAGGCAAATTTAAGATTTTTAGGCGCTATTTCGCCTGCCGCACGCGAATACGCGGCAAAAGCGCTTCGATCTCGGCCGCCTCGGCCAGCGCGTCGCTGCATGCCGTGGCCGTGCCGGCTGCGGCGGCCAGCTGCAGCGCGCCGTCATAGCCGCGCCCGCTGTGCAGCCCGGCCAAAAAGCCCGCCAGCATCGAGTCGCCCGCGCCCACGCTCGAGCGGATGGAAAACGTCCCCAGCGCCTCGGCGCGATAGACGCACCCGTCTGCCGCGGCCAGCACTGCGCCGTCTGCGCCCAGCGAGACGAGCACGTTTCCCACGCCCTGCGCGCGCAGCGTCCGGGCCAGCGTCATGGCGGCCCCGGCGTCTGGAACAGGCGCGCGGCAAAGCTCGGCCAGCTCGTCGGCGTTGGGCTTGATGAGAAACGGGCGGAAGGCCAGCGCGCGGCGCAGCGGTTCGCCGGCCGTATCGACTACGAGCCTTGCCCCGCGCCCGTTTGCAAGCCGCGCCAGTTCATCGAGCGCCTCGGGAAGATTTGCCGGCGCGTTGCCGCTGAGCACCAGCGTGTCGCCGGCCGACAGCCCGGCGAGCGTCTGCATAAGCGCTTCGAGCGACTGCGGCGTGAGATCGGGACCCTTGCCGTTGAAGGCCGTCTCATCCGAGCCTTCGAGCTTGACGTTGATGCGCGTTTGTCCGCCCGGCAGTCGGACAAAATCGGCCGGGCAGCGGTATGTACGCAGGAGTGAGAGAAACAGCTCCCCGCATTCGCCCGCAACAAAGCCCAGCGCGCGCGTCGGCGCGCCAAGACGCGACAGCACAAGCGAGACGTTCACGCCCTTGCCGCCGGGCAGCATCCACTCGCGCGCGGCGCGGTTGATCTGCCCCAGCTGCGCGGGCGTCTGCAGGCGCATGAAGTAATCGATATTGGGATTGAGCGTGAGCGTGTAGATCATGGCGATTCCTCCGGTAAGACGACGGCTTGACGGCTGCGCACCGTCAGCGTCTGATCCGTCATGGGATGCGGAAAACGCAGGCAGACGGCGCACAGCTGCTGCGTAAAAAGTCCGGCGTCGTCGGAATATGCCTTTGACGCGGCGGAGCAGTACTGCGTGTCGCCCAGAATTGGGAAGCCGCTGGCCAGACAGTGCAGACGCAGCTGGTGCGTGCGGCCCGTGATGGGGTGCAGCTGTAAAAGCGCGGTCTGGGAAAAGCGGCGAAGGACGCGGTATTCGCTCACCGCGCGCTGGCCGCGCGCGTCCACCGTGCGGATCAGGCTCCCGCCGCCCAGCTTGTACACCGGCAGCTCGATCGTGCCCGCGCCGCAAGCGGGCGCGCCGAATACCGCCGCGTGATAGGTCTTTTCAAACTGGCCCGCGCGCAGCAGATCGCACAGCTTCGCATGTACGTGCGCCGATTTTGCCGCCAGCACCACGCCGAATGTGTCGCGGTCGAGGCGCGTGACGGGATGCACCCCGCAGCGCTGCTGTGTGCGCTCGTAGTGGTACAAAAGCGCGTTGGCCAGCGTGCCGGTATTTCGCTGCGGCGACGGATGCACCAGCTGGCCCGCAGGCTTATCCAGCGCGATGAGCCATTCGTCTTCGTAAAGGATCTGCAGCGGCAGCGGCTCGGCCGGAAAGCCCGCGACAGTCTCATCCAGCAGCACCGTGACCGTGTCCCCGGGACAAACGATGCGGTCGGTATGGGCGCTGGCGCCGTTGACAAACAGCGCGTTTTGCCACTTGAGCCGCTTGACAAGCCCTGACGATAGGGCAAGCTCCTGCCGCAGAAGGCTCAGAAGCCTGCATTGCCGCTGCGCCACACACGACAGCTCCATCGCGCCACCCCCTCTGTCTATATTTTACTGCGGCGCAGGCAAAAAGGCAACACTCAGCTCTGCGTACCGGGCTGTGCATCCGGCAGCAGGAGCTGCTTGAGGAAGATCGCCGCGATGGGAAATAGGAGCATTCCCATGATCCCGGCGCAGCGGAAGCCGACATACAGCGCCATCAGCGTGAGCAGCGGATTGAGTCCGATATGACGGCCGACCATGCGCGGCTCGAGCGCCTGACGCGTGAGCGCGGCGCAGGCGTAGAGGATCAGAAGCCCTATGCCGCAGCGCATATTGCCGCGCAGGAACATGAGCAGGCTCCACGGGATCAGCACCGTGCCCGTGCCGAATACCGGCAGCGCGTCGACAAACGCCAGCGCAAGACCGAACAGCAGCGGATATGAGATACGCAGGATCAAAAAGCCTGCCGTAAGGATCAAAAACGTGATGCCCATGAGCTTCAGCTGCGCGCGGACATAGCCGCCCAGCGTGGCCTTGAGCCGCGCGCGGACGGCGCGCAGCTTTTGCTGCCAGGGCTTGGGCGCGCGCTCGCGCACGAACTGTCGCAGCTTCGGCAGCTCTGCGGCCGACATGAAGCTGGCGACGACGGTGGTGATGAGAAAGAGCACGATATCCGGCAGCTTTCCCAGAACGTTTGACGCTGTAGAAAAGAGCCAATCATAAATGCGGCTTCCGATGAGCGAGCCGTTTTTAAAAAAGCTCTCCACGCCCTCGCGCACAGCCACGCCGATGCCGTCCGGCAGCCGGTCGGCGAGTGCGTAGAGCTTTTTTTGCAGCGTGCCGAAGGGGATGGCGAGCGACGAGATCAGCGCCGGCAGCTCCCGCAGAAAGCGCGTGGCCTCGTCGCAGACGATGCGGCAGAGAAAATACACGGCCGTGACGAGCAGCGCGTAAAACAGCAGCACGAACAAGAACGCGCCCAGGCCGCGCGGCAGGCGCGTGCGCGTCAAAAACAGCTGCATCGGCTTTTCCACCAGCGCCGCGATGGCAAGGCCGATGACGAACGGCAGCAGCGCCGGCAGCGCAAATACGGCCAGCAGCCACACGAGTACGGCGGACAATAGCGCAAGAAGCGCGGTGCGAAGATATTTTCCTGCCTGCATACGGGCCTCCTTTCAAAAGAAATTGCTTGCTTTTTTATGCCGCTTGATGTATATTGAACACAGCTTGCGGACATTTGCAGTTTTATTAGAGACAAACAGGGGGACGGTTCCATTGGAAAAAACGCTCAAATATTATATCGTCGAGGCGGCGGCACTGCCGGAGGTCTTCCGCAAGGTGGCCGAGGCCAAGCGTATGCTCGAAACCGGCGAGACCGACAAGGTCAACGAGGCCACGCGCGCGGTAGGTATCAGCCGCAGCGCGTTTTATAAGTACCGTGACGCCATTCAGCCGCTGCAGAACATGATGGCCGGGCGCATCATCACCTACCAGCTGATGCTCAAGGACAAGGCGGGCGTTCTGTCGGCGATATTATCCATTTTTGCCAATTCCGGGGCAAATATACTGACCATCAACCAAAGTAGTCCCACCGGCGGGCGTGCTATGGTCACGATCTCGGCCGAAACGGGGAACCTGAGCTGCTCGATCGAGGAGCTTTCCCATCACATTTCCGCGACCAAGGGCGTGGTCAAGGCCGAGCTTGTCGCGGGCTAGGAGGCGCATATGCATTCGTTCCAGTATTATATTTCCACCGAGGTGGTCTTCGGCGCCGACGCGCTGTCACAGCTGCCGGCGCTGGTAAAAAAGCACGGCGGCAGCCGCGTGCTGCTCGTCTATGGCGGCGGCAGCGCCGTCAGAAGCGGACTGATCGGCCGTGTGCAGGCGCTTTTGACAGACGCGGCGATCGCCTATGACACGCTCGGCGGCGTGCAGCCGAACCCGCGTCTGACGCTGGCGCGCGAGGGCGTGAAGAAGGCGCTCGCGCTGGGCGCGGACCTTATCTTGGCCGTGGGCGGCGGCAGCGTCATCGATACGGCCAAGGCTGTAGCGCACGGCGCGGCCAATCCCGAGACGGATATCTGGGAATTTTGGAAGCGGCGGCAGGCCGTGACCAAAACCACGCCCGTGGGCGTGGTGCTGACCATCCCGGCCGCAGGCAGCGAGATGAGCGATTCGGCCGTGCTGACAAACGCCGAGGCGGGCGAAAAGCGCGGCCTGAGCACCGATTTCAACCGGCCGGCCTTTGCGGTAATGGACCCGTCGCTGGCTGCGACGCTGCCCAGAAGGCAGCTGGCCTGCGGCGTGACGGATATCATGATGCACACGCTCGACCGCTACTTTAACCCCGTGACTGACAACGCCATCACCGACGAGTTGGCCGAGGCGCTGCTGCGCGTCGTCGTGCGCTACGGCGCGGCTGTCTGCGAGGATCCCGGCGATCTTGCGGCGATGAGCGAGATCATGTGGTGCGGCAGCCTGTCTCACAACGGCCTGACGGGCCTTGGCGGGAAGAAGGACTTTGCGCCGCACCAGCTCGGCCATGCGCTGAGCGAAAAGTTTGACGTCTACCACGGCGAGAGCCTGTCTTGCGTCTGGCCCGCGTGGGCGCGCTATGTCTGTCCGACGGACCCGGCGCGCTTTGCGCGCTACGCCAGAAACGTCTGGGGCGTGCATGAGGCGGATGAGCGCTTGGCGGCCGAGGCGGGCATCGCGGCCACGGAGGGATATTTCCGCCGTCTTGGCATGCCGGTGCGCCTTTTGGAGCTTTCCGGCGTGGGCGTGCAGGACGAAGCGGGGCTTGCGGATCTGGCGCTGCGCTGCAGCTATCAGAAGAGCAGGACCGTGGGATCCTTCCGGGAACTGGGCTATGACGACATGCTGCGGATCTATCGCGCGGCAAATGAATAAGGAGATTGGAACATGGTAAAAATTGCGATCGTTGGATTCGGTATCGTAGGCGGCGGCGTGGCGGAGATTTTGCAGCGCAACGCCAAGATCATTGAAAAAAACGCGGGCCAGGCGGTAGAGCTGGGCTATATCGTCGATCTGCGCGACATGCCGGACAGTCCGTTTGCCGGTAAGATGGTAAAGGATTTCTCCGTGGTGGAGCGCGATCCGGAAATTTCCATCGTTGTCGAGGCCATCGGCGGCTGCGGCGCGGCGCTGGAGTTCGTGCGCCGGGCGCTCACGGCCGGGAAAAGCGTCGTCACATCCAACAAGCAGCTGGTGGCCGAGCATGGACTGGAGCTGTTCGAGCTGGCGAAGGCGCATGGCGTCAATTTCTTGTTTGAAGCCTCGGTCGGCGGCGGTATCCCGGTGCTCAACCCCATGACCCGCTGCCTCGGCGCGAACGAGCTGTACGAGGTCTCGGGCATTCTCAACGGTACGACCAACTATATTCTCAGCCAGATGCTGGAAAAGGGCGAGAGCTTTGATAGCGCGCTCAAAAACGCGCAGAAGCTGGGCTACGCCGAGGCAAACCCCGCCGCCGACATTGAGGGCACTGACGCGGCCAGAAAGAGCTGTATCCTGGCGGGCCTTGCATTCGGTGAAAACGTATCGCCGATGGAGATCCACGTCGAGGGCATCACCGGCGTCGAATCCGTCGACGCGGCGTTTGCCGAGGCCGGCGGTATGAAGATCAAGCTGCTCGGCCGCGCGCTGGTGCGCGAAGGGAAGAAGTTCGTCTTCGTTTCGCCGCACTTTATGAAGAACGATCTGCCGCTGTCGAGCGTCGGCGACGTATTCAACGCCATTTTGGTGCGCGGCAGCGACGTGGGCGAAACGATGTTTTACGGTCCGGGCGCGGGCCGCTATCCCACGGCCAGCGCTGTGCTTGGCGACGTGATCGACATCGTGCGCAATCCCGGCCGCGCGCAGCCGACGGGCTGGACGGCTGCATCGGCCGCGCCGGCCGCGTTTGACGAGTTTACGGCGAAATATTATATTCGCACGCGCGAGGAAAAAGCGCTCGTCGAGCAAAAGTTGGGCAAGATCACATGGCTGCCGGAGCAGCAGGGCTTCTTTGGCGGCGTGAGCGAGCCGCTCACGCGCGCGCAGCTGCGCGCCAGCGGCGCGGCGCTTGACGCGTGCTGGCCGGTATTTGAGTAAGGGCGGAGGCGCACAATGGCACTGATCGTTCAAAAATTCGGCGGCAGCTCAGTGGCGAACGCCGAACGCATCTTCCATGTTGCGAAGATCATCACCGACACCTACCAAAAGGGCAACAGCGTGTGCGCCGTGCTCTCGGCGCAGGGCGACACGACCGACGATCTCATCGCCAAGGCGAACGAGATCAACGCATCGCCTTCGCGGCGCGAGATGGATATGCTGCTCAGCTGCGGCGAGCAGATCTCCATCGCGCTCATGGCCATGGCGATCGAAAAGCTGGGCTTTCCGGTGGTGTCGCTGTGCGGCTGGCAGATCGGCATGACGACCGACGCCAACCACACGGCCGCGCGCATCAGGCGCGTCGACTGCGACCGCGTGCGCCAGGAGCTGGACCAAAGGCGCATCGTGCTTGTGGCCGGCTTTCAGGGCGTGGACCGGCAGGGCGATGTGACGACGCTCGGGCGCGGCGGCTCAGATACCACGGCCGTGGCGATGGCCGTGGCGCTGCAGGCGGATCTTTGCCAGATTTACACCGACGTCGACGGCGTGTACACCTGCGACCCGCGGCTGGTCCCGGACGCGCGCAAGCTCGACGAGATCACATATTCTGAGATGCTGGAGCTGGCGTCTCTGGGCGCGCAGGTGCTGCATAACCGCTCGGTCGAGCTGGCAAAGAGCTATAACGTCCCGCTGGAGGTGCTCTCCAGCTTTACCGGCCATGCCGGTACGATTGTCAAGGAGGTCGTGAGCAAAGTGGAAAAAACGTATATTACCGGCGTGGCGCAGGATAAGAAAATCGCGCGCGTGGCGCTGACCGGGATCGCGGACGAGCCGGGCATGGCCTATCGTGTGTTCGGCCTTCTGGCGAAGCAGAAAATCAACGTCGATATGATCCTGCAGTCCTACGGCCGCGGCGAGAGCAAGGATATCGTCTTCACCCTGGCTGAAAAGGACGTGCCGGCGTGCCGGCAGCTGCTGGAGCAGAATAAGCAGATGCTGGGCTATGAGACGCTCGATCTCAGCACCGACGTGTCCAAGGTCTCGATCGTGGGCGCAGGCATGCTCGGCAATGCCGGCGTGGCGGCCAAGATGTTCGAGGCGCTGTACCAGGCGCGCATCAACATCCGCATGATCTCGACCAGCGAGATCAAGATCTCCGTGCTCATCGACATCGAGGATTCCGAGCGCGCCGTGCGCGCCATTCACAGCCGGTTTTTCCAATGAGCCTGCGGCGCGCCGCCCAAGGGCGCGGCGCGCGCGGCAAAAAACGACGGGATTTTTGACATATTGCGCCCCTCCTGTCATAGACTATGACGGGAGGGGGTTTTTATGAAAAGGCGGTTTGCGCTGGCGTTTGTGCTCACCGCGCTGGCGGGTACGGCGCTGCATTTTGCCTATACGCTGTGTCCGGTGCCGGCGGTGGGGTTGTTCGCGCCGGTGAACGAAAGCGTGTGGGAGCACTTGAAGCTTTTATATTGGCCGTTTCTGGCGGCGAGCTTTTGTCTGTGCTTTCGCGCGCCGGACGCGCAGCGCGCGTGGAGCGGTTTTCTGCTGGCGCAGCTTGTGATGCCGCTGGCGCTGCTGGGTACATACTATACGCTGTACGCGGGCTTTGGCGTGGAATGCCTGTGGGCCGATGTCGCGCTGTATTATCTTTCGCTCGCGCTGGGCTTTCGGATGGCGTACACGCTGGAAAAAAGCGGGAGACTGACGTTCCTTGCCGGCGTGCTGGTGATCCTGACGGGGCTTTACGGCGCGGCGCTGGTGCTGTTTACCATGGCCCCGCCGGCGCTGCCCATATTCACGCCGTAGGGCGATTTTCAAAGAAATACGTAAAAAAGATGTTGACAACCGGAGAATTGATCTGTATAATACTCCGGAGAAAACAGAGAAGGAGCGGCGGCACCGCACCTCACCTCCAGCAGAAGCGACGAGGTCCATACTTCATCTTCCCCCTGCGGGGGCAATGCGTGATCGTATGTGCGGGTGCTTTGCGGCATCCGCACTTTGCATTTGGAGGTGCTTTATCATCGGTAAATTAGATCATCAGATCAACGAGGAGATCCGTGACAAGGAGCTTCGCGTGATCGGAGCCGAAGGCGACCAGCTTGGTATTATGTCCTGCGCCGACGCGCTGCGTCTGGCCGAGGAAAAGGAGCTTGATCTTGTCAAGATCGCGCCGGGCGCCGTTCCGCCCGTGTGTAAGATCATGGACTACGGCAAATTCCGCTTCGAGCAGCTGAAAAAAGAAAAAGAAGCCAGGAAGAATCAGCATGTGGTCGAGGTCAAGGAGATCCGCATGTCTCCGAGCATCGACACCAACGATTTCAATACCAAGATCAAGAACGCACAGAAGTTCCTGAAAGATGGCAACCGAGTTAAAGTTACCGTTCGTTTCCGCGGCCGTGAGATGGCGCACACCAGCCTTGGCGCAGAACTGCTGAGCCGGTTCGGCGTCGAGTGTTCTGAGATCGCCGTCATAGCCAAGGACGCCAAACTCGAAGGACGCAATATGTCCATGTTTCTGAGTCCCAAGAATTCCAAATAACTGAAGCAAAACACGGAAGGAGAATCACCATGCCCAAGCTGAAGACCCATAGCGGCGCAAAGAAAAGATTCAACCTCACCAAGACCGGTAAGGTGAAAAGAGCGCACGCGTTCAAGAGCCATATCCTCACCAAGAAGACCACCAAGCGCACGCGCAACCTGCGCAAGAACGGCTATGCCGACGCAACCGTGGAAGATATCGTGAAAAAGATGATTCCTTACAAATAAGCGTAAGGATTGACGACACATAGGAGGACGATAAAATGGCAAGAGTGAAAGGCGCAATGATGACGCGCAAAAGAAGAAATAAGACCCTGAAGCTGGCAAAGTCCTACTGGGGTTCCAAGTCCCGCCACTTCAAGATGGCCAAGCAGGCTGTTGCGAAGTCCGGTGTATACGCTTACGTCGGCCGTAAGCTGAAGAAGAGAGATTTCCGCAGGCTGTGGATCACCCGTATCTCCGCTGCCGTGGCTCCCTTCGGCATCAACTATTCCCGCTTTATGTACGGTCTGAAGAAGGCCGGTATCGAGATGAACCGCAAGGCGCTGTCTGAGCTGGCGATCTCTGATGCCGAGGCTTTCGGCGTTCTCGTCGAGACCGCGAAAAAGGCGCTGTAAGAGTGTATTCAGGCCGCTGTATATCTACAGCGGCCTTTTTGTATGCAAACGACTACCGGAACAGGAGGCTGCGGAGCAATGCATCTGCGTATTGAGATCAGGAGGCTCTTTGATGAAATTTAGGGCGATTTTGTTTGATATGGACGGCGTGCTCATCGATTCGGAAGAGCTGATGGCCAAGGCCGGCATTCTCGCGCTGCGCGAGTTTGGCGTCGAGGCCGCGGCAGAGGATTTTCTTCCGTTCGTTGGGCGCGGAGAGGACAAGTACATTGGCGGCGTGGCACAGAAGCACGGCGTCCGGTACGAGCTTGCGATGAAGGACCGCGCATACGACTACTACGGTCAGCTTGTCGGCACGGAGGCAACCGTGCCGGCCGATACGCTGCCGACCCTCCAGGCGCTGCATGCGCGCGGGGTGAAGATGGCCGTCTGCTCGTCGGCCGACCGTGTGAAGGTGCGCTACAACCTGCGCGCCATCGGCGCGGACGAGGCCCTTTTTGGCGCGATCGTGACCGGCAGCGACGTGGCGAACAAGAAGCCCGCCCCGGATATCTACCGCAAAGGAGCGGAACTGCTCGGCGAAAGACCGGAGGACTGCCTTGTGGTAGAGGACGCGCCCAGCGGCATTCAGGCCGCGCACGCGGGCGGGATCCGGGCGGCAGGGATCTGTTCAAGCTTCTGCGCGCAGGAGCTGACAAGGCAGGCGGAGCCGGAGTATCTGATCGATACGCTCTCGCAGCTGCTCGAGCTTCTGTGATCTGCGCCGCCGGTGCGGCGGACAGAAAGATCGGAAGATATGAAACAGGAGACTACGACAAAACCAAACAATAAACTCTGGACCAGAGATTTTACCATTATCACGCTCGGCTCGGTCATCTCCATGCTGGGCAACGACGCGGCGGGCTTTGCGATGAGCCTGCTGGTGCTGGACTATACAGACTCCGGCTTTTATTATGCGCTCTATCTGGCGCTGTATCTGCTGCCGTCGATCTTCGTGCCGATATTGTCGGGACCGTTCCTCGACCGGTTTTCGCGCAAGCGCGCGATCTGGACGCTGGATTTCTGCTCGGCGGGGCTGTATACGCTGCTGGCGCTCATGCTGGGGCTGGGGCGGTTCAGCTTCGCGATCTTCGCTGCGGCAACCTTTCTCATGGGCTGCATCGACGGCGTGTACCAGGTGGCGTATGAGAGCTTTTACCCGCTGCTCATTTCTGAGGGGAATTTCACCAAGGCGTATTCCATCTCCAGCACGCTGGAGACGATGACGTTTGTGATGATGCCGGTCTCGGCGTTCTTTTACAACACCGTGGGCATTGTGTGGCTGTTTGCGTTCAACGCGGCGACGTTTTTCATCGCGGCGCTGTTCGAGCTGCAGATCAAAACGCAGGAGCAGTATGTGGCCGAGCGCGGCCGCGAGACGCTGGAAAAGACGAGGAACGTCGCGCGGCAGTTTGCAGGCGATTTCAAACAGGGCATTGCATTTTTGCTCTCAGAGCCGGGACTGCTTGCCATTACGGCATATTTTATGTTCTCGTCGCTCTTTTCCGGCGTGAGCCAGACGATCGATCTGCCGTATTTCCGGGGTGCGTTTGAAAACGGCGAGTATGTGTTCACCGTCGTCTGGGGAATGTGTACCATCGGGCGCATGATCGGCGGCGCCCTGCACTATAAGATCAAATTTCCCACGCAGGCCAAATACGCCATCGCGCTGGCCGTATACGTTGTGACTTCTGTGCTGGAGGGCACGTATCTGTACTGCCCCGTGCCGGTTATGATGGTCATGACGTTTTTGACCGGAATCCTCGGCGTGACATCGTATAATATCCGCGTCTCGGCCACGCAGAGCTATGTTGCCGACGAGAAAAAGGGCCGCTTCAACGGCATCTGGAGCACGCTCATGACCGTGGGCGCGCTGCTCGGCCAGCTGGCGGGCGGCGCGCTGGCCGAGGTGTTTCCGCCGCGCGCAGTGGTGTCCGTGTTCGCGCTGATTACGGCGCTTGCCGCCGTGTGCTTCATCGGCGGCAGAAAACGCGCGGTGTCACAGATCTATAATACGCAGGTGTAAAAGCTGCGTACATAGCGCAAGCACAAAAATCCTCCGTATGGCTGCGGCCATACGGAGGATCGTTTTCTGCCGATTTTGAAACTGTGCCGGCGGCGGACCGATGGCCGCGCCCTTTTGATCTGCGCCAAGGCGGCCGCGCAGGCATGCTACGGCCGGCAGGCGGTATAGGGCAGCACGTGCCCGGCAAAAAAGCGGTAGAACGCGTCGTACTGCGCCTGGGTGATATCCGGTCTTGCCATGATGCGCAGCGGCACGCAGACGGTGCCGGCCTGATAGGCGAACGCCCCGTGCGGGTAGGGCTGCAGGCGAAGGCCCAGCCGCGCATAGAAGTGTTCGCGGCGGCGGGTGAGCGCGTCGACCGGCTGCTCGATCTCAAGAATGAGCGGCACGCGGGACGCGTCTATCAGCGCCTGCAGCGCTTTGGTGCCGTAGCCGGCGCCGCGCGCGGCAGGATCGACGGCGAAATGCTCCAGATAGAGAAAGTCTTCTGTCTGCCAGAAAAAAACGATGGCGCAGAGCGCGCCGCCGTCTACAGCCGCGCAGGTATAGAACGCGGGGTCTGACAGCGCGCGCAGATGATCGGAAAACGAGCGCCGCTCGGCAGCGGGAAAGCTCGCCTCATAAATCTGCCACGCCGCGTCAAACAGCGGGTGCGCGCGGGAAGTAATGCGTTGTAGGTCCATGGTTATTGCGTAAAAAACTCCTGTAGTTCCTGTTTGTCGTGCAAAAGCTGCTGCTGCAGCGCCTGCATCGACGAAAATGGCCGCTCGGGGCGGGTAAAGGCGGCAAGCTCGACGGAAATTTCCTGCCCGTACAGATCGCCGTCAAAGCCCTGCAGCCACGCCTCGAGCACCGGCGACGGCAGCGCGCCTGCCGTGGGATGCACGCCGACGTTCACAAGCGCCGGATAGCGTCGGCCCTCGGCCGTGGCCTCGGCCAGATATACGCCGCGCCTTGGCACGAGGACGCTTGGCGCGAACAAGATATTTGCCGTGGGAAAGCCGATGGCGCGGCCATTCTGCGCGCCGCGCACGACGGTGCCGCTGACAAGATGCCGGTGGCCGAGAAAGCGCGCGGCGCGCGCGGCCTCACCGGCAAGCAGCAGCTGCCGGATATACGTCGAGCTGACGATCTGGCCGTCCAGCGTGACCTTGTCGATCACGTCGCAGCCAAGGCCAAGCCCGGCGCAGGCTTCGCGCAGACGCGCGGGCGTGCCCGCGCCGCCGTCGCCAAAGCGGAAATCGTGCCCGCAGACCACGTGGCAGGCGCGCAGATGGCCGATCAGATAATCGGTGATAAAGTCCTGCCAGCGCATGTGCATCATCGCCGTGTCAAAATGTGCGAGCAGGACCTCGTCGATGCCGAAGCGCGTGCGCATCAGCCACGCGCGCTCAGCGGCGGTATTGATCAGCGGCACCTCGCAGCCAAAAACCAGCGTATCGGGGTGCGTATCAAAGCTCATGGCCGCAGCCGCGACGCCCAGCTCGTTCGCGCGTGCGCGCGTTTTTTGCAGCAGCGCGGCGTGACCGAGATGTACTCCGTCAAAAAAGCCCAGGGCAACGACTCGCTTCTGATTCATTGGTCTACCTCGAAAAAGCTCTTGATGGTGGCAAGCGTTTGACCCTCGACGCGGCCGAGCAGGAGAAACGCGCCCGTTTCGTCATACACGCGGTAGGTGCCGCCGGAAAAGCGCCAGTCGCGCACCTGCGCGCCGTGGCGCAGCTTCTGCGCCTGCGGCATCGTCACGATGAGCGGCGGATAGGAGGAAAACAGGCTGTCGACCGGCAGCAGGAACGGCTGCGGATCGCTGCACGCAATGAGATCGGCCAGCGGCGCCGCCTGCGCCAGCGTAAAGCTGCCCGCGCGCGTGCGGCGCAGCGCCGCCATGCAGCCGCCGCAGCCAAGCGCCTGGCCGATGTCGTGGCAGAGCGTGCGGATATACGTGCCCTTTGAGCAGCGCACGCGCAGCGTATAGGTGTCGCCCTCGCCGCCGAGAAGCTCTAATTCATGGATCGTGATCTGGCGCGGCGCGCGCGCGACCTCCTGGCCCCTGCGGGCCAGCTCGTAGAGCTTCCTGCCGCCGACCTTCACGGCCGAGTACATGGGCGGGATCTGGCTGATTTGCCCGGTGAAGCGCGGCAGCACGGCCAGAAGCGCTTCGCGCGTGACGCTGACGGGCAGGCGCTGCAGCGCTTCGCCGGTCGTATCCTGTGTGTTCGTCACAAGGCCCAGCTGCAGCTGCGCGATATATTCTTTTTCCGCCGACTCGCAAAAGCTGGCCGCGCGCGTGGCCCGGCCCACAAAGACCGGCAGCACGCCCGTGGCCATGGGGTCCAGCGTGCCGCCATGGCCCACGCGCCGCTCATGAAACACGCCGCGCAGCTTTGCCGTCACGTCCTGGCTCGTCCAGCCGGCGGGCTTGTCGACGATTACGATTCCGTTTGCCATTGCGCTACCCTTCTGTGACGATTCCGCACTGCGCAAGCACGGCGAGGATCGCCTGACGCGCGCCTGCGATGCCGCCGGCGACCGTCGCGCCGGCCGCCGCAGCATGGCCGCCGCCGCCAAGCAGCCGGCAGATCTCGGACGCGTCATATGCCGGGTCCGTGCGCACCGAGAGCTTGCCGAGGCCGTTTTCCACCTCGCGGAGCATGACGCCGATCTGTACGCCCTCGATCGAACGGGCAAAGCCGGAGATGGAGTCTACGTCGTCCTCGCTCAGCGCAAGCTCGGTAAGCCATGCGTTCGGCTGGGCGCAGATGGCCACGCGCCCGCCGGAAAAAAACTCCATTGATTCGACCAGCCGCGCCTCGAGCTTCAGCCGCGAGAACGACTTGGTGTCAAAAAAGAGCTTGTTGATGGGGGCCGTGTCCGCGCCGGCGTCCACCAGCGCGGCCGCCACACGGAAGGTATTGGCCGAGGTATTGGAATATTTGAAGCAGCCCGTATCGGTCGAGATCGCAATGTACAGCGCCTCGGCCATGGGCTTGGTGACGCGCACGCCAAGCTCGAGCAGGATATCATAGATGATCTCGCCGCAGGCGGCCTTGTCGGATTCGACGAGCTTATCTTCCAGCGGCAGCGAGTTGCTGCCGTGGTGGTCGACGGCCAGCGCGATGCGCCCAGCGTATGGCTCGGCGTCAAAGCTGAGCAGCGCCAGCGACGCGATATCGACGCTCACGATCGTGGCGCCGGCCGCAGCCTCTGGGCAGGTAAGGTCCTTCAGGTACGGCGCAAAGCGCGGCGTAAACTGCCGGTTTTGCAGCACGGCCGCGCGCTTTCCCAGCTGGCGCAGGCCCAGACACAGCGCCGCGGCGCAGCCGATGGTGTCGCCGTCGGGCCGGCGGTGGGTCAAAATGACGTAATCGTCGTGCGCGCGAAGCGACGCGCAAAGCTCACTGCGCGTCATCATTGGCCGTATCCTCCGCTTCTGAAAGCTTGCTCAGAAGGTCGAACATATGCGCGCCGTATTTGAGCGAATCGTCCAAGGTGAAGACAAGCTCGGGCGTGTAGCGCAGCTGCAGACGCGCGCCAAGCTCGCGCCGCAGCCAGCCGCCGGCGGATTTAAGACCCTTTAAGACCTCCTGCTGGCGGTTTTCCTCAAGTACGCTGATATAGATCTTGCTGTAGCGCAGATCCGGCGTGGTGTCCACGCGCGTGATGGAGAGGATCGTCTGCACGCGCGGGTCCTTGAGATTGCGGATCAGTTCGGCCAGCTCGCGCTGGATCTCTTCGTTGATCCGGCCGATTCGGTTGGATGCCATAGACAGCCTCCTTTGTAAGAATCACGCCGCCGCGGCAGGCATATTGCCTGCCGCGATACGGCGATGCAGTTTGTTGATTTAGGGCTGGATCTGCTCCATGACGAAGCATTCAAAGATATCGCCCTCTTTGATGTCGTTGAACTTTTCGATCGACGTACCGCACTCGTAGCCGGCGGCGACCTCCTTGACCGAGTCCTTGAAGCGCTGCAGCGAGCCGAGCTTGCCCTCGTGGACAACGACGTTGTCGCGCAGCACGCGCACCTGCGAGTCTCTGGTGACCTTGCCGTCTTTGACGTAGCAGCCGGCGATGGTGCCGATGGCCGAGACCTTGTAGGTCTGGCGGACCTCTGCGTGGCCGATGACGGCCTCGCGGTACTTGGGCGCGAGCATGCCCTTCATCGCGTCGCCGATCTCATTGATCGCGTCATAGATGACGCGGTACATACGCATATCGACCTTGTCGCGCTTGGCGGCGGCCTGCGCCAGATCGTTCGGACGGACGTTGAAGCCGATGACGATGGCGTTCGACGTCGAGGCCAAAAGAATATCGGATTCGTTGATCGCGCCGACGCCCGCGTGGATGACGCGCACGCGCACCTCTTCATTCGACAGCTTCTCGAGCGAAGCCTTCACAGCCTCGGCCGAGCCTTGTACGTCGGCCTTGACGATGAGGTTGAGATCCTTCATCTCGCCTTCCTGCAGCTTAGAGAACAGGCTTTCCAGCGTGACCTTCTGGTTGCGCTTGTTCAGCTCGTCCTTGATCTTCTGCTTGCGCTGCTCGACCAGCTGGCGCGCCATACGCTCGTCAGAGACGACGCTGAACTCGTCGCCCGGCGCGGGCACCTCGGTCAGACCTGTGATCTCGACCGGGACCGAAGGACCGGCGGCCTTGACCTGCGCGCCCTTGTCGTTGGTCATGACGCGCACGCGGCCGACAGCCGTGCCGGCGATGATGAGATCGCTCTGGCGCAGCGTGCCGTTCTGGACCAAGAGCGTCGCGATCGGGCCGCGGCTCTTGTCCAGCCGCGCCTCGATGACCGTGCCCTTGCCGGCGCGGTTGGGATTGGCCTTCAGCTCGGCCACCTCGGCGGTGAGGATGACGGTCTCAAGCAGATCGTCGACGCCCATGCCGGTCTTGGCCGAGATGCGGCAGACCTCAGTTTCGCCGCCCCATTCCGCCGGCGTCAGACCGTGCTCGGTCAGCTGCGTGAGGATGCGGTCGGGATTTGCCCCGTGCTTATCCATCTTGTTCACGGCCACGATGATAGGGATATTCGCGGCCTTGGCGTGGTTGATGGCCTCGATGGTCTGCGGCATGATGCCGTCGTCGGCGGCCACGACCAGAATGGCGATATCGGTGCACATTGCGCCGCGCGCGCGCATCTCGGTGAACGCGGCATGGCCCGGGGTGTCGAGGAAGGTGATGGGCTGGCCGTTGATCTGGACGGTGT